>OKRF01000271.1:202-14477 GCA_900290315.1 Candidatus Sulfopaludibacter sp. SbA3 | reverse complement strand
CGGCACTCCAACTGGCGAGCGATGGCATGAGCGATCACGGCGTCCGACATGGCCCTCATGCCGGCGAAGAGCCGATAGATGCTTACTGCGAGGGCGGCCATTTGAACAGGATAGCCTGGTAAGCTCCCCGGCGGGAATAGATCCTTGTTCCTTTGCAGGAAAGCAGCCGCCTCCTGCAGGATCAGATGTTCCTCGCGGCTAGCTTCACTTTCGTAGTGGAACGCCCACGCTTTCACACGATCGGCTATCTCGGTCTGACTCGCGTCAACAGGAACGCCGGTCGCGGCAAAGACCCGGCAATCGTAATCGCGACAGGTCTGCGGGCGATCTTCATAAATGGAGCACTTGTTGCCGACCAACATGGGGCAGTGCCCCTTGTCGCTATAACCCATGAGCACATGCCCTTTTGGCAGGCCGGGGGCCGGAAACAGGAGTGCGCGGGGAATCCGCTGGATGGTCTGCGTTTCCGCAGGCTCGATGTGGATAAACATGGAAGAGCGGCAGCACCCCCTGCACGTCCCGCAGGGAACAGCGGCTGGACCTTTTCCCGATCGCAACGAGGCCTCCGTGCCACGAAGCCATTCCGAAAACTCGCCTGCGGGCACGCCGTCTGCCGACATCGGTTTCGCTCTAGCCGATCACGCCCTTGCGAACGGCATACAGAATGAGTTCGGGCACGGTGTGCAGATTGAGCTTCTCCATCAGGTTGCCGCGATGCGTTTCCACGGTGTAAAGGCTCAAATTCAGAAGATTCGCCACGTCTTTGTTACTCTTGCCTTCGGCCACCAGTTGCAGGATCTCGCGCTCGCGCGTAGTGAGCAGGTCGTAGCTATCTTCAATCTCGCGATCCTTGAGCTCGCGGACGTAATCCTCCACCAGCATGCGGCTGACCGCCGGGCTGAAGAACGCCTTTCCGGCGTGCACCGTGCGGACCGCCGAGATCAGGTCGCTTTCGGCCGATTCCTTCAGCAGATAACCACGCGCGCCGGCCTTCAACGCGCGCAGCACGTAGGATTCGTCGGAGTGCATGCTGAGCATGACGATGGAGGTTTGGGGGAGGGCAGTGCCGATCTGGCGGGCGGCTTCGATGCCGTTGAGGTTCGGCATAGTGACGTCCATGACGACGACGTCGGGCTTGTGCTGCTGCGCGAGCGCCACGGCCTCGCGCCCATCGGAGGCTTCGGCCACCACCAGGAAATCCTCCTGGCGCTCCAGCACCAGACGGAGGCCGGTGCGCATGACGGAATGGTCGTCGGCAAGCAGAATGCGGATCGGGCTCATGTTTGGGTGACCGCCGGCTGGGGTGTCTCCTGCTGCAGGGGCAACCGAATGGAGACCGAGGTGCCGCGTCCCGGCTCCGATTGTACGTGAAACTCTCCACCCAGGTGGCGCACCCGCTCCTCCATCCCCAGGATGCCCATGCCTTTCTCCTANNCGGCGACGCGGACGTGGGCCGCCTTGGAATGGCGAGTGGCGTTGTGCAGCGCCTCCTGCACCACGCGGTAGATGCAAGTGCGGTACAGGTCGGGAAGGTCGTCGGAAACGTCTTCGGCATCCACCCGGACTTTCATGCCGGTGCGCCGGGCCACCTCTTTGGCTTGCCACTTGAGGGCTGGAACCAGGCCCAGGTCGTCCAGCATGGAGGGGCGCAGCAGCAGGGCCATGTTGCGCACCACCCCGACATTGCTTTCGGCCAGCTTGCGGACGCGCTGCAGTTGTTCGCGCGCCGGGGCGAGTGCGGGCGGCAGCGTGGATTCGAGATTCCCCAACTCCACCAGCAGCGCGGACATGGATTGCCCGACCTCATCGTGCAGCTCCCGCGACAGATTCCGGCGCTCCTCTTCCTGGGCCGACACCAGGCGGGCGGACAGCTTGTGCAGTTCTTCGCGGGCCTGGACGACCTCGCGATAGCGCGCCTGGGATTCGCGCTCGAGCGCCTCCACGCGGCCGATGGCCAGGAAGGCCAGCGCCAGGCCGAAGACCACCGTGAGCAAAGCCGTGAACAGGATTTGCCGCCGAAACCCGGCGAAGACGTTGGCCACGCGAACCTCTCCGCGGCTCAATTGCCGGCTGTCGATCTGGCGGATCCGCTCGGAAAGCTGCAACAGTTGCTGCCGGCGGGGGAACATCTGGGTGCGCAGAAAATCGGGACCCTGGTTCTTGCGCGCGTCCGCATCCCAGTGGAGCACAGGCTCGAGTCTTGCGCGCGTCCGCATCCCAGTGGAGCACAGGCTCGACCAGGCTGAAGTACTCGTTGAGATCGCGGCGCAGTTCGTCCACCGCGGTGGCCTCTTCGGGCGGCCGATCCTTGCGGTATTGTTCGATGGCGGCATCCATCTCTTTCTGCGTGCGCTGAATCTCCGCGCGGCGCAGTTCGGCGAGTTGCGGATCGGCGTGCATGAGGTAGTCGCGCACATCGATGCCGGAGCGGTACAGCTCCGAGCGAAGGCGATTGAGCAACTCGTCGCGCTGCAGAAAGCCCTGGCGGATCTGAGCGTTCGAGGCTTCGATGCGGCCCAGCGCGCGGCTGGCGTTGGAGGCGATCAGCATCATCAGAAGGATGAGGCTGCCGAAGCCCACCCAGAGCACAACGCGGCTGGACATCAGAAGCTTCGCGATCCCTCGAGACGCCGCCGGGTGACCCATCCGACTTACATTATAGGCGCGCATCCCAGTTAAGATAGCGGCAGGAAGATTCTCCATTGATCAAGATCGCCCTACCCGGCATTCTTCTCGCTGCCGTAGCCGTGGCCGCTACCCCCACGGACTTTGTGAATCCGATGATTGGAACCGCGGGAGACGGACAGACGTTCCCGGCAACGGGGGTACCCTTCGGCATGACGAACTGGACCCCGCAGACGCGTGATGGGGAAGCCAAGTGCATCGCGCCTTATTACGAAAAGGACAAGCGGATCCAGGGCTTTCGCGGCAGTCATTTCCTGAGCGGCTCGTGTACCCAGGATTACGGCAGCGTCACCATCATGGCGCTCGCCGGGGCGTTGAAACTGCCGCCCGCCGACCGCGCCTCCGCCTTTCAGCGCTCGAGCGAAAAGACGACGCCGTACCGCTACGACGTCACGCTGGATGACTCTGGCATCCGGGCCTCGGTGGCCGCAACTTCACGCGCCGGCATCCTGGAGTTTCGCTTTTCCGCTGCCGCGGACGCGTGGATTCTGGTGCAAGCCAACTCTCGCGCCGGCGAAGGGCAGGTGCGCGTCGATGTGGCGCACCAAGAAGTATGGGGCTTCAATCCGGCGCACCGTTTGTACGCCGGGGCGGGGAAGCCGGCGGGATTCAGCGGCTACTTCGTGGCGCGATTCGAGCGCCCGTTCCGCGCATTCGGCGTTTGGAGCGGCGCGGAGAAGCGGGACGGCGCCGCGGAGCAGGACGGCGTCCACGGCGCTCCCGGCGCGTATCTGAGCTTCGCCGCGCGGCAGGGCGATGTGATTCGCGTAAAGGTGGGGACGTCGTTCACCAGCATCGAAGAGGCGCGGCGCAATCTGGACCGCGAGATTCCCGGCTGGAGTCTGGACCAAGTGGCGCAAGAGGCGAAGCAAGCCTGGGACGAGGCGCTGTCGCGCATCGAAATCCGCGACAGCGGAGAGAGCCGCCGCCGCGTCTTCTATAGCGCGCTCTATCACGCCATGCTGCTGCCNNGGCAAGCGGCTTTACCTACTATTGCGACTTCTCGCTGTGGGACACCTTCCGCGCGCTGCATCCCCTGCTCACCATCATCGATCCGAAGCGCACCGCCGATATGGCGCAATCGCTGATCGCCATGGGCCGGCAAGGCGGCTGGCTGCCGATCTACCCGGCGTGGAACAGCTACACCCAGGAGATGATCGGCGATCACGCCGCGGTGACGATCGCGGACGCATACCTGAAGGGCATTCGGGGCTTCGACGCGGCGGAGGCGTACCGCCTGATGCGCCAGAACGCCATGGAGACGCCGGCGCATGAGTGGTATGTGGACGGCCGGGGCCGGCGGGCGCTGGATAGCTACCTTAGGTACGGCTTCGTGCCGCTGGAAGACCCGGTTCGCGACGCTTTTCACCGGGGAGAGCAGGTCTCGCGCACGCTGGAATATGCCTACGACGATTTCGTGCTTTCGCGCATGGCCGGCGCGCTGGGCAAGAGCGGCGACGAGAAGATGTTTCTGGCGCGGGCGGCGAACTATCGTAACGTCATCGACCCCGCGGTGGGCTTCGCCCGGGGACGCCACGCAGACGGCTCGTGGGCCACGCCGTTCGACCCCGCCGGCAAGTATCCATACATCACCGAGGGGCTGCCGTTTCAGTACACCTTCTTCGTGCCGCAAGACGTGGAGGGCCTGATTCGCCTAGTGGGCGGCCGCGAAGCCTTCATCGACAAACTGGACCGGCTGTTCGCCGGGAAGTATTACGACCACGGCAATGAACCGAGCCACCATATTGCTTATCTGTACGATTACGCCGGTGCGCCGTGGAAGACCCAGCAGCGGGTCCGCCAGGTGATGGAGGAACAGTATCTGGACCAGGCGGCTGGCATCGCGGGCAACGACGATTGCGGCCAGATGTCGGCATGGTATGTGATCAGCGCCTTGGGATTCTATTCGGTAGCGCCCGGGACGCCGGTCTATCAGATCGGGACACCGTTATTCGACGAGGCGGTGATCCACAATCCGGGCGGCCGCACGTTCACCATCGAGGCGCCCGGCGCCGCCGCGGGCCGGCGGTACATCCAGTCGGCGAGGTTGAATGGCAAGCCGTTCACTCGCACCTGGATCTCGCACCAGGAGATCGTCCAGGGCGGCGAATTGGTATTGGTGATGGGAGTGGAGCCCAATCGGAATTGGGGCGCGCGCCCCACAGATGCGCCGCCCTCGCTCACAGCGGCGCAGTAGGCGGACCAAGCCGGGGCGCTTTCAGGTTCTTTGTACTCACTGAGCCGCTTCGGGGCAGTTCGGTCGTTGCGGCCAGTGCCGCGCAGTACCACTACGTGATAACAGCGGAGGCTTCACCTCGATTCTCAGTCCCTGGGTCGATCCTGAAGTACGGCAATCCGAAGTCGCTCCGCCGGAGTTCGAACGGTGGCTTGGCGCCGGTGGACTCCCCGACGAAGATCGCGGCCGTTCGGGCGTGGAGGTGGTTGGTAGCTTCCACTGCGACCCGGCGCCCGGGCAGTGGGACAGACGATCGTCCTTTGCCGTCCGTCTTCTTCAGGGCCATCATGTAGACTGAGCTGAGTCACTCCTATGACTCGCTCTCCAATGCTGAGACTCAGCGTCATCTTGGCCTTGCTCGCTGGGTTTGCGCTATCGCCAAAGCTCTGGCTGAGTTCGCGTACGTACCCGCTGACTCCAGTTTGGCAGTTCCTCCGGCCCCTGAGTTCTCCGGCCGACCATATTGTCTTCTACGCGCTGGCCGCCGCATTGATTGTGCTCAGTTTTGCACCGCGGCGCGCAACCTTCACCGCTGCGTTCGCGCTGCTCGCCCTGGTGGCTCTGCAGGATCAGTCACGATGGCAGCCCTGGTTCTATCAGTACGTCGTCATGCTTCTCGCCATCGCTCTGGCTGGCGCCGGCCGCCAGGCGGCTGCCCGGAACACTTGTTGCCTCATCGTTGCCGCGACTTATATCTGGAGTGGATTGGCAAAGCTGAATCCGAACTTCATGAGCGACGCCTTCCCCTCGCTGGTGGATCCCTTGATCAAAACGTGGCCCACGGCCGCTCAGTGGCCGGTCGGCCATCTGGGGTACCTCGCACCCTTCCTGGAGTGCGGCCTGGGCGCCGGACTCATCACCAGACGCTTTCGTCCGGCGGCCCTTTTCTTCGCCATAGCCATGCACGCGTTCATCCTCATCACGATCGGTCCGCTGGGGCGCCGCTACAACAGCGTCGTGTGGCCGTGGAATCTGGCGATGATGGCGTTCTTACTCATTCTCTTCCGGCGCACGGAAGACCCGGCTCCGCAGGATATTCTCTGGGGAAGGGAATTTGCATATCAGAAGGTTGTGCTCGTATTATTTGCCATCATGCCGGCGCTGAGTTTCTTCAATCTCTGGGACGATTATCTTTCCTCGGCGCTGTACTCCGGCAATAAGACTTCTGCAGTGATTTATGTAAGCGATGCCGCATTGGACCGGCTGCCGGAACAAATCGCGGACTATGTGACTGAGGGAGCGCCGGACCGGAACGAATTGGACATCAACGACTGGTCCTTTGGCGAAATGAACGTCCCCTCGTACCCCGCCCCCAGGATTTACAAGAATGTGGCACGGCAGGTTTGCCGATACGCACCGGACGGCGCCGGAGTCGAACTCGTAGTCGAGGGTAAGTTCGCATTGGCTAATGGCAATCGCCGGTCGGTTTACCATTGTGCGGACCTACTCCCACTTGTCCCCCCAAGCGCTTTTCCGGGCCGCGCGGAAAGCGTCTTGCGTGCGTTTCGCGATGCGCTGGGTCTGGAGGCCCGCGGCGGTACAGGTTTCGAGCACGATCAGGCCAGGCTGGTGCCGCGGATGGCGGATGATACGGGCTTCCGGCAGCGGGACGGCATCGCGCGTCAGGGCCACATAGCTGAACTTCTCGTCTTCGTAATTCAGTTGCGCGTCTTTGAGGCGGCGATGCAGACTGCTCCGCTCCACGCGCGCGGCGAAGTGGCACCACTCGGGACTGACTAGCGGGCAGCCCGTTTCCGCGGGACACGGCGCCAGCATGCGCGCACCAGCGGCGAGCAGACCATCGCGGATAGAGCGCACGAAGGCGAAGCCCACGGGCGTGCCCGGCTCGATGACCACCAGGGCCACGCGCGCAGCGTGCCATAGACGGTGAGCCAGCGGCTTGCTGACTTCGCCCAGAGAGTAAGCGGCGATCACCAGGTCGTGTGCCGGGAAGGGGTCCAGGGTAGAGGCGTCGAGGTTGAGCACATGTGCATCGGGCAGGAATGCGCGAGCCGCTTGCGCAAACGCGGAGTCGCGCTCCACCATCGTAAGGCTGGCGTCGGGGAACCAGTGGCGTGCCGCGAGGGATGCGGCGCCCGTTCCCGCGCCCACATCGAGCACGCTAGGGACCGGCGTCGAGCCCAATCGTTGGCGCACTTCACCGAGGACCGAGTAAGTGGCGGCGTAAGTTGCGGGCATCCGCGTCACCAGGTAAGCGGTGGTGCGCTCGCTGGCGCTCAGGCGGCCCAGCGCGGATGCGCGGCCTTCGCGATAGGCACTGGACATCGCGGCGGCAGCGCGCTTGAGGGCAGGGAACCCGGCCTGTTCCGCCTGCTCCTCGATGATGCGTCTGACCGGTACTGGCAATTGCACTCTTCCATCATGACGGAATTATTGAGGGCTGCACGTGTCGGAATTTCGCGAAGGGGGAAGCTCGAGCCAGGCAACGATGGGTATGAAAATGGGGGGAACGGGTCGGGATTTCGCGAAAGGGGCAAATTCGAGCCAGGCACGAAGATTCGCCAAAAGGCGGCGAATTTCGAGCCTGGCACNNCCGCATGATGCGAGCTGCAATTGCGCGGAACTTCTCTGTGAATCCTGGTGTCTATTTGGGTGGAGGTTGACGCACATGTCAGCAGCCGGGCAACACTTCAACTGATCCCGATACAACCAGCTTGTAAATCGCGCCACGGCGCACGGGGGAAGAAGTGTGCCGCTACAAAAAGGGGGGATTATGTTCGATCAGGTTTTCGTCCCGGAAGCCCAGGGGACGAAGCGTCTCTGGACTACTTGTGCGGGGGTGACGGGACAGGTAGCCCTGGTAGCATCCATGATCTTGGCGCCGATGGTCTGGCCGGAGGTGCTGCCAAAGCCCACGGCAATGCTGACACTGTTACTGCCGCCGGTGCCGCTGCCGCCGCCGCCCAAGGGCGATCTCGCTCCGCGGCTCACACGCGTGGTGGCTAAGCACCCATTCATCGACCCATCCGGAAGATACATTCAGCCGGTAAAGGCCCCGGAAAAGATCGATATGACGCCGGACGACCCGCCAGTTGCGAGTGGCTCATACGTGATCGGCGGCGTGCCGGGCGGGACGGAGGGCGGTGTGCGAGATGGCATTCTCGGCGGAATCATTGGGGCACCCACAGTGGCCCCGCCAGTGAAACCGGCGGAGAAGCCTCGCGTGGAGGCTGCCGCGCCGGAGCCGGCGCCCATCAAGCGATACCAGGTGGGCGGTCTGGTCAAGATGGCCACGGTGATCCGCCGCGTCGACCCGGTCTATCCACCACTGGCGCGCCAGACGCGGACCTCCGGCGCTGTCGAACTGCAGGGCGTCATCGGAACGGACGGGCGAATTCGCGAGTTGAAAGTGCTGAAGGGCCATCCGCTACTGGTGAAGGCCGCTGTGGACGCGGTGTGGCAATGGATCTACTCGCCCACCACGCTCAACGGCGAGCCCGTGGAAGTGATCGCTCCAATCACGGTGAACTTCATCCTGAATTGAAAGCTGCGCCCAGCGGAAGTGCAGGCTCCCATCAAAGTGACTTTCACGTTGAATTGGACGCTTTACTTGACAGCCAGAAATCCGCGTACGTTTTCCCAAAGTAATTGAGGGAAGCTTTTGTCCAGATAGGAACGGATCGACACATAGCACTGGTCGCACTGGTTGGTGTGGGAGAATTCCCGGATCATGCGGGTGCGGTCTTCCAGCGGGTAGCGCTGGAATTGCATGGAGCAGGGTTGCAGGGCGCCATCGGCAGTAACTACCAGGAACCGCAGGCCGGCCTTGCAGCCGGGGGTCCCGCCGTTCGCAAAGTACCGGCGCGTGGCCTCCAGGGTGGTAGGCGCGTTGACGATCCAGTTGGTTTGGTCGCGGCGCGCCTCCACATTATCCAACAGCCGGTTCAACTCCGCCAGTTGTTCCGGCGTGTTCAGAAAAAAATCGCGGCACCCGGTGCGGCGTGGCGAGTACGCGCTGTAGCACAGGTTGACTCCCCACTCCCGCGCCTTGTCTGCGATCCGGCCGATCTCGCCGACATTCTCGCTGGTGATGCAACTGTTGAGCACGATATCGTCGTGCCCTAGCGCCGCCAGGCGCGGAATGAGGCTGCTCAAGTGAGAGTAAAGCCCGGAGCAGGTCAAGTGAGAGTAAAGCCCGGAGCAGAGGCGGAATTCATCGTGGCGCGCATCGGGAAAATCGAGACTCACGGAAAACTGGTCGATGCCCGCTGCGCGCAATTCCAGATACTTCTCTTCCGTCATGAGCGACCAGTTGGAAACCAGGATGGCATACGGCGGACGCGGGCCGCTTTTAATTGTGCGGACGATCTCAGAGACGTCGTCACGCATCAAGGGCTCGCCGCCCGAAATCTGCACCACGCAGGGCCGCAGCGACTCCATGTATCGCGCGTAGCCGGCCGGCTGGAGATTCCGCGATTCGTCGCGCGGACCTCCGTGGTCGCAATGTTTGCACCAGCACGTGCAGGCGTCCGTCACTTCGAAAGAGACCACGATGGGACGATGGGCGAGCCAGTTCAGCGACCCCCGCCCGATGATCCGCAACGAGTCCGCCAGGGGGACCTTGCGCAAACGATAAGCCTCGCCGAATCGCGATGGTAACATGTGGCGCGCAGGCGCGATACTGGTCTGGTGGATCGAGACCTGGTGCAGATCGTGGACGCGGCGCTGGCGGAGGCGGTGCGCCAGGGCGGCGCGTGGATCGCCTGCGAGCCAGGGTGCTCGGAATGCTGCCTGGGGCCGTTTCCCATCACGCCACTGGACGCCCGGCGTTTGCGCGAAGGACTGGCGGAACTCGACGCGGCCGATCCCGCGCGCGCGGCTCGCGTACGGGAGCGCGCGCGGAAGGCCGCGGCAAGGCTCGGCGCAACGATTCCGCTGGACGAAAGCACGGAATTTGACGACGACCCGTGCCCGGCGCTCGATCCCGAATTCGGCACGTGCGACCTCTATGCCGCGCGCCCGCTTACCTGCCGCACCTTCGGACCTGCGCTGCGCTGGAACTCCGACGCCGTGGGCATCTGCGAGCTATGCTTCGCCGGGGCGAGCGACGAAGAGATCGCCGCCTGTGAAGTGACGCTCGACGATGGCGGCCTGGAAGTGAAGCTGCTGGAGGAGCTTGGCGAGAGCGAGCAAACGCTGGTGGCTTATGCGTTGGCGGGCTGACCGGCGACAAGATCGCCGGCGTTACCGAGCTTCTCCCAGGGGCACAATGCGCGAATCGCTCTGAAATTTGCGGTAGTTGCTAAAGGTGTCGGTCACCTGCAGGTGCAGTTTCGCGAAGATCATCAGCCGGGGGTCGACCCGCGCATCATCCTTCGATGCCATCCACACGCCTTCCCGCAAACGCATCTGCTGGAAGGTGAAATGCAACGCGCCAACGGGAAGCCGCAACAGAATCTTGCCCCAGGTGATGGCAGCGATATTCTCACCTTGCACCTGCGCCCAGCGGTATTCGGCCTGATCGATCCACAGCCGGAAGTGCAGTTTGGCCAATATCTTGGCCCCTTCGCAGGTAGAAGATGCGCCGGGGCGGCTGTTGACCTCGATGATCCAGACGGGGCGCCCATTGATGTCGCCCGTGCCTTCCAGGCGAAACGTGGACCACTTGAGAAACTCGTTGCTGCACGCCAGCTCTTGCGCCGCGTTCTTGCGTTCGGCCTCTTCGCGCCTGGCCTTTGCGTCGGGCGTCTCGTGCGAGCGCTTTTCCACGGCCTTGTCGAAGCGAGCTTGCTCGGCGCGTTCTTTGTCGGGTGAGAGCGGTTTGCCATCCTTCTTGAGCAGCCGTTCGTATGTCTGGTCGTAGAGCGTCATCACCTCCTTAGTCTCGCGAACGGTACTCTTCACCTTGCCATCGGCATCGAAGAACGACTCCACCGAGTCATCGGTATAAACATAGTCCTTCGCAGGCGTCATATCCAGCGATTCGAACTTCAGGGAGCGTTCTACAATTTCCCGAGCGTCGGGGCCGGCTGGGGTTGGCGGCGCGGTCACTTTGGTCTCAGTGGATGGCCGCGGCGCGGGGGTAGACGGCGGCGGGCCGGCGTGGGTGCGTTCGATGCGGCATTCTCCCTGGCCGCGGAAGGCCGCCGTGCAGATCTCATCGCGCCCGCAGACGAAATGGGAGGGCAGGGCACAGCTCGACGCGCCTTCCGGATTCTGCGGCTTCGCCAGCGGATTGCCGGCAGGCTCGTCGAGTGGGACGCGGTCCACATGGCAGCGGATATCGGGATCGTAACGGACCGTGCAGGCGAAGCCGCCGAGGCAGGTGAAATCCGGCGGCAGCGTGCAGGCGGATGCGCTTCCGGCCGATGCCGGTCCGCCTTCGATGGTCAGCCGCATAGCTTGAAAATCCAGCGTGACACTCCGCGCGTTGCCTGCAAAATCGGTTCCCATGTTTCCGTGTGCCCAGCTTCCGTCCTCGGTAAAATTGCGCGACAGCGCGTGAATGCGGCCGGCCGTCACGTCCGCCCCGCCCACTCGTAGCGTCAACGCGGAAAGCGTGCGGGCCTCGGGATCCCGGTTCGAATCGCTGATGTTGAAGGCTTCGGGCGTGCCGGCTTCCATGGCTTTGGCGAATTGGCGCGTGAACGTGGGGAAGAGCAGCGTCTCGTATGTGCCCGTGTCCACGAACAGGTTCAACTTCTGGGATCCGAATGCGGCCTCGGTGACCAACTGGCCGCCATCCAGGCACAGATTCGCGTCGGCGAGTTTGCGGGGCTGCGGAGGAAAGCCGATATCGAGCGTGCCGTCGGAATTCCACCGCAGCGTCTCCAGAGCCATCAGCAGAGGCAGCCCCAACAGGCCGTCGTAGCCATTGTCTTTGACCACCAGAAACGCCACGTCACGCAGATGTACATTGCCGATCACCAGGTCGTGCGCCAGCGCGACTCCGGTGGCGGTCAAGTCGCTGTGCGCGCCATACGGTTCCAGAGGAATGGATGCGGGATGGATCGTGAGGCCCAGCCGCTTGGCTTCCGATTCGTCCAGGAAGGATTCTTCAGACCCGGTGTCCAGATAATAATTCGCCGAGGTGCCGTTGACGGTGAGCGGCAGCACGATCTGGTTGTCGATCTGGGTATACGGGACGCGAGAGAGCCGCCGCGCCACCACAGTCTGATCAGCCGCTCCGTTCAACGCCGCGGTTTCGGCGCGAGTGCGCTGGAAGGCGCGATAGACGGAGCGATCCACGGCCTTCGCTCCCACCAGGTCGCGCACCAGGTTTTCCACACGCTGCTGTTGCGCGGAGGCGGATTTGCGGCGGCCGGAACGCGCATACATCTCTTCGAGCAGCAATCCGGCCTCAACCCGCTGCGTGACATCGGCGCCTGACTTCATGACCGCGCTGAGGTACCGCTCGGCGGTCACCGGGTCGTTGAACGCGGCAGCCAGGGCGCCGCGGTAGAAGTCCGCAGTCTTCGCATCCCCGGCGGCATCGCGCAGGCGGAACCACTGGCTGGTGAGGTAAAGATTCTCCAGGTCGGCGGCGCGGCAGGGCGCGCCGATCGACAGCATGAGGATGCATACACAGGCGAGTCGGCGCATGGCAGCGTCAATTCGAATTTATCACGAGCGGATCCACTCCGCGACCAGTTCCATCGCCGCCGGCGCGAGCGTTTCCTCAACCTGCCCGTATTCCGTGTCCGAGCCCGTGGTACAAGTCTGGAACAGATGGTTCAACCCCGGCAGCTCAGCGATGTGGAAATGGCTGTTGCCGCCGGACTCCAGAGCCTCGCGGATTCCCGCCAGGTTCGACTTGGCATCCACCGTAACATCCTTCTCGCCGTTGAGGGCCAGCACCCGACACTTCACCCGCGCCAGGTGCTCCGCCGGATTCATGCCCACCGCTTCGCGCTGCCACGGCAGGGTGAGGTATTGGATTCTGGCGCTCCGTTGCGGCTCGGCAACACCTGACAACTTTTGTTCCAGCTTGCGGCGCAGAATCGCATCGTCCTTCTCGTCGCGTAATAGCACGGCCACTTCCATGTTATGTTGCGCCGCGGCCTCCGGGTCCAGGCCGTGAAGTTCGGCCGTCCGGCGCGCCTGCTGGCCGGCCAATATCCATCCCGGCACACCCGGAGCGGCCATCAACACGATGAACGCCAAAGTCGAATTCCGGGCCGCCAGCATGCACGCAATCTCCCCTCCCTCGCTGTGGCCCAGCACGCCGATCCTGTGCCGATCCACTTCGCCGCGCGTCTCCAGAAACGCCACACCCGCCTCGGCATCCATGGCGAAATCCGTCGTTGTCGCCGTGATGTGGTCTCCCCCGGATTCGCCCACACCCCGCTTGTCGGCACGCAGCACCGCGATGCCGCGCCGCGTCAGATAATCGGCCAGCACCAGGAAGGGCCGGTGGCGATTCATCCGCTCGTCGCGGTCCAGCGCCCCGGAACCGGCGATCAGCAACACCGCGGGAAACGGGCCATCGCCTTCCGGAATGGTGAAGGTGCCGGCCAGTTCACAGCCCGCCCGCTCGTTGCGATAGCGCACCTCTTCTTCGCCATACGGATACGGCGGGACCGGGTCCTGGGGCCTGCCGGCGTCCTCCTCTTCTTCGGCGATGCGCTGCAGGGTCAGCGGCAGGGCCAGACTGCCCTGATTCCAGGTTCCCTCAATGGCGTCTCCGCCCTGGTCCACCTTGCCCTCGAAGCGCGCCGCGATCGCGAGCGCTTCCATAATAATGGCCTTGCCGATCAGCTTGACCGAACCCATTGGTATCATCGCGTCCCCCTGATCGCAGCTCTTCATCGCCGCAATGAGTTCATCGGGACTGCTTGCGATGTAGAACACCAGCCGCAGTTCCATGCCCGGGACGCGGAGTGTGCCCTTCCAGATCCCCTCGATTGGCGAAGGCTGGACGCGGCGCAGCGTCAGCGGAGTGGCATCCTTGTCCATGCGCCATGTGCCCTTGATGGTCTCGCCGTCCCGCGCGATCTTGCCCTCGTACAATCCGTCGATCCTCCACGCCTGGAAGCGCAGAGTGAAGTCCTGGAATGTCGACACCGTGATGGGGATATGCATCCAGCCTACGTCGAGGTTGTCCATCGTCCCCTCGAGCGTGCCGTCGGCGGATTCTCGAATGTGAACCAGCACGCGCAGTTTCCCGCCATCCTGTTCCAGAGTTCCCATCCAATCGCTGATCACCGAACCAGTGTAAACCAGGCAAGGCTCGGCCCTTCGGAATGGGCAAAACGGTGACAGTCGGCGCATGAGGCGATGCTTCACCCGGTGGGATGAAAATGGGGGGGGAACGCGTCGGGATTTCGCGACGGGGCAAATTCGAGCCAGGCACGAAGATTCGCCAAAAGGCGGCGAATTTCGAGCCTGGCACGG
>OKRF01000271.1:0-192 GCA_900290315.1 Candidatus Sulfopaludibacter sp. SbA3 | reverse complement strand
ATTCGCCAAAAGGCGGCGAATTTCGAGCCTGGCACGGATTTGCGGCGGACACACGGCTCGGGGTTTTCGAGGGTGACAGTCGGCGCATGAGGCGATGCTTCACCCGGTGGGATGAAAATGGGGGGGAATGCGTCGGGATTTCGCGAAGGGGCAAATTCGAGCCAGGCACGAAGATTCGCCAAACGGCGGCGA
>OKRF01000019.1:2626-2992 GCA_900290315.1 Candidatus Sulfopaludibacter sp. SbA3 | reverse complement strand
CGGGTCTCCAAGGATATCCAGGTCAGCCCCAAATATGCCGTTCGCCTGTCGGTGAGCGGGTACAATCTGGGCAACCACTTCAACCCCGAGGCTTTCCACAACAACATCGCCGACCCCGCGCACGGGATCTTTTTCGGCCAGAGGCAACGGCGTTTCACGTTCGATTTCGACGTTCTGTTTTAGTTCCAACCCCAGCGATTCAGGCGGCCAGCTTCCTGCCGGCCGAGTGGGACAGACGACCGTTTTTTGTCGTCTGTTGGGATGGGCGTTCCGCCCGCGAAACTTCATGAAAAAAATCGGCGATTGGTAGCGCCGGCGGTCTCGCCGCCGGTTGCACGGGCCGACCGGCGACAAGATCGCCGGCGT
>OKRF01000019.1:2360-2619 GCA_900290315.1 Candidatus Sulfopaludibacter sp. SbA3 | reverse complement strand
TAGCGCCGGCGGTCTCGCCGCCGGTTGCACGGGCCGACCGGCGACAAGATCGCCGGCGTTACCAGTCGCTCGACCGGTTTTTCGACCCTGTCGTCTTCGGGCACCCGTCAATGCTGTTCACTTAGACGTCGATTTCAGAAATACGCTCACGTATCCACGCCCCCGACCGGACTTCTTGGCCATGGGGGAAGCATGCGGGGTTGGGGTCAGACCGCTCTGTCCACGACGGCGCAAAAGCGGCGCCGCGGGACAGAGAAGT
>OKRF01000019.1:0-2350 GCA_900290315.1 Candidatus Sulfopaludibacter sp. SbA3 | reverse complement strand
GGTCAGACCGCTCTGTCCACGACGGCGCAAAAGCGGCGCCGCGGGACAGAGAAGTCTGACCCGTGGCGCAGGTCGTCCGTCCCAGAATACGTTGCCGTACTTATGACCCTACAACGAGAGGCAGGAAACTGTCTTGATTTGACAATTCTGATTCGTAAACGTGCGCACCATCTGGCCACGGGCATTCTTAAAACAGGCGGAGAAGTGTGGCGTACAAGACGGCGGCGGCCCGCCGCCCGGACCGGTACCTCCAGGGCCGGTGGGGCCGGGCCCCGCCGCGAACGATTCGCACGCGGTCAGGCAAGTGGCCATGTCCGCGGCGTTCCCGCCGCAGTGCGAGACACAATTCTCCCAACTAGCCGTTGAATCCAGAGAGGGAACAACCGTGGGCCTGCGCAGGAAGCCAGGTTGGGCTGCCGCGGAAGATCGGAACTGCCGGAAGCCTCTTAAAGAACGCTCGGCGGTGAAACCGGGGACGTGCATAACTCCTCCTTCAAAAAATTGATCGTGATCGGACGAACATCCACACTAACGGTCGTAATACGGCGAAAGCTTGGTGACCAGGAACGGAAACTCCTCAGTCACGTCGACGCGGACAAACTGTTTGGAAATGACGTCGGTACTGCGATTGGAAAAGGAAAAGACGACCTCTACTACCTTCCGGGTGCCGCTTAAGGGGGACTCTTGAACATCTACAGCGGTCAGCGACTCATTCCGCCCGAAGGCCTCGGACACCGCCCCGTATACCCGTTGGTATCGAACCGCCAGGTAATTGAGCGCCCGATGATCGTCCGTGGCTCCCGCGTTGTCAGTCATCTGCATGAGGCGGTCGAGAAGTTCCTCTGCCGCCGGCGCGAATTCCTCGGCGGTGATGTTATCCGGTTTGGGAACCGACTGGATCAGCGCATCGCGATCGAACGAATAGATCTGGTCGAACACAACCACGGGAACCATCAGGCCGTTGCACATATCCGGAGGAACGATGGGCCCCATATTGCCGATCACCACATCGATATCGGCCGGTTGCGGCTGGCTGCGGAGCGNNGTCGGCGTTGTCACGCGGCATCAGGACGTAAGTATCGAGGCCCTCGATGGTCATCACCCAGCAAATCTTGCGCACCAGATACCGATTGTGCCGCTCGGAAAGGATCTTATGCCGCACCTGGGAATCGGTAAGCCCCCTTGTGTCATCGCGCCCCACGACTTGAGCAAATTCCTTCTCCAATGCAGGCGTGGGAAAGCGCGGCTCAATCTTGCCCACCGCGTAAACGAAAACGGGAGAAGCACCATCACCGTTTTGAGCCGTTATCCGGGTTCCGCAGGTGGCGCACGACTGAGGGGAGATCGCCCTCGCTCGTGAGTTTTCCGGCGATGCGGCCGCAGCAGCACCGGCCGGCTGCGTTTCCATGCAATTCGTTATCTCAGATTGTTCCATTCGATTCCCCCCTTAAGTTTGACCCGTTGAGTATATCAGCGCGAAAAAGAGATCCAGCGATTGAGGGCCGCGGCGCGCTTCTCGCACCCGCCGCAGGCCTTGATTCCCATCGCATAGGTGGTGCGTTTGACGACGTCGCCCAGGCCAATCGCTTCTTCCTTGATAAAGCCGGGTAAACGCACGCGGCGAGGTTGACGCTTGACTTCAGCGGCCGGTGATGCCTTCGATCTGTCTATCTTCATCGCCCTAAATTCCCTCCGTGACGGCCAGCCAGGGCCTCATACGCAGCCCACGCATCGAGCAAGGGTGGGACGACGCTGTTTCGGCGATGCGTTACGGACTGCGTGACCGCCAGCTTAATCTGCGACGCGGACGCTGCCGGGAACAACGACCACAGCAACGCGACTGCTCCGGTCACAAACGGTGCGGCGGCGCTCGTGCCACCAAGGACTCGCGGTGCACCGTTGGTTCCCAGGCTCGCCACGTCTTCGCCCGGGGCGCTGAGACCGCGCCGGCCGATGGAACCCCCGAGATTTGTTCCGGCCGCTGGCCGGCCGTGGCGATCGCAGGCGGCCACGGGAATCACAGTCAAGTGGCGTGTAATTGCCGTTCCTCCCATGGCGCCCTGATTCCCCGCTGCCGCCACAACAACCGCGCCCTTCTGCGCCGCAAAGCTGAGCGCGGCCTCGATCGCCCGTTCACCCCTCGGCGATGGCTGCACCAGAGCAACGCTGAGATTAATTACCCGGGCGCCGGCTCTCACCGTCTCGATCGTTGCCGCGGCCAGATCCTCTGGCGTCGCGGTGGGCATCGGATGGTTTCCTGCCGAACCGCTTTCCGCGAAAATGGGGCGAACCAGCAGAGTGCAGGCAGGGCATATCCCCGTGGTACCGGACCCTCGTTTCCCCAGGAGCA
>OKRF01000089.1:338-18687 GCA_900290315.1 Candidatus Sulfopaludibacter sp. SbA3 | reverse complement strand
GTACCGGCTCGTGCATGCGACTGCGGAGCGTCTGCTTGATCTTTTGCAGTTTCTCCTCCATCCTCTGCCTCGCCGTTTGTCTTCGGATCTTGCAATGGCCCTGTCTGGTGCTTCCACAACTGTGGGTGAACCCCAGAAACGTGAAACTTTCCGGCTTCCCTTCTCCGCGCGCCGCGCCATCCCGTGCCGCATTTGGTCCGAACTCGATCAACCGCGTCTTCTCCGGGTGCAGTTCCAGCCCGAACTTCGCCAACCGTTCCCCAAATTCCTTCAGGAATCGTTCGGCGTCGTCGCGGTGCTCGAACCCCGCTACCAGATCGTCCGCGTAGCGAATCACCATCACTTGGCCCTTCGCTACCTTTTCTCGCCATACCTCGATCCACAGATCGCATACGTGATGTAGGTACACGTTGGCGAGCAATGGTGATACGACTCCCCGAACGCAAAAGATAACCTGGGTTCGACCTTGATCCGGTAACGCCGGATGGCGGTGCCGGCGACCCGTTTGACCCTGGCCCCGATTGCGGAATCGGAATCGAATGGCGCAGTGGAGCGGGCGCGAAATCCTCAAGTCCACGACTCGTCCACCTGCCGAAATAAGCGGTAGGCGAAGCCAACCGGGCCAAGTCACGTCGCTCAGTTCGTCGTGTTCGGCTTTGGTAGTGCCTGGATCTGCTTCCAGCCTTCGCCAGCGTTCACTGGCTCAACCGTGACTTCTTCGAAATTCAGATCGAGAACAGCGGCCCGTTCCTCGGCCAAACGTGGTGAGAAGTAGTCTTCTCCTTCCCATATGGCAGTACCACCGGATTCGCTTCGGGCATTTTCAAGCGAGTGCGTTAGTCTTTTACCGAAGGGCCGCAGGCCGACAAACACCTTACGTTGTAGTTGTCGGCTGAGATCCCGGAGGCGCCCCGATTTCACCTTTGCGCGAACAAGGTAATAGCCACTCCCGGAATGTCCTTTTCTTGCTTGAGTGATGCAGAAACACTTAGGTCGGATTCAACGGCCAGGTACTCTTGCCTTTGGTGACATTTTGGCTTCCTTCGGCAGTTGGCCGCGCTATTCCCCGTACCAGCTTGCCGGTGTTCCCAAACCTCCAGGGCGAGGACTTGCGCCGGGGCGTATATGGAATCGCCGCGCTTGCCTCTGGGCGATAAGAAGGGAGGGCGGTACTCGGTTCGCAAGGGCGACAGCATGCCGAGGACGACAGCGGTTTACAACGAGCGGCCAAGTTGCTCTTCCAGTCGATGCCGGTATCCCCTGCTGAGCTTGAGCTCTCTGCCATCCGAGAGGAGTACGTGGAATTCGCCATGCGTAGCGGGCCTGAGTTCCCGGACGCGATCGAGATTGACGAGCGTGGAACGGTGAATCCTCACAAACCGGGCGGACACGAGTTGGCCCTCCATTTCGGTGATACTCGCGCGATGCAGGTAGACTTTTTTGCCGGCGTGCAATTCCACATACACGCCGGCAGCCTCCACCCAGTCGACGTCCCCGGTCTTCAGGATCACGACGCGGCCGTTCACCTTGATCGTCAATCGGTCGTTGCCAGGCGGCGTGCGCTCATTGCGATTCGCGCCAATGCCGCTGTCCAGCATCGCCAGTATCCGGTTCCCAATCTCCTCGTTCTGCCGCATCCCGATTTGCTTCATCGCGCGGTCCAGCGCCATTGTGAAGCGCTCATCGCTGAACGGCTTCAGCAGGTAGTCGAACGCATGCGCTTCAAACGCCGCGAGCGCATAACGGTCGTACGCTGTAACGAAAATGGTGACTGGCAACTGGTCGCTGGGTAATTGCCGCAGAACCTGAAAGCCGTCCATGACGGGCATCTGGACATCGATGAGCAGGAGTTCCGGCCGCAGTTCGCAGATCACGTCAACCGCATCGCCGCCCGATGCGCACTCGCCGCACACCACCACCGACTGCGACCGTTCCAGCAGCTCGCGCAACCGGAGACGCGCCGGGAGCTCGTCATCTACGATGAGCGCGCGCGGCTTTCCCACGATCTCCTCCATGATCTCCGGACGGACAAAACGTCCGAGGTATGCGAATCTCCACGACTACCCCTCCGCCCGCGCCTGTCGTGATCGAAAAATGGTGAGTGAGCCCGTAGGTTTCCGCGAGCCGGTTGCGGGTGTTCGAGAGTCCAATGCCGGCGTCCTGGTCGAGGCTCCAGCCGTTCCTCAGCCCGGCGCCATTGTCCGCTACCCTCAGCGCCAGCTCGTCCTCGTGTTCCCACGCTGAAACGCGGATCTCGCCTCCGTCGGGCAAGCCAGCGAGGCCCTGCGTGATCGCATTCTCCACCAGCGGCTGCAGCACGAGCCCGGGTACCCGTGCATCGAGCAATTCGGGTGGAATCTCCACCTGAACCCGCAATCTCGAGGCAAAGCGCGCGCTCTGAATCGCCAGATAATGGTTGAGCGCTTCCATCTCTTCCCTCAGGCTCACCTCGCGGCGATCTTCGGAATCGAGCGAAAAGCGCAACAGATCGCCAACGTGTCCCAGCATGGCGCGGGCGCGCTGCGGATCGGTCTCAACATACGCCGAAACGGTGTTGAGCGCGTTGAAGAGGAAGTGGGGGTGCAATTGTGCCCGCAATGCGCTCAGGCGGGCTTCCGTAAGGAGGCTTTCCATGTGCTCTGCGCGGCGGCGGCGCTCCTGCCCTTCGCGGTGGTAATTGAACGCAAAATACGCGCCCAGGATCAGCCAGTAATTCGGTAGGCTCCACTGCACGCCTCCCCTCCGGATTGCGTAGAGCAATCCCCAATGGGGCGGGCGAGGCGCGCCCTGGAAAAACGCCGCATCGACCTGCAGCGACAAGCAAAGATAGACAAGCGCGAATACCAGGCTTAAGGGAACGTGGCATAAGGCTCTCACGCCCAACCGCTCCTGAGGAACGGGAAGGCGCCGATCTACCAGCACCATTGCCCACGCCAACAGGCCCCAGATGTACCACAAGGCCAGGCCGTGCGCAACGCCCCCTCCCGCCGTGGCAAAGAGCAGGCCCACAGCGGTCCACAGCAGCAGCAGGCCGAGCGGCAACAGGGCGCGCTGCATCTTTGCGGATCTGATCGGTTGCATGACGCCGAGCATAGCAGGAGTTTCCGGCGACATCCATTTTTTCGGCCACTTTCCGCACAGGAGCGAGCCATTTCATTTCGCTCCGCAGCCCATTCGCAACACCCGGCGGCGGGCTCGTAACAAAGCTGCAGCGGGCACTTTGGATCTCTGCTAATTTCGGCTCATGTCACTACGAAAGAAGTGTCTCCCGGCCACTGAAATAATCCTGTCGCTGACCCTCTTATGCTCTGGTCTGCACGCCCAAGCCTCACGGGTACAAACGTTCCCGCTCTCCGGCGCGCAGGATCTGGATGCGCGCAATGTAAAGGTGGAATCGACCGAGTACAAGGGGCGCAAGGCCATTCGCATTACGTTTCCGGATCCGCCCGTGCCAGGTCCTCATTTTGCCCTCCTTCGAGGCGTTGATTTCGCGGACGGAACCATCGAGGCGGACGTCGCGGCCAAAGTGACCATGACCGCGCCTCCGGGACTCCCGCCCGCCCCCGGCTTCATCGGAATCGCGTTCCGCTCCCGGTCCGACGCCAATCACTATGAGCTCTTTTACATTCGTCCAGGCAACTCCAGCTCATCCGATCAGTTGCACCGGAACCACTCGGTTCAATATGTCTCCATGCCCGATTTTGACTGGTACAAGCTGCGGAGGTCCTGGCCCTCGGTCTACGAGGCCTACGCGGACCTGGAGCCCGAGGCCTGGATCAGAATGAAAATCGAGGTGGCGGGCCGTCAGGCGAAACTGTACGTCAACAGCGCCCCCAAGCCCGTCCTGGTGGTGGACGGGCTCAAAGGCGAGGACCTCACAGGCGGAATAGGCTTGTGGGCAGCCGGCGAACAGGATAACTACTTCTCGAATATGCGCATTACCCACGCGAAACCGCAAGCTGTCGAGAACGGCAGCGACGCCACCGGCACGTGGGATATCAAATATGGGATCGGAAGCTTCTCCGGTTCGCTTAATCTCCATCGCGATGGCGCGACCGTCTCTGGAACAGCGTCAGGTCTGCTTGGAACGGACGTGCCGGTTACCGGAACCTGGCGGAATGGGTATTTGGAAATCGCCTTTCACGGCCCTTGGCCGGCTCCGGGCAGTGATCCTGGAGGGGTTACCGCCAGTCTTGCCGGCTGGATTGACGGCAACTCCGCGAAGGGACGCGTGACCATAATCGGCCAGGCCGATGATGGCGCCTGGACTGCCACGAGAAGAGAATAAAGGTCGCCTGTGGTAAGAGCCCTCTTAACCGCTTGCCGTTGATTCGACAGCCCACGTCAATCTACGCTGCGCAAAGTCGAGAATTGGCACAGCGTCAGAGAAGCGGACGGGGTGCAAAACCATCACTCCTGTGGAGCGCTTCTTACGGGAATCTGGCGCGGCAACTCGCCTACGCCTGTTCCATCCAGACTTTGCGATTGAGGTGCGCCATCACGAACAGCACCACAAAGCCCAGCATCAGCCCCAGAGAGGAGCCCAGACCCACCAGTTCCGGCTGGAAGGAATGCAGCCGCAGCGTCAGGCAGATATTGAATAACAGGGGAATCATGGCGGCAATTACGGGAGGCCAGGGGCGATCCAGGGCAAACAGGGAACGGGACGTGATTTCCAGCAGGCTCCAACCCACCAGGCTGGGACCCAGGCCCAGGAATACGGCTGATACCAGCGTGGTGGACTCCATAGTGAAGCTGCCGCGTTGGAAGAAGATGGCCACTGCGGGATGGCGGAACAGCAGCGCGAAGGTGCATCCGGCCACGGCAATCAGCGCCGCCAGCGCTACCGTGCGGTCAATCAGCCGAAACGCTTCCCGCATGCGGAAGAGGCTCCGCAGGCGCGCGATCTCCGGCAGCAGGGAATTCGAAACGGGACTCACCAGCAGAGCCATGGGGACGCCGACACCGCGCATGCAGTAATCCAGCGCCGCCGCCATACCTGGCCCGGCATGCGTGGCGTAGGCGCGCGTGAAGGTGATGTTCAAGGCCAGCCCCGAGGCATACACCACAAAGAACGCCGGTTTCCTCAGAATCTCGGACCAGTGGATGTGGCACTCCGGCAGACTGGCGGTCTTCAGCGGACGCCGCGCGGCATACCAGACGACTCCCAGTTGCGCCCATGTCCCCGCCGTGTAGCCAATCGCCAGGGCGTAGACTCCCAACATCCGGAACAGGCCCAGGGCTGCAATGATGGTGAACGCGTTGATGGCCGCCTGATTGAACGCGGTGGGCGCGAATCGCCGGCCGGTGTACAGCAAGGCGCAGTAGATCGCTCCCGAGCCTGCCGCCACGGTGGAAAGCGAGAGGATGCGCAGAGTCATGACTGCTTGCGGGAAATACTGCGGGTCCAGGCCCGGCGCCAGCGCCCGCATCAGCCAGGGAGCCGAGAGAATCACTACCGCGCTGATGGCTCCGAACACCCAGGTGAACAGACGGCTCAACTTCATCAGGAGCGCCGTGCGCGCCTCGCCCTTGCAGGCGGTCAGCATGGGCACGAACGCGAAAATCATGCTGTTGAGCAGCATGTTGTTGAAGGTGTCCAGCGGGCCCATGGCGACCGCCAGCGAATCGGCTCGGCTGTGGGTGCCCAGCAGGTACGCGGTCACGGCCACCCGCGCGAATCCCAGCACATTTCCGGTGAGCACCCCGAAAATCAGCATCAAACCGCC
This sequence comes from Candidatus Sulfopaludibacter sp. SbA3, assembly GCA_900290315.1. GTDB lineage: Bacteria > Acidobacteriota > Terriglobia > Bryobacterales > Bryobacteraceae > Sulfopaludibacter. The sequence continues at coordinate 12,958 of OKRF01000089.1, read as the reverse complement.
CCGCACCAGAGGGTTCTCCACCGCGCGGGTAATGGAGTGTTCGCTAGCCAGCGCCGGAGATGATGTCGTCGGGTTCAGTCAGACCTCGCGCTTACGCCGTAGCTGCCCCGGCACTGCGGGCCGCGGACAGCGCAGCTTCGTAATTGGGAAAATCGGCCACTTCCTTCACATATTCGGCGTGACGCACGCGATTCTCCGGATCCAGTACGAAAATCGCCCTGCTTTCAATTCGCAGTTCCTTGATCAAGGTTCCGTAATTCGAGCCGAAAGAGCCGTCCTTGTGATCGGAAAGCATGGTCACCTTGTTGACGTCGAAAGTGTTGCACCACCGCTTCTGCGCGAAAGGCAGATCCATGCTGACGGTGATGATTTTGACGCCCGGCATGTTGGCGGCCTCTTCGTTGAATCGCTTGGTCTGGGCATCGCACACCGGCGTATCCAGCGAAGGAATCACGCTGATGATGCGTACCTGGCCGGCCGTGTCCTGCAAGGTGACCGGTTTCAGGCTGTTGTCTACCATGTTGAAATCGGGTGCTGTATCGCCGGCCTTCAGTTCGGGGCCGATCAGAGTCAGGGGATTGCCTTTTAGAGTAGTTGCTCCAGCTCTTTCCATAATGCCTCCAGTTTTTGTCGTGAGTTCTCTATTGTATCAACTCGGCCAGCGCAGCCGCGTCACAAACCGGCAATTGACATGTGTAATTGCGGCATACATACGCGGCCGCGCGGCCACCCATCTTAGTCATGGATTGGACCGCGGGGTTGCCTGCGGCCAGAAACGCGCGGGTCTCTTCCGAATCCACCAGCAGGACCACCCGGTTGGCCACAAAACGTCCATGAACCGCGCCTGCCAGCGCCTCCGTGCCGGCCGCCCCTTTATCGCCCACCAGCACGATCTCCCGCGGCTCGCTCAGGAAAAACTCGCAAGCCGCCAGCATTTGCGGAAGGGCCACGGGAGCGGCATTCAGCCGCGGTCCGAATGCCCCCAGCAGCCGCTCCGCCGATGCGCGAAACTCCGCCCGGCCGGTCATGCAAGCCAGGCGAAGCAGGTTCATGGCCGCCAGGGAGTTGCCGGAGGGCTCGGCGCCGTCGTAATCCTCTTTCACCATCATCACCAGGCTGCTGTCGCGGGCATCCGTACTGAAGAACCCGCCATGGGTGCGATCTTCGAACAACTCCCGCTGCCGTTCGGTGAGGCGGATCGCCAGTTGCAGATGACTCAGATCGAACTGCGCCTCGTAGAGGTCCAGCAGCCCCTGCGCGGCCATGGCATAGTCGTCCAGGAATCCCGGAATGGCGGCCTCGCCCTGCCGATAGCGCCGCAAAAGGTATCCACTCCCCTCGCTGTACATCTGCGTGCCGAGAAACTCCGCCGCGCGCCGCGCCGCCTCGGCATACCGCGAGTCCTTCAGCACCGCACCGCCCAGCGCGAATGCCGAAATCATGAGGCCATTCCAACTGGTCAGAATCTTATCGTCGAGTTGCGGCCGCACCCGCTCACTGCGGGCGCGCAACAGAATGCGCCCGGCCTCCGCGATGCCGGCGCTGATCTCTTCGACGGGGCGATCGAACTGCTGCGCCGTATCTTCCAGCGTCATGGAGCGGAACAGAATGTTCTTGCCGGTGAATTCGCCGTGCGGATCGTTAGCCACGTTACCGCCATCCGCCACGCCGTAGCGGTAGCAGAACCAGGCGGCTTGCGGCGCCGGCACCAGTGACCGGATCTCCTCGGCGCTCCAGATGTAAAACGCACCCTCGCCTTTCAAATCGGGCTCTTCGGGCACGATCACGCTGTCGGCGTCTTCGGCGGAATAGAACCCGCCTTCCGGCGCCGTCATGTCGCGCAGCACGTAGTCGAAAATGTTGCGGGCCGTGGCGGCGAACTCTTCCTCTCCCGTGATCTGGAACGCTTCCAGATACGCCAGGGCGAGCTGCGCCTGGTCGTAGAGCATCTTCTCGAAGTGCGGCACAAACCAGCGCTCATCCACGGAGTAGCGATGGAAGCCGCCGCCTAATTGATCGTTCATGCCGCCCTTGGCCATCTCGCGCAGAGTCAGCAGGACCATGTTCAGGGCTTCCTGATTCTTCGTGCGGGCGTAGTAGCGCAGCAGGAAGTGGTATACCGAAGGGCGGGGGAACTTGGGGGCTCCGCCGAATCCGCCCAGTTGCGGGTCGAAGGTGCGGCGGAACACGAAGAAGCCGCTGTCCAGCACGGCACGGTCCACCGTAAGCACTCCGGAAGCCGACGGCTCGACCGTCACATGCTGCTGCAACTGCCGGACCACGTCGCGCGCCGACGCCAGAATCTGCTCGCGATCGTTCTGCCACGCCTGCGCGATCTGTCCCAGAATAGAGGCGAAGCCGGGGTGCCCGTAACGGTTCTCTGGCGGGAAATAGGTGCCGCCGAAAAAGGGCTCCAGCTCGGGCGTGAGCCATACCGACATGGGCCATCCGCCGCCACCCGTGGTTGCCTGCACGAAGGTCATGTAGACGCGGTCCACATCCGGCCGCTCCTCGCGGTCCACCTTGATGGGCACGTAGTGCTCGTTGAGAATCGCGGCGATCTTCTCGCTTTCGAAGCTCTCCCGCTCCATCACGTGGCACCAATGGCACGTGGAGTAACCGATGGAAAGAAAGATCGGCTTACTCTCGGCACGGGCCTTCTCAAATGCTTCCGTCCCCCAAGCGTGCCAGTCCACCGGATTGTGGGCGTGTTGCAGCAGATAGGGGCTCTTCTCGTTGGCAAGCCGGTTGATATGCATCGTGGTGAGTTAGTTGCTAACCGGCGACAAGATCGCCGGCGTTACCCAGAAGCTCTTCCTTTTCCAGTTTCGCCAGCAATCGCGATACCTTCTCGCGAGCATCGGGCGGCAAAGGCCCCACAGGCTTGCGGCACGCTCCCGCCGCGAGACCAATCAGTGCCATGGCCTCTTTGATGACTCCCGGGAAGGTGTGCAGCGAGACCAGTTCCGCCAGTTCGCTAGCCAGCGTTTGCAGCCGGGCGGCCTCATCCATCTTCCCTTCTTGAAACGCCCCCTTCTTGAAACGCCCGGTAGAGTTGCACGAAGAGCTTCGGCGCGATGTTGGCGCAGCCGCACACCGCGCCGGCGCAACCATTCGATAGTGCCGGCACGATCAGCCGCTCCGGTCCCACAAAGACCGCGAAATCGCGGCCTGGCACCGCGTCCCGGTAGGCCATGGCCTGTTCCAGCTTCCCGCCGGAATCCTTCACGCCCGCCAGGTTCTCGCAGCGGCCGGCGATCTGCGCGACGGTCTGCGGCAACAATTCGCTGCCGCCGTGCTGCGGAAAGTTGTAGGCCAGCACGGGGACATGCACCGCCCGGCAGACGTCCGTGTAATGCTCCGCCAATTCCGCCTGCGATGCGTTCAAGTAATACGGCGTTATCACTGCCAGCGCGTCGATTCCCTCGCTCTGCGCGGCCAGCGCCAGTTGGATGGTTTCGCGCGTGGTAATGCAGCCCACGTTGGCGTAGACTGGCAGCCGGCGGGCGGCGGCTTGCCGGCAAAATCGCACCGCCGTGGTCCGCTCTTCCAGGTTCAGAGTATAGAATTCGCCGGTGGATCCTCCGGCCAGAAGTCCATCCACACCGGCGGCGATGATTGTATCGATGATCGTCTGCCACGCCCCATAGTCGATCCGCTCGTCCTCTCGAAACGGCGTGACCAGCGCGGCGACAATGCCCTGGAGCGAACGGTGCTGCACGCTTAATATGTTACCGCGTTGTCAGACCTTCCCGATCACTTGCAGCATGCCTTTGAGCGAGGTCTCGGTGGAGTAGCGGGCAACATGGGGATCGCCTTTGTACTTGGGATCGCGCCAGTGGGTTTCCAGAGTGAAGGTGCCCGTGTAGCCGTCCTTGCGAAGGGCACGAATCTGGCTTACGTTGTCGAATTCGCCGGTGCCGACGTTGGCCCATTCCACTCTGCCATCGGCCGTGTGCACATAGTCGCGCAGGTGGACGTGGAAGATGCGGGCGGCGTCGAGCTTGCGGTAGCCATCGGGGAAGGATTTCTCGCCAGACTGGCCGGCGTTGTTGGGGTCCCAGGTGATGCCGACGTTGTCTTCCTTGACGCGCTTGAGTAGTTCGCCGGCCTGCGCGCCAGTGGCCACGTGGCCGCCGCCGATGTTCTCCACAGCGAGCAGGAAGCCGCCGGATTTCGCGCGCCGGGCGGCTTCGCGCAGCAACTCATCGATGCGGGCGTAGCTCTTCTCACTGGGCGTTTCTCCGCGGGCCAGCATGAAGGTGAAGATGCGCAGCTTGCGGGCGCCGAATAGTTTGGCCCGTTCCATCGAGCGATCGAGCAGGGCCCACTGGTCGTCGAGCTTCTTCTGCCCTTCCGGAGTCTCGGCAGGAAGAGGGACCTTGAAAAAGCCCGTGCCTTCGATGGACACCTGGATACCGCGCTCATCGAAGATGGCACGCGCCTCGCGCACCTTGTCGACGGGCTGCTCGGTATTGTACTTGCCCCAGATGTTGCGGACTTCCGCCCATTTCAGGCCGTGATCGGCAAGAAACGTGGCGGCGGAAAGGACGTCTTCATCGATTTCGTCGGACGTGACGCCGAGCTTGATATCGGCAAGAGGCAGGGCGCCCACGCGTCGGGCGAACCATGCCAGGGCTGACGCGGCCAGGGCTTCGCGGCGGGTAAAACGATTCATGCGTCCGATTATATCGTGATGGCAGCCGCACACTGTCGCTGTGGGGATACAGACCGCGATCCGGTGAGGGCATGCTAACTTACGAACAGGTACTTGATTGTGAAATTGCATCAACTGTTGGTATGCGCCGCGGCACTGAGTGGAGCTCTTTGGGCCCAAACCCAGACTGCGGCGCCGAGTCCGAAAATCGCACTGGTCAACATGCAGGACGCCATCACCGGCACCACCGATGGGAAGAACGCCGAGAGCAAACTGGATGCGGAGTTCGCTCCGCGCAAAGCCAAGCTCGACGAGCAGGAAAAGGAGATCGCGGACCTGCAGGCGCAACTCGAGAAAGGCGGCTTGAGCGATGAGGCCAAAGAAAAGCTAGGCCAGGACATCGACCACAAGACGCTGATGTTCAACGTGGCCAATGAGAATGCCGACGGCGATCTGCGCACCGCGCAGACGAAAGTGCTGCGCGACCTGGCGCCCAGAATGATCGCATGCATCGCGGCCTACGCGAAGAGCAAGGGCTACGCCATGGTATTCGACATCAGCGATTCCGACCTCCCCAAGCTTTACTCCAACGCCACCGAGATCACAGGGGAAGTGATTGCGGAGTACGAGAAGAAGTACAAGCGCTGAAGAGGGTGTCCTCACCGCGGAGACGCTGAGGCGCGGAGGAAGACGCGGAGAAAATCAAAGGCGTCAAAAGTTCATTGCGCAAGACTCCCGGCTCTCGCCTTTCTCTCCGCGTCTTCCTCCGCGCCTCAGCTCCGCGGTGAGTTTGTCTTGATCAGTTGCTCATATCGAGAACTTCGAAGTGAAAGCGCTCCGGGGGGAACATGGCGGGTCCGCGCGGAGTGAGATGCGACCAGGTCTGGTACGCCGTGTCGGCCACTGTGGAGTTCAGATAGAACAGGAACTGGTTGGAGAAGCAATCGATGGGCGGCGGCTGGCGAAACGTGAGGCGCAGCCCCACTGCGCGCTCCAGCGCCACACCCTGCGTCTGCACGTGCTTTTCCATGAGTAGCGACACGAAACTCGCGCGGCTGGCGTGAGGCCACACGTCCGGGTGCAGCAGCTTCTTGAGGGTTTCTTCGCACTCGAACGTGATTTCGCACTGGCGAATCCATTCCAGTACGGAGTCTCCCCATTGCCAATGGGAAAGCAGGCCGCGATACTGTTCGGTGAGGCGGAGCGCCAGTTCGAATTTGCGCTGCTCCAGAACCTCCGGCGCGGCATCCGATACGCCCAGCATGTCTTCGGCTTCCAACATCACCGCGGCCAGTTCGGACTGTTCCGGTTCGGAACGGTGCTCCGCGCCGTGGACGAGCAGCGGCGGAAGTTCGTGGGTCTTTCGACCTGGGATCTCGATGTACATAAGGCCCCCCATCATGCGCCCTTCTGACTATATAGACGTCAAGGAGAGGCGCTATTGTTTCAAGTTGTAGCACACGCCATGGCGTTTTCGATCCAAAACCTCACACTATTTCTTATCGACAGTTTCAATGGTACTCATCGAGAAAGATTATTTAATGGTTAGCAGCCAAAGAGGTTTGCTGCTAACGGGGGCGTTTCGCGGCGTGTTATTCTGCCGATTGCTATGACCGAATACTCGATCGGACTCGACCTGGGTGGTACCAATCTGCGCGCGGCAGCGATTGATTCCACGGGCAAAATGCTAGATAAGATCGCCGGTGCCACGAACTTTATCGAAGGCCGTGAGGCGGTGCTGGGCGATATGGTGGCGGCGATCCTGAAATTGCGTGAGAAGTATGGCGCGGCCGGCCTCGCAGGCATCGGAGCCGGCGTGCCGGGCTTCATCCGCATTAAAGACGGTTACATCACCAACTCCAACAATCTGCCCTATTTCGAGAATTTTCCACTGCGCGACCAGATCGAGCAAAAGCTGGGGACGAAGGTCATTCTGGAAAACGATGCCAATGCCGCGGCCTTGGGCGAGAAGTGGATGGGCGCCGGCCGCGATTCCGACGACCTGGTTCTGCTCACCCTGGGCACGGGCATCGGCGGTGGGATCGTCTCCGGCGGGAAAGTGCTGCGCGGGTTCGTGGGAATGGCCGGCGAACTGGGTCACCTGACCGTGGTTTCCAACGGCAATCCATGCGGGTGCGGCAATCAGGGCTGTCTGGAAAAGCACGCTTCGGCCACGGCGGTAGTGGCTATGGCGCACATGATGCACCTGGGCGAGAATCTGACATCCAAAGACGTCAGCGATATCGCCATGCGGCAGGACGAGGCCGGCGAAAAGGCCCGCACCATCTGGCGGGTGATGGGCGAATCGCTGGGCATCGCTCTGGCGACCCTGGTCAACACGTTTAACTTCCCGCTCTACCTGTTAAGCGGGGGGATGCTTCCGGCTTGGGAGTTTTTCGCGCCGCGTATGATGGAAGTGGTGAAGCAGCGCAGCTACACCTTCCGCGCCACAGAGACGAAGATCGAGCAGGCCACGCTAGGGAGCGAAGCGGGGCTGTTCGGGGCGGCTTATCTGCCCTGGCCGGAGAAGTAGGAGGGGCCGGGCGGAACCTCGATGAAGCAAAAGCCGAGTGTGTACTTGGAGACGAGCTTTATCAGTTATCTCACCGGAGATCCGAGCCGCAACTTAACCACTCTTCAGCGGCAGATTTCCAGCCGGGAGTGGTGGGAATCTCACCGGCAGAACTTTACCCTCATGATTTCGCAAGCGGTCATTGACGAATGCGAACAGGGCGACGAACGCGTTGCGAGGCGGCGACGGGCGTTCCTCGCGGAGGCAGCAGTCCTGGATACGACCGCAGCCGCAGCCGCGCTCGCGGCTGCCCTCGTCCAACCCCACGGACCGCTGCCCGCAAACGCGAGAGTTGATGGCGTCCACATTGCGGTCGCAAGCGTCGAAGCGTGCCAGTACCTTCTAACCTGGAACCTTCGGCACATCGCAAATCCATACATTCGCCGGATGATCGATAATATTATTAGAGAATATGCCTACGAGCCGCCCGTTGTCGCCACCGCGGACCAGCTCATTGAAGGCTCGCCGCGCTAAGACGAAACCCGAACCGTCCGATCCTCTGGAGGAGTTGCACGCGTATCGCAAGCGTTTGGCGGCTCGCTTTGACAATGACATCACACGCCTGTGTGAGTATCTGAATTCACGCCCCTTGCCGCCGGGATTCCGCCGTGCCAGAGGGACGAAATAGCGGGCTTACCCTACCGCCCTGATCCGCTTCTCTACGTCCGCGCGGAAGCGATCCACTGCGCCCAGCACGTAGTCCGTGATCGATAGCGTGGGATCCGCGACCAGCGGGGTCAAGTCCATGGCGAAGTTGATGGCGCTTTCCTCGTCGGTGCCGTGCGAGGCGAAATAGGTGGCGTGAGCGAGGCGGCGACCGGCGGTAGCTAGGTCGTAGCGCTTGCCTCCGCTGACTTGCGAATCGAAAACGCCCACCAGCGCGGCGGCGATGTTGGAGCGCGCCGAGCAGGCCAGCACCTGCTTTTCGCCGTCGCCAAGCCAGCCAGTCCAGGTCGCGCCAGACTTCGCAGCCGTAGACCTTCTTTGGCTTGTGGTCCACCGCGCGCAACGCCGCCAGCGAACGCATCACGACGGCGATGTGCGTATCGTGCTTGTCCGCCAGGTTGTGCAGGTAGACGCACTCCGGTTGCGCCGCGCGCAGGATCTGCGTCAGGTCTTCCACCACTGCCGCTTCGTTGGGATTCTTCACGTGGGCGCTGGTGAACCCGAGCTGAATCTGGCAGGAATAGTCGCCCACGTAGGCGGCTTTGCGCTGCTCCACCAGCCGCACCTGTTGCATCTCCCGATCAGTGTACTGCGCGTAGATGCCGCTGCGGGGGCTGCCCGCACCGTTGGTCACCACCACGCCGGTGAACCACTTTTCCTTACTTCCGAAGCACTCGGCGATGCCGTGATAGGCCATGATTTCGATATCATCCTGGTGCGCCGAAATGCATAGGTGCGTGGTGCGCGAGAGCGCCGCTTCCGTGCTGGCGCCGTCTGGAACGAAAAAGTCCGCGCTGGAATTATGAAATTGCATTACTTCTTCTCCTGAACTGGAATGGTGGGCAGGCTGGCAGCCGCAATGGCCTGGCCGTGCCTCTTTTCCTTCTCGTCTGGAATATGAAAACGGATGCGCTCGGCCACCTCGGGAAACTCTTCTTTCAGGACCTGTCGAGCCACCGAGAGGATCAGGTCGCCGCCCGCGCCGCTGAGCACACGGCCCAGGACCAGGAGGTTGCGCACCTCGTAAAAATCGCTGTAGTGCGCTATGTTGTAGCCGAAGAAAGTGCCGATAGTTTCATAGATGCGGCGGGCGCGGTCATCGCCCGCGGCGACCAGCTTCTGGACTTGCTCCAGCTTCACGGGCAGGGGCATCTCCTGGGGAAGCTCGATACCGGCCGGCGCCAGCAGGCGGCCCACCGCCTGCTGCGAAAAATATTGCGCGCCCACACCGGGGTCGCCCGACCATTCGTCTACCGGCGCGTTGTCGCGGTAGTCCACCGGCACGAAGGCCAGCTCATTCAGCCAACTGGTGATTGCGCCCTGCTGCGTGACGTAACCCGCGGCCAAACTGCTGCCCATGGCGATCCCCAGGACGGCGCCATCGTTGAGCGCCATGGACCCGGCAAGCGCGGTGACTTCGCCATCGTTTACCACATCGAACGGAATGCCGCCCCATGCCGCCTGCAGGTCGCAGAACAGGCGCCGGACGCGCGTTTCGAACAGTGCTGGCGGCACGCCGCGATAGAGCGAGCCGACGCGCACTTCGTTATTGACATACACGCCCGCGGCGCTGCCCCCGATGGCGTCTACACGCGGCAGTTTGGCAGCAGCGCGGCGCAGCGAATCGTGGACGCCGTCGAAGTGATATTGCGGGTCCGACTGGGCGCTGGGGTTCCAGGGCACCTCTTCGCTGAATACCACCTGACCCCCGGCGACGGCGGCGCATTTTCGGTCGCTGGCCCCCAGGTCGAAGCCGATGCGATAGCCATCCAGGTGGCGTCCCAGAGGCGCGGCGCTCTCCCGTTCGGCCGGGGCCGCATCGAACGTAGTGCTTTCGATGGTCATGGGCCGGCCGTACACGCGCTCGCCCATGAACTGATGGTCGAAGGCGCGCTCGCCGCCGGGAGCGTAATCGCCGCGAAGGTAGGCGGCAATCCGCGGGTCGCCACCGACGGTGACGAGATACCCGCCCTTCTGCCACAGCAGAAACTTTAGCAGGCGCTCCACATAACGATGGTTGAGGGCCACGTTGCCGCCTTCATGCGGCAGGATGGCCGTACGGAAAACTGAAACGGACCCGTCGCTGCGCTCCAGCGCGAGCGCCAAGGGGCTACCACCCCCGGCGGCCTTCACCACGGAACGGTAGGCGCGATTCCACAGCGAGGCGGCGAGGAATTCCGGGTCCAATACCGGACGAAATTTCGGCGTGACGGGAATGAGTGCGGGCATTTGCCTTAATATGGTCCGGCCTGACGGACGGGCGTGTCCAGTTCACAACAGTTGCGCGCCGGTTCGTTACTGCTACCGAACGATATTCGTTTTTAACATGTTGCGAGGACGGCCTGCTCAGCGAGTTGGTAACGCCGGCGATCTTGTCGCCGGTCGGCCAGTGCAAACCGGCGGCAAGACCGCCGGTATTACCCACTGCGGGGTATGCTAGAGGGTCTATGTGGCTAGGCATCGACATCGGCACCGGGAGCTCGCGCGCGCTCCTGGTGGATGAAAACGGCGGCGTCCGCGCGACCTACACGGCGGCGCACGAAGATATGCGCATGGAGCGGCCCTTGTGGGCCGAGCAACGGCCTGAAAACTGGTGGGACGCGGCCGTGCAGGCCATTCGCGGCGTGCTGGCGCAAGCCGCCATTTCCGGCAGCGAGATCAAGGGCATCGGACTCTCCGGCCAAATGCACGGGCTGGTGATTCTGGACGGGGCGAACGCAGTCATCCGGCCGTCGCTGATCTGGTGCGACCAGCGATCGCAGAAGCAGGTTGACGGCGTCAACGAAAAAGTGGGGCGCGAGAACATCCTGCGCTACATCGCCAATCCCGTGCTGACAGGCTTCACTCTGCCCAAACTGTTGTGGGTGCGCGATAACGAGCCGGCCAACTTCGACCGCGTCCGCAAGATGCTTCTCCCCAAGGACTATGTGCGGTTCATGCTGACCGGCGAATTCGCCTCGGAGGTCTCCGATGCCTCGGGCACGGCGGTGTTCGACGTGGTGAACCGCCGGTGGTCGTTCGAAATGATGGACGCGCTGGACCTGGATCGCGACATTCTGCCCACCTGCTACGAATCCAGTGACGTTACCGGGGCGATCACGCGGCAAGTGGCGGAACTGACGGNNGGCGACCAGGCGGCCAGCGCAGTCGGCAACGGCATCGTGGAGCCGGGCATTGTCTCGTGCACGCTGGGAACCAGCGGCGTGGTCTTCGCCCACATGGAGAAGGTGGCGTACGACCCGGCCGGGCGCGTCCACACCTTCTGCCACGCGGTGGCGGACAAGTGGCATGTGATGGGCGTGACGCAGGGCGCGGGGCTCAGCCTGCAATGGTTCCGCAATCAGCTTGCGCATGGAACGAAGTACGATGCCCTCACCGAGGAAGCAGCCGAATCGCCCGCCGGTGCGCAGGGGCTGTTCTGGCTGCCCTACCTGATGGGCGAACGGACGCCGCACCTGGATGCCACGGCGCGCGGCGGTTGGATCGGCCTCACCAACAGTCACCAGCGCGCCGATTTGATCCGTTCGGTGATTGAGGGCGTCAGCTACAGCCAGCGCGATTGCCTGCAGATCATTGAAGCGCTGGGAGTGGAAGTGAATTCGGTGCGCGGGTCGGGCGGCGGGGCGCAGAGTGCCTTCTGGCGGGGGTTGCTGGCCAGCGTCTTGAACAAGCGGGTAGTGACGCTGGAAACGCAGGAAGGTNNCGTACCGGAAGTCTGCCGGGCCGCCATTCGCGAAACGGAATCGGTTTCTCCCACGCCTGCTCATGCGGCATTCTATGAGAAGGGCCACCGCGTATACCAGGCGCTGTATCCGGCGCTGAAACCGATTTTCGGCCAGATTGCAGAATTATAGAATGCTTCACATCACCAACGGATCTTCGGTATCGCTGGCCGACACGGGGCTCGGAGGGGAGATCGTCTGCTGGGCGGATGCGCTGCACGAAGGGCCAGTCCCGGCGGATCTCGACCTGGCCGAACTGACGCGGCTCCGCATCGCATTTCTTAGCTCGAATTGGCCCGAAGTTGCGCCCATACTGCAGGAGCGCGATGCGGCCCTCCAGCGATTTGGCGAGCATGACGAAGTGGCCCTGTGGTTCGAGCACGACCTCTACGACCAGTTGCAGTTGATCCAGATTCTGGTTGGTTTCATGGTCGCGACACGGCGACGACGCGTTTGACCCTCATCTGCATCGGCAAGTTTCCGGGCGTGGAGCCGTTTCACGGCCTAGGCCAGCTCACCGGAGCGCAACTGGCAACCCTCTGGCCCGGGCGCCACACCGTGACGGCGGCGGAATTCGATCTGGCACACACGGCGTGGCGAGCCTTCCGCTCTCGCGACCCCATGGAAATCGTGCAACTGCTGCGGCAGGATTCCTCGCCGTTGCCGTTTCTCAGGCCGGCGCTGCTGCGCCACCTGCAGGAGTTCCCCAGCGTGGAAAATGGACTGGGACGCATCCAGAGGCAGATCCTGGAGCAGGTGGATTCCGGGACGCGGACCTTCGACGCTCTGTTTGCCGCCAACGCGCAGCGGGAAGAGTGCGTGTTCCTGGGCGATTGCGTATTCGCGCTGTACGTGCGCGCTCTGGCCCGATGCCGCCATCCGTTGATGGAGGAGTCCAGCGGCGAGTATCGCCTGACACAGACCGGCCACGATGTGCTGGCGGGCCGTTCCGACCACGTCAGGCTCAACGGCGTGAATCGCTGGCTCGGCGGCGTGCACATGG
>OKRF01000089.1:0-328 GCA_900290315.1 Candidatus Sulfopaludibacter sp. SbA3 | reverse complement strand
TGTGAATCGCTGGCTCGGCGGCGTGCACATGGACGGCTCCGAAGTGCTGTGGCGCTGGGATGAGCGCGCGCGGCGCCTGGTGGCGCATTGAGGTCATGGGCCGCACACTCATTACCGTAGGCCTGATTCTGGTGGCTTTGGGCTTGCTGGTCAGTTTGACCGGCCGTCTGCCGTCCCTGGTGATGTGGATCTTCAGCAAGTAGGGTACACCCTCACTGGCCCCGTGGGACAGACGATCGTTTTGTGTCGTCTGTCAATTAGGGGCGCACCGCCCCGCAAAACGGGATGAAAAAACCGGCGGGTCTTGTCGCCGGTACGGCGAGCGAAG
>OKRF01000152.1:21721-27955 GCA_900290315.1 Candidatus Sulfopaludibacter sp. SbA3 | reverse complement strand
GGAGTATCAGTTTCTGGCGCGCCTGGCCGCCGTACCATTCGGTCATCTGGCGCGCCGCCCACGGCGCATCCTTGTCCTGATGGCAGACGTTGCAGGCATTGGGAATGCCGTACGCAGCGGTATTTTCGGGCACCGGTATGCTCAGGGAGTGATCCCGCATGCGCGTCTGGAGGCTGATCACCGTGGCCGGCATGTGGCACTCCACGCAGGAACTGCCGGAGCTCTTGGGGGCATGATGACTGTGCCTGGAAACGTCCGCGGCAATCGCCTTGTGACAGCCCGCACACAGGGCGTTGTTGGCCGGCCGAAGCTGGGGATTGCGCCCGATATCGGTGTTGTGCGGGCGGGAGTGGCAGGTGGTGCAGGTAGCGCTGCCCTGCAGGAAGCACTGGCTCTGCCACAATCCAACGGCTTCGTTGGACAGCCACCGGGGCCGCCCGTCGGCCCAATAGGCAGGGTCATCCGATGGCGGGAGGCGGTACTCCATCACGGGCAGAAAGAAATCGTAGTAGTCCGCGCCGGCTGGAAAGCCATCCACGTAGATATCGCTCATGGAATGACACTGCGCGCAAACCATGGTGCCGCGCGCCGGGTCGAGGCGGGCCGGGTTGACAATGGTGGCAGCCGCCGTCCTGGCTGCGTGCCGGCTTCCGGGGCCATGGCAGCGCTCGCAATTGATCCCGAAGTTCTGCCAGGTGGTGTGATAACGCTGGTGCTCCGGGTCATAATCCTTCTCTTCCTGGCTGACATGGCAGGAGTAGCAGTCCTTGTTCCAGACGGGCACGATGCCCCCGGCGGGTTCTTCCGGATTGGCGATTTCCGCATCGTGGAGCCACTTCTTGCGGACGTTATCCCAGGCGGCGAGCAGCGGAACGATGCTGCCGTCGGGCATGGTGGTGAGGTAGTGCTGAATGCGCCGGCCGCCGAGCGTGTACTCGATGCGGTGCTCCCAGGCCTTGCCGGAGAGGTCGGACTCGGTGATGTAATAATTTTCGCCGCGGTGCTGCAGAAGGTAAGTCGCGCCGCGCAGCACTACTTTGCCGAGGGCGAAATCTCCCTGGACGCTCTGCCTGGTCGCCGGCTGCATCATCGTGCTGTGGAGAGAGTCGGCCCACTCGTGATTGACGGCGGCGTGACATTTTCTGCAGGCTTCCGCGCCCAGGTAGCCCGAGTCGGACTGTGCATGCAGCGGGTGCGCGGCGGCGAGCAGGAGAAGGGGCGCCAGACCGCACGCCAGCTCGATTTGGCCCACGACTTCCCGCATCCCATCTAGCATAACCCGGCAGGTACTGGTCTCGCGTTCGGTGCTTGGTCTTTCAAGAATTGGCAGGCGAAACCGGCTGCCCCACCAAAAGTCTCCTGTGAGATAATCATCCCTGCTATGTCAGCACTCTGTAGCACGTTTCGCATCGCTCTGCCCGCGGCTTTGCTTGCCGCGGCGGTCTCCGCACAGCCGCCGCAGGGCGGGCGCGGCCCCGGCAATGAACTGACCCGGCAGGCCAACCAGTTCGATTTGGACGGAAAAGGCGCCGAAGCCCGGGCCCTTTTCCAGAAGGCCATCGATACCGCCCCTACTCCCGCGGCGAAGGCCAATGCCCAGCGCGCCATGGCGATGTCTTGGGCATTTGAAGGCAACTGCAAGAAGACCGGCGATTACGAACAGATGGTGATCGATTACTGGGTCACGCGCGAGGCCGAAGAGCCGCACAACGCCTTCTACCAGGAAGGCGAGATGGCCGACGAAGCCGCCCGTGTCTGCATCGATGTCGGCGGCCTGGACGCTGCCGCGCAGTGGTACAAGAAGGGCCACGACCTTGGCATCAAAGAGCCGGACCCCGCGGGCGACCGCAAACTGCTCTGGGACTACCGCTGGGAGCACGCCGCGGCGCGCATCGCCGCACGCCGTGGCAACCAGGCCGAAGCCGAAAAGCACGTCGCCACCGCCCGCGCCGACCTGGACAAAATGACCGACCTCAAGGCGCAGCAGGAGGCCTTTTTCCCCTACCTCACCGGCTACGTGGCACTCTACCTGGGCGACTACCAGAAGGCCCTGGCAGACCTGCAGAAGGCCAACCAGAACGACGTCTTCATCCAATGCCTGCTGGGCATGACCTACGAGAAACTGGGCGAGAAAGATAAGGCAATGGAATGTTACAAGAAGGCTTATGCCACCAACGGCCACAATCCGCCGGCGGCGTTCGCCAAGCCGTTTGCGAGGAGGAAACTTGGTTAGAACGCTGTGTGCTTCGCTTCTCTTCGCCGCCTGCCTGCACGCGCAAATGCCGCTGGTCTCCGGCCGGCTGGTGGAAGCGGCGCTGTTCCGATACATCGAGATCCAGGAAGGCGGCGGTGCGCCCGCCAAGCCTGGTCAGGAATATACCGTGCATTACTCCGGCTGGCTGCGCGACGGCACGAAGTTCGATTCGTCCGTGGGCAAAGATCCGCTCACGTTCATCCAGGGCCGGCGGCAGGTGATTGCCGGCTTCGACGTGGGATTTGAGGGCATGAAGGTCGGTGGCAAACGCCGCTTGTTCATCCCCTACCAGTTCGCGTATGGCGAGCAGGGACGCGGCCCCATTCCGCCGAAAGCCGAGCTGATTTTCGATGTGGAACTAGTGGCGGTGAAGGACGTGCCACCCGCCGCCCCAGTGGCAAACGACCTGCTGCAACCCTTCAGCGAACTCGAAAGCAAGGTGATGGCGCTGGCCAAGGCGGTACCGGAAGAGAAATACTCCTGGCGGCCGGGCCCCGGCGTGCGCTCCTTCAAGGAAGTGTTTCTGCACATCGCCCTCGGCAACGAGTTGATGCTGAATTACGCCGATGGCGCCAAGATGGACGCGATTGAAAAGCAGATTGAGAGCAACACCAAGGTGGAAGCGGAACCGTTGAGCAAAGACCAGGTGTTGCAAAAGCTGGCGGCGGGCTTTGCCCTGGTGCGCAAGGCGCTGGAGGGGGCGTCGAATGCTTCTCTCAGCCGGAACATCCAGTTCTTCGACACGGCTACCACGCGGCGCGGAGTGCTGACGTTTATCGACACCCACATCGCCGAGCACATGGGCCAAGCCATCGCCTACGCGCGCATGAACGGCATTGTACCGCCGTGGTCCAAGTAGTTACGGGAAGAGGAAAGACTGCATCAGGAAGGTGAAACCGAGCAGCCACTCGGAAAGAAGCCCGTCCCAAACATTCGGCTTTACCCAACAGAGCACTGCTACTGGATCGAGATCAAGTCGCCCGCGGGCGACGACGAGCCGGGTAGGTAATGATGAAGGCATTGTCTCCGCTGGCGAGCCCATCTGGGACAACGACGTTCAACTGGTACAACCCTGGGCTGATCAGTCCGGCAAAGGTAACGTCGGCAGGCACGCCCCCTACCAGCACTTTGGGAGTTGCTGGAAGGACGCCGGATTGGGTTGACGCCCCGCCTGTTAATGGCGTTGTTGGAAGCCCCAACCCGAAAGCGTAGACAGCGATGGTTTCGCCCGACTTGGCTGGCGCAAACGGATATCCGGGCGCCGATATAGCCACGGGGCCGACCAGACTATAGTCCGCGTGTGTCGCCAGGATGTAATTCGTAGTTCCGACGAGAGGGAGCGCGGGTGCGGCGCTTCGCAGATTCACGGAAAATGGCGGAGTCAATACCCCCGAGTCTGACACCACTACCTGCACAGCTCCGAGCACACGAGGTGCTCGTCGCCGCACTGCAAAAATAATAGACAAACGCGGGTTTGGCGTTGACGGTAACCGAGACGCCCCCAAGCTGTGTCGGCATACGTCCCGAAGCGAATTCGGGCGCCGAGTTCCAGATCACGCCGTCCGCGGGCGTCGTCGCGGGCACAAGATTGCTTCCCTTGATCACGATCCATCCGTTCTGCGCAATGTCCGACCCTCCACTGGCCATCGATATAGACGTGATCGTTCCGGGGCGGGGCATGTTCGTCAGGTTGAAGACCGCCGGCGAAGTTACGCCGGCAACGGATGCAAGCACGCGAACCGAACCGATCGCGCTATTCGCCGTGAAAGTGGGCGCAATCGCAATACCCGAGCTATCCGTGACCGCTGTAGCCGTGGTCGCTCCACCGGCGAACGTGCCGCCCGCGCCAGACGCCGGCGCACTAAACGTGACGGTCACTCGAGGAACAGGATTTCCCAGGAAATCGCGAACCGCCGCCTGCAGTGCCGTAGCATACGCCGCGCCCACCGTGGCGGTTTGACTGTCGCCCTTACTGACAGTCACCGATGACGGAGGGCCAACCACAGTTGGAGTGTCCAAGCGAACCGTGAGGTCGTTGAACTGGAGGCGCTGTATCCGCGTGAGCGTGTCCGTCCCGTCTTTGCCAGCGTTGTCCTTGATTGTCCAACTTCCATCGGAGTTCCTGGACGCCGAGTAGTTTTGCGACGCCCCGGCGTAAACGACCGTATTCGTGCCAAGCCCGCCGTCCACCTTTGAATAGCCGCCATTGTTGCCCGAGTAGATCGTATCGTCGCCGGCAAACGTTCTGATAAGATGGCTGCCGTTACGATCCCTGACCGTGATCGGCGCAGTGAATTGAGTCGTAATATCAAGTTGCAAAGGCACATTGACCAAAAGGTACTGGTGGGTAAAAGTGCTGTTGATTGCAACGGCATCGACAATGGCAAGGAAATTCAGCCGCCCATTCGGGGTTTGGTACGCGCGTAGCTTAGGCAGTTCGCTGTTGAGCGGCACATACCACTCCGGCGGATGATGAACGTTCAACCAAGTCACGATTTGTTGGCCGTATTGGTTGAGCGTTTCGTGCAGAGCGACGTAGAGCCGGCCGGAGCCGTCATTAACCATCAGGTAATTGGCCGCGGGTTTCGCGACGTTGTACGACCCTGACGCCGAGAGATAAGAATTGATCCCGCTGTTATCGATATCGCGACGCTGGGCAACGTAGTCGAACTCCTCGACTCCTTTGTCGTACTGCGGATCCAGGCTATCGGTTACATCCTTAAATTGATAGCTCCCCATGTTCTGAAACATCTGCAGTACTGTCTGCTGTGTTCCTATGGCCGAGGTCCAAATGGTCCCCTGCGCGACGATGTCCAGCATACCGTCGTGATTAAAATCGTCGGTCCACACGCGGGGAGTGTGTTGCTTGCCGTGAGGGTCTTGAAATGACTGGTACTGCGCGTATTGCGGTGTATCGAAGTATGGATTGCCGATATTCACTGGCTGACCTGTAGGAAGCAGGTTGGAAAGCCGGTAAAGGTAAATCCCCAGGACGTAGTCCGGCGGGAGGGGAAAATTGGGGCCGGAAGCGAAGTCTCCATAGACCGCCGAATAGGTCCCATCGCCGTAAAAGTCGGCGACTGAAACCGAAGAGCCACCCACGCCCGAGTTGGGAATCACGGTGAAACCAGTTGCAGCATTGTACTGAACGACGGTGTCGCCGTGTCCGGGAGCGCTATAGTAGCTTCCGGTAAATACGGTCGGCGTGCCGTTGATGTAGGCAAGGTTTCCATCATGCGCGTTTACCGTGTCCCCGACCGCGACCTTCGAGTATGTCCCGGTCGCGTTTGACAGGTAAGCTGTGCTGGAGGCCGGCAGGGTCGGAGTCTCATTGTAAGGGGCGAGGAAAATATCCTGGATGCCATCGCCGTTGAAATCGGCGATCACCACGCTACTGCCCCCATTGGTCTGCGGGTCGGTAATGTACTTGGATGTGGCGAGCGTCAGGGTTCCATCCGGCTGTTGCTCGAGCAGGGCCATGTTCACCGGAGTGATCGAGGTCCCGGGCGTAGAGTACCCGGTAAAACACCATCCGGTGATGACAAGACCCTCGCGGCCGTTTGGCAGCATAATGTTCCCGACGAAAGTGTTCGCCAAACTTCCCGGGTTTTGCGCCGTGATGTACTGGTCGGAGACGTCCTGCCAGACGCCCGCGATCGAGAGGATCGGCGTCACATCGGCAGGCAGGCCCGTCACGCCCTCGGCGCCGGCGGCGCGAACTTCGCGCTGTGAGCGAAGAGCCATAACACCAACCGCACCAAGTATGCCGACTAGGGTTATAGCGATGTGGGGGAGAAAGAATCTGAAATTTTCCAATGGTTGCCCTCCCGCTGCTACGGAACTCAGAGCAGTATAGCGCACCAGCTCGGATCCCGGGTGGGTGACAGCCTCGGGAGTTGGCAGAAGCGGTCAACTTGACGAGGGTTGGGGCTGTGTGGCTAGCTTCGCCTGCCGCTACACGGCCTGCTCGACACCGTCCA
>OKRF01000152.1:14310-21711 GCA_900290315.1 Candidatus Sulfopaludibacter sp. SbA3 | reverse complement strand
CCCTGCCGCTACACGGCCTGCTCGACACCGTCCAGACCCAGGTGGATCGTGCCGCCGTCCACCAGTATGGGACGCTTGATCAGGTTGGGATGCTGGGACATCAGTAACAATGCCTCTTCGCGGCTGGGCGGGTTTTCCTTCATGCCCCGCTCGCGATACAGTTCATTGCGGGAATTCAGGAACTGCCGGTAGTCGCGCTTGCCGATCAGTTTCTCGAGTTCGGCAACGGAGAGTCCCTGGTTCAGATCGACTTCCTCGAACTGCGCGCCTTTTTCGCGAAGCAAACTCTTCGCTTTGCGGCAGGAGGTTCAGCTGGGTTTCAGATAGAGCTTCACTACAGCCAGTTTAGATCGGTGTAGCGCTCGCCCGTCAAGTGGAGGAAGAGCGGCTCCAGGGCGCGGAATTCCTTACCGTCGAACTGGATCGCGCCGTCGTTCGCGAGCACCGTGATATCGCCGTGCCATACGAGTTTGCCGGGCTTGGTGACGATGGCCACCTCGGTACAGAGGCGCTCCACGGTTTCGAGCACATGGCTGGTGATGAATACAGTGCGGCCCTGCTCGGTGAAGCGGCGCAGCCACTGCTTCATGAGCGCCACGCCGGCCGGGTCGATGCTTTCAAACGGCTCATCCAGGAAGAGCACCTCCGGCGAATGGATCACGGCGGCGGCGAAGGCCACGCGTTTGCGCATGCCGGTGGAATACTCGGCCAGCGTCTTGGAACTGTCGGTCAGCTCCAACGCGGCCAGCAGTTCGCCCACGCGCTTGCGGACCACGGCCTCATCAAGTCCGAACATGCGGCCCACGAAGGCCAGGAACTCGTGAGCATAGAGCGGATCGAACAGGCCCAACGTTTCCGGCATCACACCCATGCGGCGCTTCAGGCCGGCGCTTTCGGAGGTGAAGGGCTGTCCCAGAATCTCCACCTGGCCGGCGGTGGGGTCCAGCAGCCCGGTGAGGCATCCGATGGTGGTGCTCTTGCCGGACCCGTTCGGCCCCAGGAAGCCGAACATGGCGCCGGCGCGGACGTTCAGCGAGAGATTCTCCACGGCGAGGGTCTGTCCGTACTTTTTCGCCAGGTTAGTGACGCGGATGGCGTCCGCTTGCGGGTTCATCTATTTCACTCTTCCTTCCACAACGGCCAGCAGTTCCTCCCGCTTGCCGGAGAACAACGTGCCGGTGGCGCGGAGCGAGATGACGTAAAAGGCCAGGGCGGCCGCGGCAGGGAACGCGATGAGCCACCAGTTATCGGGCGACACGGCGGCGGGCAACACCTTGGAGAGCACCTGTGGAGTGAACAGTGCGCCCAACATCCCGAAGATCACCACCAGGTTGCCCATCAGGGACATATCGTTGCCCATGGCGGCGGTGTAGCTGCCTTTGCGCGGTCCGTACAGGGTGACCCAGAGGCCGGCTGCGTGCAAAGCGAACAGTCCGGTGATCGCACTTCCCAGCAGCATGATCACTTTGCGCGCGTCGAACGGCCCGCCGAAAATGAGCCAGAGCACCATCGCTACCGGAATGAGCGAACTGCCCACCAGCATGGAAGCGTAACTGCCGGCACGCATGCTGGCCGCGGGATCCGTGGGCAACAGGAAGAAGCGCCGGAACGCCCCGCCCCCGTAGCCATACTGATTCACGGCGAAACGCGAAGTGCCAAAGAAGGAGACCGTGAAGATGGCGCCCAGAGCCGCCAGAAACAGGCCGTTTGGGTCAATGTGGTCGATGGGGGCGCTGCGTTTGGCGAAACCATAGCGGAAGTTGAAAGTCAGGAAGCTGACCAGGGGGAGCGATAAGCCGTAGAGCGCGCGGAAGCGGTTGTTGCGAGCGTAGAAGCGCAGCCAGAAGGCCATGAGAGGCCCGTTTTGCGGGCCGAAGAAGGCGCCCAATTCATCGAACGGGCTATCCCATTTCAAGGTTGTGGTCTGGACCGCCTGTGTGCGCGGCGGCAGGGTCTCCAGATAGACCAACACTGCGGCCAGCCCGAGCAGCCAGGCGGCCACCAGCCCCAGCCCGGCGAGCGCCGGCGCGCCGGAATGCGTCATGGCAGCAGCCGCGCCAAACGGCGGAGTCCACCGCAGCACGCGCAACAGCGCCGCCATGTTCGCCTTGTTCTTCGCCAGAAAGGGCATCAGGGTACCGGGCAGGAACGCCAGGATCATCACCGCCACCATGAGCAATGCGGAACCCGACTTGCGGCTGGCGAGCCGCTCGATCATCATGCTGATCACGCGCGCCAGGATGTAGTTCGAAACGAACAGCAGCAGAATGGCGGCCAACACCTGAACGGGGTTGAAGTCTCCCAGCGCGCAGAGCCCGAATGCCAGCCCCAATTCCAGCGCCAAAATGAGGAACCAGAAGGGATCGACGATGCCGATGAAATGGCGCGTGAGGCGGCGCTCCCACCCGGTCAGAGGATAGCGGCGCAACTCCACATCGGCAAAGACGGCGTTCATGCCGAAGCCGAGCATCACGGTGCCGAACAGCGCCTGCACGTAGAGCGCGCCCAAAACTGCCTGGGCCACCTTTTCGGCTTGGCCGGACTTGACGGCCAGCACCGCGGCGCCCAGTCCACCCGCGCTCAGCAGAATCATGATCAGGACCAGCAATAAGTAACCCACGACAAAGAGCGCGATCTTGCCGTTGCGCGACCGCGTTTTGGCCCACATCAGCTTATAGCGAAGGCGAACCATCTGCCCAACCAGGTGCAGGTTCATGAAGACTTTTCCTCTAACTCGCGCAGCAGGGTATCCAGGCGCTCCATCACCGCGCCACACTCCCGCTTGAAGCGGAACTGGCGGATCCTCTGCCCCAGCACATAGGCGCCGAACGGCAGCGTAGTGGCGATCAGATGCTCTGAAATGCGCCCCAATAAGGAGCTTCCATGATCCGCCAGCATCATCAGATTGAAGCCGCCGCCCACAGTGACCACCAGCAGCCAGAATACCCGCCGCATGGGATTCAGTTGGTGCTGGAGGCGCAGACGCGCATCGCGGATAAATTCCACTGAGGGCGCCGAGAAATTCAGCCGCGAGAGGCCGATCTGGTTGCGCCAGTCCAGAACCAGATAGGTGACCAGGCCGACGTACATCAGCAACAGGCCGCTCACGGCCAGTGGCGCCCAATGGGAGGCGGTCAAAATACGCCAGAACAGCCGAATCAGCACCGCTACTTTGATGAGATTGATCCAGGTCTGCTGCCGTCCGAAGCGGCGCAATTCACTGCTCAACCCACTCGCATCGATGCCCAGGGGCAGACGCGAAGACTGGCTTTGCCACAACTCCTGCAGTTCATCGAACGGTACCTGCAACCCCTCAAATTCCGCCATGGTTCACCTCCGTCATGAGTTGCTCGATGGTCTGCTTGCTGCGCGATATCTTGACTCCCACATAGTTGACGGTGAGGCCGGTAATTTCTGCGATTTCTTTGTAGCTCAAGCCTTCGAGCAACAGTGTAACGATCAGGCGGTCCTGATCCGCCAGGCTGGCGATGGCGCGGCGCAGGGCAGCCAGACGCTCCTTCTGCTCCAGGTTCTGATGGGCGCTGATGCCGGCGTCCGGAAGCTCGGGCAATTCCTCGCCGCGCTTCATCTTCTTGCGGTAGACCAGGGCGGTATTGACGGCAATCCGGTAGACCCAGGTGTTCAGCGCGGATTCACCCCGGAAAGAGGGCAGGCTGTTCCATACGTTGGTCATGATCTCCTGAAAGAGATCTTCCACGTCCTGGGACGAGCCCAGAAAGCCGTAGCACAGGCGCTGCAAGCTGGATCTGCGGTTCTGGAACAGGTCCAGAAACAGGCGCTCTCTTTCGCTCTTGGTCATGCGCTAAGACTATTAGTGTTCCCCCCCACCGATTTCTTACAGCTTTCGGGGACGAATCACTTCCTCGTTCAGGTACGGCTGGAGAACCTTCGGCACGAGCACGGTGCCATCCTTCTGCTGGTAGTTTTCGATGATGGCGACCCAGGTGCGGCCCACAGCCAGGCCGCTCCCGTTCAGCGTGTGGGCGAACTCGGACTTCTTTGCGCTCTTGAAACGGATGCCGGCGCGCCGCGCCTGGAAAGCCTCGAAATTCGAGCAGGAGGAAATCTCCTTATATCCGTTCTGCCCCGGCAGCCAGACTTCGATATCGTACGTTTTGGCGGCGGAAAAGCCGATGTCGCCGGTGCAGAGCACCACCGTGCGGAACGGCAGGCCCAGCCGCCGGAGAATATCCTCGGCATCGGCGGTCAGCTTCTCGAGTTCGGCATAGCTGTCTTCCGGACGCGTGAACTTGACCAGTTCCACCTTTTGAAACTGGTGGACCCGGATGATGCCACGCACATCGCGGCCATAGGAGCCGGCCTCGCTGCGGAAGCACGGCGTGTAGGCGCACAACCGGATGGGCAGGGCGTCGGCATCCAGCGTCTCGTCACGATAGATATTGGTGACCGGCACTTCCGCGGTGGGGATGAGCCAGAAATCGTGGTCCTCGCACTTGAACAGGTCCTCTTTGAACTTGGGCAACTGTCCGGTCCCGAAAAGGCTCTGGGAGTTCACCAGGAAGGGAGGCAGCACTTCGGTGTAGCCGTGCTCGCGGGAGTGCACATCCAGCATGAAATTGATGAGCGCGCGCTCCAGCTTGGCTCNNCCCAGGTCCCAGTGCGCTTTGGGCTCGAAATCGAAGGCGGGGGGCTCGCCCACGCGGCGGACTTCCACGTTGTCCTTTTCGTCGTTGCCCACTGGCACGGATTCGTGGGGCGTGTTGGGGATGCCCTTGAGCAGGTCTTGAAACTGATCGTCGAGGGCCTTCACCTGCTCGTCCAACGAGGCGATCTCGGCCTTCATCAGGCGGACCTGCTCCCTTTGGGCGGTGGCGTCCTTGCCCTCGCGCAGGAGCGGTCCAATCTCAGTGCTGGCCTTATTGACGGCAGCCTTGAGTTGTTCGGTCTGGGTGATGACGGCCCGGCGGCGCTGGTCGAGGTCGCGGAACTGGTCCAGACCCGGTGGATTGCTGCGCGTCGCGAGCCGCCCCGCCACTCGGTCGAAGTTGTTCCGGAAGTATGAGAGATCGTGCATGTCCCTCCATGCTAGCGCATGCCTGGAGGGCTATTCTTCCTCTTCCTCGACTTTCACGGGCTCAAGGTCCTCAGCCTCGAAGATCTGGCGGCAATCGAGACATTCTAGGTAGTCCACGCCATCTCTACGGGCGATCATCTGGGTGCGAGTATGGTCACAAGCGGTTTGCATAACAGCGCTTAGATGAGTTTTATTCTAACCGCACGCGAGCCCATGTCAAGCCCCTTTTAGGACAGGATACAATCTTGAGTAATGCCCTTCCCTGCCCAACGCCTGCGCCGCCTGCGCGCCACCGAATCCCTGCGAAGCCTGGTCCGCGAGACCCAAGTCCATCCCGGGCAGTTCATTTTGCCGATTTTCGTCTGCCCCGGAGAGGGAATCCGGCGCGAAATCGGGTCGATGCCCGGGAACTACCAGATGTCGATTGACGAGACAGTGAAGGAGTGCGAGGAGGTCAAGGCGCTGGGGATCGGCGGGGTGATCCTGTTCGGCCTGCCGGAGGCCAAGGACGAGATGGCCTCGGGGGCGTATGACGAGGCCGGCATCGTGCAGCGTGCCATCCGCGCCATCCGGAAGGAGGCGCCTGGACTGCTGATCGTGACCGACGTCTGCAACTGCGAGTACACCAGCCACGGGCATTGCGGCTTCGTCAAAGACGGCGACGTGGACAACGACACCACCTTGCAGTGGCTGGCCAAGACGGCGCTTTCGCACGCGCGTGCCGGCGCCGATATCGTGGCACCCTCGGACATGATGGATGGGCGGGTGTGGGCCATCCGGCAGGCTCTGGATTCCAACGGCTACGAAAGGACGCCCATTCTGGCCTATGCCGCCAAATTCGCCTCGGTGTTCTACGGACCGTTTCGCGAGGCGGCGGAATCCACCCCCCAGTTCGGCGACCGCCGGAGCTACCAGATGGACCCGGCCAACGGCCGCGAGGCCATGCGCGAAATCGAGCTGGATCTGCAGGAAGGCGCCGACATGATCATGGTCAAGCCGGCGATGCCCTATCTGGACCTGATTTATCAGGCCCGGCAGCGTTTCGATGTACCCATCGCGGCGTACCAGGTGAGCGGGGAATTTTCCATGATCATGGCGGCGGTGCGCAATGGCTGGCTGGATCACGATCGCGCCATGATGGAAAGCCTCACGTCGATCACGCGCGCCGGCGCCGGCATCATTTTGACCTACTTCGCCAAGCCCGCCGCCCGATTGCTGGGGTGACGTGCCCGTGCCGCCTGGTTCCCCCGTTGCCCGTCGCGCAGCCGTCTGTCGATGTGGCGGCGATGCGCCATCACATCGCCGTGCGCTTCATCGCCGGGATGTAACAACACTGTTCACTTAACGGGGCACGTCGCACACCGACATCGGCTCCACGGCATCTTTTCCAGTTGACTAGACGGGGACTTGCCAGGACTGATCTCCCAGAAGGCCGTTGGGGCCCATTGCCAGGTCGGCTGCGGGCAACGGGATCAATCTGAGCTTTTGTACGAGTAGGGGACGACAATACGGACGGAGGCGCTGGTAAAACTACGTCAGGGGGGATTCCTCCTCTCGTCTGTCAATCAGGGGCGGACCCCCCGCAAAACGGGATGAAAAAACCGGTAACGCCGGCGGTCTTGCCGCCGGTGCGGCGAGCGAAGCGCGCCGCTGCACAGCACCGGCCCCTGACCCCCGGCCCCTGGCCCCGACGCAGCCAATACCAGCGTCGGGCGTGATGCAGCCAAACGGCAGGTGGGCCATTCTACAATGCCCACTCTTATCCCGCCCGGCGGCGGCTTCCGACAGGGCGCTAGCTGTTCCACTTCTTCCGAACGGTCAGAACCAGAGGAAAGTTGGTGCAGAAACGGAACTTCCTATGCCGGCTGGTGTCAAAGCTCTAAAAGGAGCGGAAGCATGGAGTCGGAAACTGAGGTGTGCCTGGAGGGAGGGCGAGGCATTGCCGGAGATTGGCAGGGAACGATCGGCGAAAAGAAGCGTCGTTTGGTCGTGCGCATCGCTGCAGCAGACGACGGCGGATGGAAAGCCACGTTCCATCCCATCGATCAGACCGCGCAGCCGATTCCGATCGACTCTGTGGTCCTCGAAGGCCACTCCCTCAAGTTGGCTATCAATGCAATTCAGGGCGGTTATGAGGGGACAATCAGTGCCGACGCTAACTCCATCGCCGGAACCTGGACGCAAGGGAAATCGCTGTCGCTCGAACTCCAGCGCGCAACGAAGGAATCCGCTTGGCTGGCCGCGCCCCCTTCTTATCATGTGCAGTTCATAGAAGTGGAAGATGGCGTAAAGTTGGAAGTGGTTGACTGGGGCGGTTCCGGCCGGCCTCTGGTCCTCTTGGCGGG
>OKRF01000152.1:0-14300 GCA_900290315.1 Candidatus Sulfopaludibacter sp. SbA3 | reverse complement strand
TCTTACCACGTCTACGGCATCACGCGGCGCGGCTTCGGAGCCTCCAGCGTTCCTCCTTCTGGCTACTCGGCCGACCGGCTCGGCGAAGACGTACTCGCAGTTCTTTCCGCTTTGAACGTCAATCGCCCGGTGTTGGTTGGGAGTTCCATAGCGGGCCAGGAGCTCAGTTCGGTCGGATCCCGCTATCCGGACAAGGTCGCTGGATTGGTGTACCTGGACGCCGCCTATTCGTACGCGTACTACGACAGCTCCCTTGGGGACCTGAGTATCGAGCTGGTCGAATCGAGACGGAAGCTCGAAGAACTGCAATCGAAAGTCCTGCAGGATACACGACCACTAATTCAGGAGCTGCTGGAGACGGCTCTCCCAAGGTTGGAAAGGGTCTTGCGGGAGAAACAGAAAGATCTGCAGGCGACTCCCGCAGCGCTTTTGGCCGTGTATGGGCAAGTGAAGGTCCAACTTCCCCCGGCGATTCAGGCAATCCATGCGGGGCGGCAGAAGTACACACACATTCCCGTTCCCATTCTCGCCATCTACGCGCTTCCGCCCAATTTTGAAGACCTACCGGGTGACCCCGCCGAACGAGCGGCATTCGAGGCTCGGATTGGGGTTACGAACGAGGCGCAGGCGAAGGCGTTCGAAGCTGGCGTGCCTTCTGCGCGCGTGGTGCGCCTGCCGCGCGCCAGGCACGAAGTGTTCTTCTCGAACGAAGAGGATGTAATCCGCGAGATGAATGCTTTCATTGGAAGCCTGCCATAGCGACACTTCAGGCCCGCTTAAGGGCCCTCTATTTCGCAGCTATTTGGCGCCTGGACGGAAATCGGGCAACGACCTTTTCCTGGGTGTAAGTCAGCGCGAAAAAGCACGCAGCCGATCGGCATCGATTCGGTGCAGAAGCCACCGCTGTATGGACCGTGCGCGCCGCAGACCAACCGTGAAGGGCACGCGGGATTCTTTCCGATAACCGGGTCGAGAATCCGGTCGAGCGACGGTAACGCCGCCGGTCGGCCAGTGCAACCGGCGGCGAGACCGCCGGCGCTACCCACCGCCGGTTTTCGTCTCGTTTTGCGGGGCGGTCCGCCCCTAATTGGCCGACAATTGAGCGGTCACCCCTGGCGTTTAGTCGCCGTCCCCGACTTTTGGCGCGGCCGATTCGTTCAAATCCGGCGTTCCGTGCGACACATCCCGCCTGGTCGCGCAGGGGCGAGTGATTCCGAACCGGCGCTGGTTTTGCCGGATCGATCGTCCCTGCTCCGTATATCGCGGATTATTGGCCGATCGTCACCGTGAACTCCCCACGCCTGCGATTGATCCGCTGGTCGCTTCAGTGCGATGCCTGCTCTTGCCGTTGTTGCGCCTCGGCAAGCCACTGCGCCATCTTCTCGTCTTTCGCTGCGTGATATGCCCAACCCTCGGCCGTCCCGTCCCAGCGATAATCGACGATCGTCATGTCGATGCCTCGGTCGATGAGGAATTGCATGGCTTCGTAATTCTTGTGCCCCACCAACTCGTGCAGGATGCTGGCGGGCTCATGGGAGGACCAGTTCGTGTTGATATCGGCTCCGTGCGCGAGAAGAAAGTCGGCAACCTCGAAGTGGTTGTTCAGGACGGCCCAGGCAAGCGCGGTGTCGAGAGTCCGCTGCACATTGGGTTCGCTCCGGCCGAACCAGGCTTGTAGATCCCCGCGGTAATTGGCACTGTCCCAGGGGAAATGCCTGGTAAGATCGCCCAGTGCGGGCTTGCCCGCCGGGTCGGACCAGCGTTTCACACCAGCGAGGTCCCCGTTCCCGGCCGCGTGTGGAAGATCGTCGGGCATGGGCCAGATGCGAAGTAGCATCGGGAGCAGATGTGTCTTCACATACGTGAACGCGAATTCAATGGCCTGCGATGGCGGGGGCACGCGACAGTGCAGCAGCGCTGGATCGAGATCAAAAAGCGCGTTAATCAAAGCCGCGCGGTCGTTCAGCACGCCCAACTCAATCAACCGGGCCTGGAACTTCACGCATGCGTCCGATAGCAGCCATGGTTCGCGCTGCAATCCGTCGACAAAGCATCTCAGGTCGCCGTCGCGCATCGCGTGATCGACTTGCTGCTTGACATAAGCCTGCCAGGGTCTCGCCGGATCGGGGTTGTAGACAAAATCAGGCTTGTTCGCGGTGAAGTACTGGATAAACCCGGGACGCCCGGGTCCGGCATCGATCCGGCTTCCTATCTCGGCATCGAGCGTGATTGCCCGATCCAATAGTAGCGCCGCTGCAGTCTCGTGCTGGAGATGGCATGCATACAGGAACGCTTCATTCACCGCGGCAAGATCGTCCGAATTCGTATCCAGACGCGCGCGAATGCCATCGACATCTCCGAGTGCGGCAAAGAACTTGAGCGATCGCGGAAAAAGGGCCTTGCGGTGGAAGAGATCGATGAGCCCTTTTGCGCGGGATTTGATGAGGTCATCGCATACTGGCGGCGCGACGACCGCGCCGGCGTCGAGCAGGATCTCGGCACATGCCAGGCGCGTGAAGTGCTCCTCGAGGAACGGATCACCGCTGTCGCCATAGGATGAGGTAGCCATACCGAGCAGCCCGCCGTCGTTCTCATCCGCCCTCCACGACAACAGCGCCGGGTATTCCGCTAACAACTGCCGCAGACCTTCGACGTCGTTGTCATGGATGATGCGGCGAGCCTCGGATATGGCCCACTCGAGTCCTCTGCCGAGGCGTTGTTTTACTTCTTCAACCAAGCCCTTCCAGCCTGGAAACCCATATTCGCGCGCCAGCACCAACTGGGCGTCACGCTGTGACAACGGGGGCTCGGCCTGAGGCAACTGAGCACGCGCCCGGGCGATGGCGCCAACATTACCGGCAACAATGTCGCGCGCCAGTTTCTTTGCTTGCTTGCGAAGGGATTCAAGGGACGGACGAGCAGGAAGTTTCGATGTGCTCACAGCAATCTCCTTTCATGAGAGCCTGCGACCCGCTGATACAGGCTGAAAGAAGATTCAAATCACGCTATCTGAATCGAAGCAGGTGGGATTAATTCCCTTGCCGCGGGCCGGTGGTGCCCTGTCGCACACTGTCGCTAGTATGCGCGACTTCCCAGGGCACTGTCAAATCGTGTTTTGATGGACCAGTCGCTCCGGGACCACATCGGTACCCTAAAGTCGCGCAGCGTTTACCACAGGCCGAGCGCAATGCGCGCATTTTTCTTCATGTTGGTTTGCTCTTTTCTCTTGGATATAACCACACGGTGCCTCTACGCGCTGGACAGCGCCAATACCGTGCCCGAACCGGACCCCGTGCTGCTGGTGCTTGCCGGTATCGCGCTTTTATCCGCCCGATGGGTGGTCTTTCGCGTGGCGACGCTATTACGAGCCAGGGGGGCACGTCAATGAACGCCAACGCCGCCATCGCTACCGCCATTTTCATTGCAACAGCAGTTGATCCCTTGCGGGCCGATGCCCTGGCTTATGCGAACGCCAGAATCGGCACGAGTCACACGTCGACCTTTGGCGTACTAGAAACTAGATCTGACTACCGGTCCCCATTCCCAAATAACGACTATTAAAACGTCCTCCTCGACGATCTGGTGACCGCCCCGGACAGGACCATTTACGCACTGGCTTATCCTTGCGGGCGTCGGACTCGACGCCAGCGTCAGCCTGCGCAATCTTGGTTCGGGCCGTTACTTGTGCCAGGTGACGGTCCTGAGTTCAGAGCGCGCACCGTCTACGCTCTGGAGTAGTGAAGTGATGGTAACAAAGTGAGTGGCACGCGGCTAATGGGGGGCATGGGTTTGTCGATGTCGATCGACACCGTATGTGGAGTAAACTGTGGAATGGAGTCCACAGATGGAAACCATCCAGGTTGTTCTTGATGCGAGCCTGTTGAAAGCCACCGACCGGGCCGCCCGCAGGACCAAGCGGAATCGCTCCGCACTGATTCGCGACGCCCTCCGGGAGCATCTTCGGAATTTGGAGGTCCGTGCTCTGGAGGCGAGCGACCGCGACGGTTATTCGAAACGCCCGGGTGCACGGGAAGACTCGCTGGTCTGGGAGGCGGAGGCGGCGTGGCCGGCGGAATAGCCAGAGGGGATGTGCGACTCTATCAGTTTGCGCCGCCAGACAAGAAACGGCCCGTGGTAGTGTTAACCCGTGACAGCGCGATCGCCTATTTGTCGACCGTCACGGTTGCCCCGATTACAACAACAGTCCGCGGAGTACCATCCGAAGTAGTCCTGAATGAGGCGGATGGCATGAAGAGATTATGCGCGGTGAACCTGCACAATACGGTTACGGTCTCCCAGCAGCGCTTGGGGAGACGGGTCGCTCATCTGAGTTCGCCTCGGATGACCGAAATCTGCGCGGCCCTGCGGTTCTCCCTGGGATGCGATTCCGGTAAATGATTGCCGCTCTTGTGTTACTGATATACTGGCTCTATCAACCTTGCGCACGCCGGGTTTCTTTGAGGGGGCTGTAAATGCAGGATGAACCTAAGGGGAGGGGCAACTCCTTCACTCGTATCTGGCAGTTCTTGAAACGCCAGATCGTCGACACCGCGCCTGACGACCTCGCGATTTGCCAGTTCGACTGCCACAAAGGGCAGTGCCTGCAGAACGAGTGGGAATCTTGCGACCGGCGGATCCAAAAGGGCGCTGGAGAATTCTTTCCGGATCCCAGGGTTGCGAAGCCTACCTACGCCGAAAAAGCAGAGCATTTGGCTGGTGAAACAACGGCCAACGGGAAAGGCAAAGTCGGGTAAGCCCTCCACCCTATTGGTCCACAAACCGCACGAAGCCCCAGCGATCCGGAACATGCATATTGATTAGCCCCTGCGGCGACCAGACCCAGTTGTCTTCCTTCTCGCCCGCCGGCTTGACGTACTTTCCGCCCTCCACCTTTGTGCGCCATTCCACGCGCGAGAAGTTGATTCGCCATTCGTCTCCCGGCTTGGGCCGCGAAACCGGCGCTCGCGAGGCGTAGGCGGACCAGGGGAAGGCGATCTCCAGGGTCCAGCCGGTATCCCGATCGCGCGGGTCGTTGAGCGTGCCGTTCACGTGGACCGCCGTGCGCAGGCCGGGAATTTCCCAACTGTTATCGGCCTTGCCGCCCTCGCGGTACGGCTTGGGCAGGAACAGGTCCCATCCCGTATTCAGCGCGTTCATTTCGAATTCGAAGTAGTTGTGCCCGTCGCCGGAGGGGTTCAGGAAGACTTCGAAATCGTTGTCGCGGAAGATGACCGAATCGTGCTCGGTCAGAGTGGCCCAGACGTGCGGCTCCTCCAGTTCAGCGGCGATGTAGAGATACTGGTCGTCCCACAGCATCTTGGCGCGCGTATGGAATCTGGGTTGCGGTTTGGCATCGCCTTCGATATCGACGAACCAGTCCGTCCACGGTNNCGATCTGAATGGGCGTAGCGGCGCGATGGCAGTCGTAGTGTTTCGGCGCCTCCGCCCAGAATAAGAAAAAGAGAAAAAGGGGCAAGCTAAAAGCTTACCCTACCGGGTGAAGCGCGTGGCTTTCTTGCGCTTGTGCCGCTCCAGCGCCAGTTCGATCAGCCGGTCCACCAGCGCGGCGAAAGGGGTGCCGCAATGCTCCCACATCTTGGGATACATGCTAATGGAGGTGAAGCCGGGAATGGTGTTGATCTCGTTGATGTAGAGCTTGCCGGTGGAAGCTTCCAGCAGAAAGTCCACGCGCGCCATGCCTTCGCAGCCTACGGCCCGGTAGCATTCTACGGCCAGGCGGCGCAGTTCCATGGTGGTGTCTCGAGGCAGGTCAGCCGGCAGCCGGGTCTCGGCTTTGTCGAGCAGGTATTTGTCTTCGTAATCGTAGAATTCGCGCGAGGGCAGAATCTCGCAGGGCATGGAAGCCATGGGCTCGTCATTCCCCAGTACAGCGCACTCCAGTTCGCGTCCCGTGATGCCGCGCTCGACGATGATCTTGTTGTCGTACTGCGCGGCCAGCGCCAGCGCCGTCTCCAGTTCTGCGGCATCGTGCGCCTTGGAGATGCCCACGCTTGACCCCAGATTGGCAGGTTTGACGAAGAGCGGAAACGGCAGCGTGGCGCATTTCGCCACTGCGCCCTCTTCGCCGCGCGACACAGTGACGTAGTCTACCACCGGCAACAAACGTTCCGCACAGACACGTTTCATCATCTCCTTATCCATGGAGACCGCGGAGGCCAGCACGCCCGCGCCCACGTAAGGCAGGTCGGCCAGTTCCAGCAGGCCCTGCATGGTGCCGTCCTCTCCGAACGTGCCGTGCAGCACCGGAAACACCACGTCAATCTCCGGATGCGCCCCCGGTTCGGGGACGATCGGGCCTGGCATCCACTTGCCTTGCTGGTCGATAAAGTACTCGATTTTCTCGTACTTGGCGGGGTCCATGCCGGCCATGATGGCTCGGGCCGAACGCACCGACACTTCGTGTTCCCCAGTGCGGCCGCCGTAAACGACCGCGACGCGTAGCTTCATAGAATTCGCTTCCCCAATCCGGACATGATCAACTCGACGGCCAGGTCGGCGGTGCGGTTGGCCTCGTCGATTACGGGGTTCACCTCCACCACTTCCATCGAGAGCATGTGCCCCGAATCACAGATCATTTCCATTGCCAAATGCGCTTCCCGGTACGTCGCGCCGCCTCGGACCGGAGTGCCGACGCCGGGTGCTTGCTGGGGATCCACGAAGTCCATGTCCAGCGAGAGATGGAATCCAGCGGTGCCCTCGGTGGCTGCGGCGATCGCCTCCCGCATCACGTGACGCAGGCCGCGCTCGTCGATGTCGCGCATGGTGAACACGCGGACGCCGGAATCGCGCACGTGCGGCTTTTCCAGGGCATCCACGTCGCGCAAACCCACGATGACGGTGTTGGCCGGAGCGACCTTGGGGGCATAGCCGAAAATCCCGGTCAACTCCGGCGGTCCCATCCCCACAATGCAAGCGAGCGGCATGCCATGCACGTTCCCGCTGGGGCTGGAGTCGGGAGTGTTCATGTCGGCGTGCGCATCCAGCCAGATCAGTCCCACCTTTTGATTTTTCGCGCGGAAATAATGAGACACGCCGCTGACGGTCCCGACAGCCACGGAATGGTCGCCGCCCAGCACCAGCGGCATGCTCTCGTAGGCCAATGTCCGGCTCACCTGGTTTGCCAGGCTTTCGCAGGTGGCGGCAATCTGCGGCAAATACTTCGCCTGCGGGTGGCCCGCCGGCGAAGCTTCCGCCTGGCGCACCGGGACATTGCCGAGATCTTCCACGTCGTACCCGAGGGACGCGACGCGTGCATTCAGATTGGCCACGCGCACCGCGGAAGGGCCCATGTCGACCCCGCGCCGGCTCGCTCCTAAGTCGAGCGGGGCGCCGATGATGGAGATGCGGGAATGCGGCATCTGCTACTTCGCCTCAACCCACCCGAAGAACTCACCGCGGAGGCGCGGAGACGCAGAGGAAAACGCGGAGAAAAACAGACAAGATTTTGCAGTTCTCCGCGTCTTCCTCCGCGCCTCCGCGCCTCCGCGGTGAATAAGAATCTGACTCATTTAAACTCGTCACGGCCGCAGACGGTACAGCATGCGGGGGAAGGCGATAGTCTCGCGAATGTGTTCCAGCCCGCACATCCACGCCACGCAACGCTCGATGCCCATGCCGAAGCCGCCGTGCGGCACGGTGCCGTACTTGCGGAGATCGATATACCAGTTGAAGGCTTCCTTGGGCAGTTTGTGCTCCTCGATGCGCTGCAACAGCAACTCCGGATCGTGAATGCGCTGGCCGCCGCCGATGATTTCGCCATAGCCTTCCGGCGCCAGAACGTCCACGCCGAGCACCAGGTCGCTGCGTTCCGGGTCAGGCTGGAAGTAGAAAGCCTTGAAACTGGCCGGGAATCGATCCACCATGATGGGACGCTGCTGGTCTTCGGTGAGGAGCGTTTCATCGGTGCCACCGAAGTCTCCGCCCCATTGAATCTCACTGCCCTTGGCCTGCAGAATCTTAATGGCATCGCCGTAGGTCATGCGGACGAAGGGCGCCTGGATGGCTTCCAGCTTAGTGACGTCGCGCTCCAGCCGCTTCAGTTCTTCCCGGCGATTTTCCAGCACGCGGCCCACAATGAAGACGATCATCTCTTCGGCCACGCGCTTCACATCTTCCAGCGTGGCGAAGGCCATCTCGGGCTCCACCATCCAGAATTCGGTGAGGTGCCGCCGCGTCTTGGATTTTTCGGCACGGAAGGTGGGACCGAAACAGTACGTCTTGCCGAACGCCATCGCGGTGGCTTCGTTGTAAAGCTGTCCGGATTGCGTCAGAAAGGCCTTTTCATCTTCGAAGTAATCCACTTCGAAGAGCGTGGTGGTGCCTTCGCAGGCGGCCGGCGTAAAGATGGGCGTATCCACCAGGGTGAAGCCGTGGGAATCGAAATAGTCGCGCACGGCTTTGATGATTTCGTGCCGCACCCGGATGATGGCGTGCTGCCGCTGGCTGCGCAGCCACAGGTGGCGATGGTCCATCAGGAAGTCCACGCCGTGATCCTTGGGCGTAATGGGATAGGGGTCGCTTTCGGGAACGCGCTGCAAAACCTCCAGGGCTTCCACATCCATTTCGAACCCACCCTGGGCGCGCTGTTCGGCGCGGATCTTGCCGGTAACGATGATAGAGCTTTCCTGAGTGAGATTCTTGATGGTCTCGAAGAGTTCGTCCGGAAGAGCGCTCTTCACGGCCACGCACTGCATCAGTCCGTACCCATCGCGCACAATCGGAAAAGCGATCTTCCCGCTGCGGCGCAGGTTATATAGCCAGCCGGCTATTTGCACGGTCTCGCCCACATGCTGACCGGCCTCGGCGATAGTAATTCGGGGAATCATAGACTTAATACGCTCGAAAAAAGAAATCTTCACCGCGGAGGCGCGGAGACGCGGAGGAAGACGCTGAGAAAAGCAAAATCCGTATGTTTTCTTGGGTTTCTCCGCGTTTTCCTCCGCGCCTCCGCGCCTCCGCGGTGGGTTGCATTATTGCGCTTCCAGCTTTTCGAATACCTCCAGGGCGGCTTCCAGGGGATTGGCGATGTCCGGTTTCTCTTTCAGTTCCAGCATCAGCGGATACTGGTCTCCGCGCGTCCGAAGCAGCGCCATGGTGGCTTTCCAATCCACCGTTCCGCCCTCCGCCTTCAGCGGAAAAAGATGCACGTCGTCCTTACCGTTGTTGTCGTGCACGTGGGTCGAGCGGATCTTCGTCTTCAACCGTTCGAACGCCGCCGGCACGCCCTCGCACATGTTGGCGTGGCCGGTATCCAGGCAATAGTTCAATCCAACGTGCGTGAGCTCTTCGAAATGCAGCAGACGTTCGGCGCTGGAAAGCTCGTTGGGAATGTTCTCCAGCAGCACCTCCACGCCACGCGCGCGGGCGAACAGGCTGATCTCCTCCAGCGCGCTGAAGGCCGCGTCCACCTTGTACAGGTCGTACTCTTCCCCGCTTACACCGATGTGCTGCACCAGATATTTGAACGGGACCACTTCGGCGATTTCCAGCGCGCGCTTGATTTCCTCCACCATGGGCAACCGCTTGCTCTTGACGGGTTCGGTGATCGTGACCACGGCATGCGGCCCGGAGCGGCCCCAGATCGTATCGTTATACATGGGAGAATGCAGCGAATGGAGCGTCAGCGTGGAATCCCGGAACCAGTGACCCAGTTCGGCGATTTGCGCTTTGTCCCGATAGTCCAGGTGCTGGCGCGCGCAGAAAATCTCCACTCCGTTGATACCCGCCTGCTGGATCCTGCTGAGCAGCGCAACCGTCAGGCGATGGTTCACGAACAGATGCGTCGACAGGAAATGGTTCATTTCGCTCTTCAGTATCCTTTGGCCGTGCCTTCGGTGCGCGGATCGGCGGCGCCGTTCAGCCAGCCGTTGTCGAACAGAATGGCCGCGCATTCTCCCTGCGCTGCCACGCGGCGAATGGTGTATCCGCGCTTTTCCAGAATTGCTACGGTATCGGGCGAATACCCGCGCTCCATTTGCAGCGTGTCCGGCATCCACTGGTGATGGAAGCGCGGCCAATCCACTGCTTCCTGCACATTCATGCCGAAGTCCAGCACATTCACCATCACTTCCAGAACCGTGTTGATGATGGTGGGACCGCCCGGCGATCCCAGCACCAGCAGCGGCTTGCCATCCTTCATCACAATGGTCGGAACCATGGAAGAGAGCGGGGTTTTGCGCGGCTGGATGGCATTCGCCTCCCCTTGCACCAGGCCGAACATATTGGGGTGCCCGGGGCTGGCGGCGAAATCGTCCATCTCGTTGTTCAGCAGAAAGCCCAACCCGGCGGCCGTCACCTTGCTGCCGTAGCCGCCATTCAGCGCTGCCGTAGCCGCCATTCAGCGTGTAGGTCACGGTGGCGATATTGCCCTCGCCATCGGCCACCGTATAGTGGGTGGTCTCATTGGATTCGTGACCCGTCACCACCGCCGCATGCACATCGGCGGAAGGCGTGGCGCGCTCCGCATCGATGGAGCCGCGCAGCTTCACGATGTATGCAGGGTCCAGCAGCGAAACCAACGGCACCTTCACGAAATCCGGATCGCCCAGGTGCACCGCCCGGTCGGCAAAGTAGCGGCGCATGGCTTCGGTCATATAGTGGACTACACTGGCGGATCCCGCTCCGCCTTTTTCGTACCCGGTGCCTTCCAGAACCCCCAACATCTGCAGGATGCCAATGCCTCCCGAACTGGGCGGCGGCGAAGTGATGATGTCGTAGCTCTTGTACTTACCGAGCATCGGCTTGCGATCGATGGCTACGTAGTCTTTCAGATCCTGCAGGGTGATCAGTCCGCCATGCTCCTGCATGTCCTTGGCCAGCAAACGGGCGGTCTCACCTTCGTAGAAATCCTTGGCGCCAAGTTTGGCGATGCGGTCCAGGGTGCGGCCCAGGTCCGCCTGCACAAACACGTCGCCCGGTTCGCAGAAATTGCCATCGCGCAGAAACACGCGCTTCGATTCCGGGAACTGGCCCAGCGTCCGACCCGCGTTCTTCAAGCCGTTTGCCTGCGCGTAGGAGAGCGTGAAGCCCTTGGAGGCCAGATCCACCGCCGGCTGCACCAACTCGGCCCAGGGCTTCTTGCCGAATTTCCTGGACGCGTACTCCAAACCGCGGACCGTTCCCGGAACGCCGGAAGCGCGGTATCCGGTGATGCTGTCCTGCGTGGCTTTGCCGTTGGCGTCCAGGTACATGTTGCGGGAGGCGGAGAGCGGCGCGCGCTCCCGAAAATCGATGAAAGCGGTGCGTCCGTCGGCCATGCGCACCAGCATGAATCCGCCGCCGCCAATGTTGCCTGCCGATGGATGAGTCACCGCCAGGGCGAAACCCACCGCCACTGCGGCATCGATGGCGTTGCCGCCGGACTGGAGAACTCTCAGGCCTGCTTCGGTGGCATGAGCTTCCCGCGTGACCACCATGCCATGACGGCCGCGCACCGGTTGCGCGGACCACGCAGGAATGGCGGCCGCAATTAGAATCAGGCTGCATATGCGGCGCATAAACCTGATTCTACTATGAGGACCCATCCAGACGCGTCGGATTTCACCGGCGCCTCAGCCACTCGAAGAGCACCACTCCCGCTGCCACCGAGACATTCAGCGACGGAATAGTCCCCGCCATGGGGATTCGCACCAGCAGGTCGCAATGCTTCCGCACCTGCTCGTGCAAGCCCTTGCCTTCGCCACCCAGCACAAACGCCGTGGGCGACGCATAGTCGACGCTGGTGTAGATCCCGGTGCCGCGCTCATCCAGCCCGTAGATCCAAAATCCGCGTTCCTTGAGCGCTTCCAGGGAGCGGTTGATGTTGGTGACGCGGACGATGGGCAGATGCTCCAAAGCTCCGGCAGCCGCCTTGGCTACTACATCCGTCACACCGGCCGCGCGCCGCTCCGGAATAATCAGGGCGCCGGCTCCGGCGGCGTTGGCAGTGCGGACAATCGCCCCCAGGTTGTGAGGATCTTCGACGCCATCCAGTACGACCACCAAACTGGCGGAAGTGGCGGTGTCCATATCGGCGTATTTCTTGGCGGCGCCCAAAGCTACCACTCCCTGGTGCGCCGGCGTCCCGGCAAGACGATCCAGGGCCGACCGTGCCTCGAAGCGCAGCGGCACGGACTCCCGCCGGGCCAGGTCGATGATTTCCTGTAGCCGTGTCCCTCCCGCTCCCTGTGCGATGAGCACGCGCTCCAGGGGATGATGGGCGCGCAACGCCTCGGCAACCGGATGGATTCCACTCAGAACAGGCATAGAATTCAGCGCAATTCGATCTAGCCCTCCGGGAGAATTCTAAGTCCGTTATTCAATCGATTATTGAAATTAGACATACATACCACCAGGGTGATTTCTACCACCTGCTGGTCGCTGAAGTGCTGCACCAGGAGAGCCCGCGATTTCTCGGCATCGGCCGTTTTGGTCAGTTCCCTGGCATAGTGGATGGCGGCGCGTTCGGGCTCGGAGAACGCATCGTCCCGTTCCATCTTTACAGCTTCAATTTCCTCTTCCGTGACGCCGGCTTTCTTGGCGCCCGGCAGGTTGGCCTGGATACAAAAAGCGCATTTGTTGGCGAAGGAGCAGGTCAGATAGACCAGCGACTTGATGCGGCGCTCTACGGACCCTGGTCCTACGACAGCGCTGTAAAACGGCACAAAGTTCTTCAACACGTCGGGACGATGGGCCATCGCGCGGAAAAAGGGATTGGCGGACTTGGCTCGCGCTTCCAGATTCGCCAGGAGTTCACTCTGCTCCGGTTCTACCAATTGGATCGCTGGGGGCATAGGAACCAGTATAGCCAGCCAGCCCGCGAATGAACTGCAAATCGCCTTCTACAAAGTCGAATTCCAGCAATCGCGCAGGCGGTTCCCAGCGCATTTCGTGGAAGATCAGATTGGCCGGGGCGCCCACAAAATGGGTCACGCGGAAAAAGATCAGCAGGATGGGATTCCTGCCCGGATAGCTGTACTCGTAGCGCGTGATTTCCGCGCCCGCGGCCTCGCGCACTCCGAGCTCTTCTTCCAACTCGCGAGCCAGCGCCTGCTCGGGCGATTCGCCCGGTTCCAGCTTGCCGCCCGGAAACTCCCACTGCAACGCGTGGGACTGTTCCTTCGTGCGGCGGCAAATGAGAATCCGCCCCTCCCGTTCGATGATCGCCGCCACTACCTGAACCATGTCAACATTGAAACACGGTATGTATCCCGCACGTCTGCTGGAACATTTTCAGAATCCGCGCAACGTGGGCGAATTGCCAGAGCCCGCCGTGACAGTGGAGGTAGCGAACCCGGCCTGTGGAGACATTCTGCGTCTTTCCGCGCGATTCGAAAATGAGTTGGTAGCGGAGGCGCGATACAAAGTGCGCGGCTGCACCGCATCCATCGCCGCCGGTTCCGCACTCACCGAATGGATGTTGGGAAAATCGCGAGCCGAACTCGCCGCCTTCCAGCCAGCGGTTGTGGACGATGCCGTGGGCGGTCTGCCAGCCGCATCCAAACATGCCGCCGTATTGTGCGGCGATGGCATCAAGCTGCTGCTCAAGCCCCGGTAAGAACCTCGGCGCGCAGCAGGTCCACTTCTCGCGCCAGCCTTCCCAGCGACTCGCCGCACTCCTGAAACTCACGCACGGAGGCCTTGCGCTCAATCTGCTTGAGCAATGCGGCCGCGCGGTTGGCCCCTACGTTGGCACAGGCGCCCTTGGAGTAATGCGCCAGGCGCATACACTTCTGCGGATTCTGCTCCCGAATCGCCTCATCCAGCAACCGGATCTGTCTTGAGGTGTCGTCGATCAATGCCGAGAGAATTTCGCGCATGAGCGCCTCATCGTCCATGGTGATGTCCCGGA
This sequence comes from Candidatus Sulfopaludibacter sp. SbA3, assembly GCA_900290315.1. Lineage (GTDB taxonomy): Bacteria > Acidobacteriota > Terriglobia > Bryobacterales > Bryobacteraceae > Sulfopaludibacter. The sequence continues at coordinate 451 of OKRF01000152.1, read as the reverse complement.
GTTGCGCCCGGTCTAGTACGGTATTAGGGTCGGAGGACTGCACACTTCAATTGTTGCGTTGAACCTGGGGCAATGGTATAGGGGTGAATCCTATAACCAGTGAGCGAAGAACCCTATTTCGGACGGCCAGAGCCGAAAAAGAAAGACTCGTTTAACACTCTGAGACGCGAATCCACGGTGGCCCGCGCCGTGAACGTGCGGAAACGCAGGTCCACCAAGCGGACTTCCTTGGCGCCTTCCGGCTCCGGCATCGCCACCACCTGCCACACAGGGAACTGCGAGAAGCGCAGGAACTCCTGAAAGGTGTGGGTGCGGCGCGCCACGTCCATGGCCGGGTCCGCATCCGGTTTGGGAAGCACCGTGGCGCGTGAAGGATCGAACTCGCCCGCCAGGTTCACATCCGCGACGGCGTAGAAATCGGCGGTTTCCACCAGGCCCCGCCAGTGCAGAG
>OKRF01000116.1:3824-5740 GCA_900290315.1 Candidatus Sulfopaludibacter sp. SbA3 | reverse complement strand
CATGGAGCAGGGCTGCGACGTGCCGAACTGTGCCGCGGCGAGCGCCGGGCACGCTGTCTGGTTGTCCACGCCACCGCCAACGCACACAATACCAGCACGGCCGTGGAAGGCTCGGGAGTCTGGGCCGGTGTGAATTCGAGCGCGAGGCTCTGGCCGCTGTCGAGCAGTGAAAAACTCCCGCCATCCAGCGCGTTGGCAAACCCGCTACTGTCGATTGCGAAATCCGAAGAACTGAACCCGGTGATGCTGCCGGCGTTGAGAAAGGTCCACGCGTAGGATCGAGTGGGATTGAAATTCGTCACGGCGCCCGCGCTACCGTCCAGCAGAAGAGAATCCAGAAGGATCTTGAAGACGGTATTGGGAGTGTCGCCCGCCGTGATATCGAGTTGTCCCGTAACGTCCCACAGGCTCCAGTTCGTTCCCGGTATCCCATTCGCATCGTTGATATCGAACAGGAGTTCTCCGCCCGCGCCCCACGTGGCCGCCGAGCTGGTCACCGTTCCCGGACTGTTCCCCGGATGGAACTGCCCGCCATTGTTGATCACCACATTGCCGTAAGTGCCCGCCCCCTCCGCCAGTCCGCCGAAGTTGACATCCACCTCACCCGAAATGGTCCCGTTGTTCACCAGCAACCCGTCGTCGAGTTGCACCACGCCGCCGCTCAACGTGAGTGACCCGCCGGGGCTGGACACAGTGCCGATATAGGTGCGGCTTCCGTTGCCGAGCGCCAGGTCCGTTCCGCTCACCGCGAGCGTGGCGCCTGTTTGTAGATCGATCTCGCCGTTGCTGGTCAGCCCGCTCGCGTCGACCGTGTTCCCGATTTCGAGGACGCCACCCGAGCCGATCGAGCCGCCGGCCCACGAAAGTGCTGCGTTGTTCGCAACCTTGCCGTTCAAGATGACATCGTTGAACGTGGAGGCGCCATTCTGTGTCAACGTGGTTCCCAGATTCACCGTGGTGCCGTTGAAAGTCGCCCCGCCGGCGTTGATCTCCTGTGTGCCGGTACCCGAAAGAAAGCCGCCGCTAACGGTGGCGTTGTCATACTGCACGGTGCCGCCTGATTGCGCAGTGAGGGCGCCGAAGCCGCCCAAGGGCGTAAGCGCCGCCCCGTTGTCCGCCGTGAAAGTACCACCGCTCGAGACGGTGATCCGCGAGTTGTTCGTGCCACCCGATTGGACTAGTGACCCCGCGCTCACCAGGGTCGGCCCCGTATAGGTGTTGGCGCCGGTGAGCGTTTGCGTGCTTCCATTACCTGACATCGTGAGGCTGCCTGCGCCGGAGAGCGTGCCTGCGTACGTGCCGATCAAGGACGTACCGTTAACGTTGAGCGCGTGCCCGACGGTGGGATCTGCTACGAGCGAGATCGATCCCGCCGCGCCGTTGCTGGACAGCATCCCGGTGGTGAGGGTACCGCCATTGATCACGATAGAACTGGCATTATTCCAGATCGTGGCCACCCCAGCGACTGTCACCGCGCCTCCGCCGGCGATGGTGAGGGTACCGGTTCCTCCATTCTGCGCCCCGTTGAATCCTCCGATTCCGAGCTCGCTGGTGGTCCAGGCGGACTGGGCGCCAGTCACCGTAACAGTGCCGGTGGAGCCCGCTAAAACCCCGATTGTCCCGCTGATAGAGCTGACAGTTCCCTTGCTTTGAATCAGCATGGTCCCGTTGCTGCCCGAGTCGAACCCGATCACGAGGAGGTTACCGGCCGCCAGTTGCCCCTGATTCTGTACCGTCAGGGAGCCCGAGGCGAACTGCGACACCAGAAGCTCCGTCCCTGTTGTGAGTTTCGTGCCCGCACCGGAGATGGTGATACCGGCGGCAGTCCCGTCCACCAGTTCGCCCGCCCCGCCCGAATTGACCACGGCTCCTCCCGACAGGTTCAGCGATGCCGAGCCGCCGACGTTCAGTCCTAT
>OKRF01000116.1:0-3819 GCA_900290315.1 Candidatus Sulfopaludibacter sp. SbA3 | reverse complement strand
CTCCTCCCGACAGGTTCAGCGATGCCGAGCCGCCGACGTTCAGTCCTATGGCACTATCCGTCAACGTGAGCGTCCCTGCGGTGATGGCGACTTTTCCCTGGGCCACCGTCAACGAGTCAAGGGTCCCTCCGCCGCTGAGGGTCAGAGTGCCGGATCCCTGCTTGGTAAGCGCTCCGGTGGTGGCGTTGAAGCTTCCCGAGTAGCTGGAATCCGCGTTGTTGCCGCCCACGGTCAGCGCCGTTGCGCCCAAGTTCAGCGATCCGCTACCCGACAAGCCGCCGAGGGTGGCGCTGCTGAGGCTGTTCAGGTTGAGCCCGTTGTTGACGCCAATCGCCACGCTGCTGTTTTGGAGCGCCAGCCCGTTGCCCAGCGTAATGGTTCCGCCGTTGATGGTAGTGGACCCCGTGAAAGTATTGGCCCCGGCGAGTTGCAGATCCGATGCGCCGGTCTTCAATATGCTGCCGGCGCCGGTGATGGTGCCCGCATAGTTGCCGGTGCCGATCGAACCGTTGACTACCAGTGCTTGCCCGCCGGATGGGTCGGCCTGCAAAGCGATCGAACCTAAGGCCCCATTGCTCGCGAGGGTGCCGGTAGTGAGCGTGCCTCCGTTGATGGTGGCGGAACTGGTGCTGGTCCACAGCGTGGTTGCACCGGTGACGTTGACCGCGCCGCCGCTGGAAATGGTCAATGTTCCCGTGCCCCCGAAGTTTGTGCTGGTAAGCCCACCCAAACCCAGCGACCCGGTAGACCAGGTTGAGCCGGCGCCGGTGACGTTGGCCGCGCCTGTCGCCCCGCCCACATATCCCAGGATGCCGATGCCGCTGTTGACGGAGCCGCCGCTTTGGATCGTCAGAGTCCCGTTGCTGCCGTTACTGGCCCCCATCAGCAGGAAAGTGCTGGCGTTGAGCTGCCCGTGATTCTGGACCGCGAGAGATCCGGCCGCGGTGTTTCCGACCAGCAACTGAAATCCCGTATTCAGTTGCGATCCGACCCCGTCGATCGTCGCGTTTGCCGCTGTTCCATCCACGATCGCGGTGGTTGATGCGGAAGCATCGAGCGTGGAGCCGCCCGAAATCGACACTGCCGCCGAACTCTCAACAGTTAATGCTGTGCCCGTGCCGGTGAGGGTAAGAGTATTGCCGCCCGAAATCCCCAGGCCGCCAGCCGTTACGTCGATGCCCCCCAGCAATCCCCCGCCCGTGAGGTTTACTGTACCGGCGCCTCCAAGGTTGACAACTTGAGAGCTGCTGAGTGGGGCAGCGATGGTCTCGGTGAAAAGGCTCCCGGCATTGATCGCCGGACTCGTGCCGGACAGCGTGAGTGTGTGTCCTCCGCCGGCGATGGTATATCCATTGGTGTTGAACGTCAGACTGTTCGCCTGAATGCCATTGGCGCCCAGCGTCACGGTGCCGGCACCTAGTCCAAAAAGGGCGCCATCCCCGGACCCATTGCCCCAGATGACCGAAGGCAGACCCGTTGTCACGACCCAGTTGTCCCCGGTCAGATTCCACGTACCCGAACCACCCGTTGGAACGCCTAAGGAGGAAGGAACCGCCGTCCAACTATAAATCGTCCCCGCCATCGACGTTCCGGCAAAAGCAATGATCGTAAGCAGCAACGGAATCCCGCGATTCTGGAGCATGCCGATAGAGATACCACAGAGATACCACGACGGGGCACTCCCAATTGTACGGTTTAAGACCATTCTGGAAACTGTGGAGTGGCCGGGGGGTTCTACGTTGCGCCTGAAGAAGACAGACGACAAAAGGCGATCGTCTGTCCCACGGGGCAGCCGAGTTGGCAGCGAGTGCTTACTTCTTCCGGAAGGTGGCCATTGCGTCTCGAAAGGCTCGAACTTCCGGCGAATCCTCCAGACCGCGCGCCCGCTCCTCCAGTTGCGCGAGTTCCTTATCGCAATCACAATTTCGCCGCGAGTCAGGGATTCCAGTTCCACTAACGTGGTCTCGGCGTCGACCTTTCGTATTTCCTCCAGGCCCTGTTGCCGCCGCCTCTCTCCTTGCTGGGCCATCCAACGATCCATCGCCGGCCCTGGTTTGGACTCGATCGATCCATCATCCAGCGGACCAGCGGCGAAACGAATTGCGCCGGGGACCGGCAGAAGACCGAGCACCAACACGACGCCCACATGGCGAAACCCGCGGTGGACGCCGCAACCGCGTGCGCCGAGGGGAAGAGCAGGTAGGGCGCGTAACCGGCAACCAGAATCGGAATCGCGGCTGGGACGACGATGGCCCACCGCAATTGCGGATTGTACATGGCCGCGATCGCGACCAGCGCCAGAAGACCGGAGATGGGAAGCAGCAGCCAACTGGCAAATCCCACCCGCCCCTGCAGAATTCCTTTCGTCCCCACGCTTTGAGTGGGCTTGCCATATCGATCAGTGCGCCTGCTTCAGGTCGGCCAGCGCGGCCAGCACCTTCTGGCGGTCCGGCGAATCGAGATAGGTCTGTATCACGGTCTGCAAAGCGGCCAGGCCCTCGTCGCAGTTGCAGCCGTGCGCCAGGAACCAGCGAACTCCCGCGAAGGATCCGTTGAGGCCCTCGTCCGCCTCATACGGATACGGTTCGCGATGCCGGATGTGCATCCCTTTGGCGGCCGTCTGCAAGAAGGATTGCGCCGATTGGCAGAGCGCTGGCGTAGGTTTGAGATCGAGCTCGGGGACGAGTTTCATGATCGCGGGAACTCCCAGGGCGAGACCTTCTTCCACGTCGCCCTGGCGTCGCGGGACGGTTCTCAGGGCGACAAGGGCCTCGGGGCGCACACCGCTTTCCGGGTCGAGAAGGTTGTACCAGTTGACCAGGTGCTGGCCGGGGGTCATCGCCTGAAGCCTGGCCAGGTTTTCGGCATGCTTCCGCTCTTTCTCCTGCAATGCGGCGGCGGCGAATTCGCGGGCGCGCTGCACCGCCCGTGCCGCCTTCTCGCGCCTCTGCTGCGTAACCGGCGGCCAGATCGCGATGGAGAGAATCAGAACGATTCCCCAGACAGTCGCATGAACCGACGGCCCCGCCAGAATCGTCCGGAGAGACGGCAGACACAGCGACACAACGTAGGCGGCGATGAGCGGCGGAATCGCCAACGGGATTGCCAAGGGCCATCGCATGTTGGATTCCGAGACTACGTAGAGCGCAGCCAGAGCCGCGGCCGCGGACGCCGGGCAGAGAATCAGCGCCGAGGGAATGCCCCATTTCGGCAGGGCGTCCTGGCCGCCGGCGACCAGCAGGAGACCGCCGATCCAAAGCCACGTTGCGCAGATGAGCAAGCACGCCAGAATCCAGCGCAGTCCCAGGAAGATATCCTGGTCGCCGGGCGCCACGACGCCGACCACCGAAGATAAGTCGGCCGCCAAGACCAGCCAGGTGATCACCGTCAGCAACAGTAAGACGATTATGTTAGTGCCCAAAGGTTTGGTCATGGGAGCCGGCTTGCTTCAGCTACAAATCCGCAGGCGGCGGGGTGGCGGGTTTCGTCGGAAACAGCGGTCAGGCTGAGCGCTGCGGTCGTATCCACAGAAGAAGTCTAGCGCACCGCCTGGTGAGCGATCATTGTGTGTCGTCTGTCGGGCTGGGGTTCCGCGCGCGAAACTCCATGAAACACCGGCGGTTGGTAGCGCCGGCGGTCTCGCCGCCGGTTGCTCTCGCCGACCGGCGACAAGATCGCCGGCGTTACCCAGTCGCCGGGCCGGTTTTTCGACCCTGTTGGGGCGCCCGCACGCGGGCAACGATGGGTATGAAAATGGGGGGGAACGCGTCGGGATTTCGCGAAGGGGCAAATTCGAGCCAGGCACGAAGATTCGCCAAA
>OKRF01000028.1 GCA_900290315.1 Candidatus Sulfopaludibacter sp. SbA3 | reverse complement strand
TGCGCGGGCTGGACGGCATTCGGCGCGCTGCGGGAGGCCGGGCTGGAGCGCGGCCAGAGCGTGGCGCTTTTCGGCCTGGGAGGTCTGGGCCACCTGGCGCTGCAACTGGCCAAGGTGCAGGGGTTGCGCATCGCCGGCGTGGATGTGGCCGACGACAAGCTGCACATGGCGCGCGCATGGGGCGCGGAACTGGCGGTGCACGGCGAAAGCGCCGGCCGCGCCCTGCAGAAAGAGTATGGCGGCGTGGATGCGGCGCTGGTGCTCACGCCCTCCGCGGCAGCCATTCATCAGGCTTTTCGCGCGCTCAAGCGCACCGGAACGCTGGTGCTGGTGGGCCTCGCGATGAGCCAATACGAACTCCCCCTGGTGGACACCGTACTCAAGGGAATCACGGTGCGCGGCAGCTACCTGGGTACACAGCAGGATCTCGCGGAGGTGTTCGCGCTGGCCTCCGCCGGATTCATTCGCGCCCACATCGAGACCCATTCACTCGCCGATGTGCCGGAGGTTTTAGAACGGCTGCGGCGCGGTGAGTTGCTGGGCCGGGCCGTGATTACTTGGTAAGATTTTCAGCATGGCCAATATGTATCCTCCGAGTCCCGAGTTCGTGAAGCGTGCGCGCGTGCAAGGCATGGAAGGCTACCTTGCGCTGTACCGGAAGGCGGCGGAACAGCCCGAGGAGTTTTGGGGCGAGCTGGCGGAGAAGGAGCTGGAGTGGTTTGAGAAGTGGTCGCACGTGTTTGAGTGGAACCCTCCGTTCGCCAAATGGTTCGCCGGCGGCCGCCTCAACGCCAGCTACAACTGCGTGGACCGGCATCTCGCCACGCATCGCAAGAACAAGGTGGCCATACTGTGGGAAGGCGAATCTGGAGAGCAGCGGCAGATTTCTTATCAGGAACTGCACCGCCTGGTGTGCCGATTCGCCAATGTGTTGAAAGGCCGCGGATTGAAAGCCGGAGACCGCGCCATCATCTACATGGGGATGGTGCCGGAACTGGCGGTGGCGCTGCTGGCCTGCGCGCGCCTGGGAATCACCCACAGCGTGGTGTTCGGCGGCTTCTCGGCCGAGGCCCTGCGCGCTCGCATCCAGGATCTGGAAGCGCAGGTGGTCATCACTGCCGATGGGGCCTGGCGCCGCGGCAAAGAGGTGCGTCTCAAGGATGCCGTGGATGAATCGCTGGCCGGTTGCCCCAGCGTGCGCGACGTGATTGTCTATCGCCGCGTGGGAGCCGGCGTTCCTATGCAAGAGGGCCGCGACCACTGGTGGCACGAACTGGATGAAGGTGTGAGCGAGGTGTGTCCGGCCGAGGAACTGGACAGCGAGCACCCTTTGTTCGTGCTCTACACCTCCGGCACCACCGGCAAACCCAAGGGCATTGTCCACACCACCGGCGGCTACCTGTTGCACACCCACATGACCATGCAGTGGGTCTTCGACCTGCGCGACGAAGACACTTTCTGGTGCACGGCGGACATCGGTTGGGTGACCGGCCACAGTTACATTGTTTACGGGCCACTCTCCGCCGGGGCCACCACCATGATGTACGAAGGCGCCCCCGATTTTCCGCAACCCGACCGATTCTGGCGCCTTATCGAAAAGTACTGGGTGAACATTTTTTATACGTCGCCCACCGCCATCCGCGCGTTTATCCGTCAGGGCGACCAATGGCCCAACGGGCACGATATGTCGAGCCTGCGGCTGCTGGGCTCAGTGGGAGAGCCCTTCAATCCGGCGGCGTGGGAATGGTATTACAAGATGATCGGCAAGGAGCGCTGCCCCATTGTGGATACCTGGTGGCAGACCGAAACCGGCGGTATCATGATCGCCCCCATGCCCGGTGCGGTGCCTCTGAAACCGGGTTCGGGAACCCTGCCGATACCAGGAATTCTGGCCGATGTGGTGGACCTGCAGGGCAAGCCGGTAGAGGCCAATAAAGAAGGCTTCCTCATTGTCAGGCGGCCGTGGCCCGGCATCGCGCGCACGCTGTGGAAGGATTCCGGCCGCTACCGGCAGGCCTACTGGGAGCGCATCGAGGGCGTGTATCTGGCGGGCGGTGCGGCGCGGCGCGACGAGGATGGCTACTTCTGGATCCTGGGCCGCGTGGACGATGTGATGAACGTGAGCGGCCATCGGCTGAGCACCATGGAGATCGAATCGGCACTGGTGAAGCATCCCGCTGTGGCCGAGGCGGCGGTGGTCGGGAAACCGCACGAAATCACCGGGCAGGCAGTCGCCTGTTTCGTCACGCTGAAGAAGGGCAACTGGAATCACGATGAGCTCGGCGAGGATCTGCGCAAATGGGTGGCGCACGAGATCGGCAGCTTCGCCAAGCCGGAGCAGATCCGCTTCACCGATTCGCTGCCCAAAACGCGCAGCGGCAAGATCATGCGCCGCCTCCTGCGCGAAATCGTAACATCCAACTCGGTCACGGGCGACGTCACCACGCTGGAAGATCTCTCCGTGGTGACGCGCCTCTCCGCTCAGCAGGATGAGGATTAAGTCTCGCATCATACGGTGGCTGGCTATGCTCGTAGCACACGCCGCAAAGCTCGAAAATCCCGAGCCGTGTGTCCACCGCAAACCCGTGCCAAGCTCGAAATTCGCCGCCTTTTGGCGAATCTTCGTGCCTGGCTCGAATTTGCCGCTTCGCGAAATCCCGACGCGTTTTCCCCGCCATTTTCGTCCCACAGGGTGAGCCTTCGCCTCATGAGTCGACTCTCTCGAAAATGCCCGCACAGCCTGAAGAAGACAGACGACAGGAAACGATCGTCTGTCCCACCGCAACGAATTTTCACCCCGGCCCGGTGAGGCGTCGCCTCATGACCGGCGGTCACCGTATGATGTAACGCTCACATAGGCGCGTCGATTAAGGGTATTTAACTGCGCGTTAAGGAACCCTGCCAGTGCTCATGCATCTCTATGTACGGAGGTGAGGAACATGTTCCGAAAAGGATTGATTGCCTGCGTTTTCGCAGGGCTTTTGGCTGCCCTACCGGCAGCGGCTCAGGTTGTGGTGCGGGTGGCACCGCCGGCTCCGGTGTATGAGCGCGCGATTCCAGCTCCCGGCCCCGGTTATGTCTGGACCCCCGGATACCATCGCTGGGATGGCCGGGCCTACCTGTGGGTCCCCGGCGCCTGGGTGGTGGCTCCGCGGCCGCATGCCCATTGGGTGAGCGCACATTGGGCGCATCGCGGAGGCGGCTGGGTGTTCGTGGAAGGCCACTGGCGGTAGTCAGTGAAGCGGGATGGGGCAGGCGAAAAAACGCCTGCCCTTTTTTGGCGTGGATAATTTGATTTGACAAATCAAATTATCTACCTTTATACTCCTCTTCAGTGTCCAAGAGCGGGGTGGAGACGGTTCTTCGGTGCTATCCCCAGATTTACTTCGCCTGTCACCGGCGGCATGTTCGCGACCCCAAGACCAAAACCGTAGTGAGTGCGCGCCAGGCCAGCGTGCTGGATCATCTCGACGACGTGGAAGGGACCTCACTGCTGGACCTGGCAAAACATATGGGTGTGACCCCCTCGACCATGTCGCTGATGGTGGATCGTCTGGAGCGCGGCGTTTACGTGCGGCGCGAGCGCAGGCAGGATGACGGCCGGCGCGTGGATCTTCGCCTGACTCCCGCCGGCGCGCGCATCAAGCGGCAACAGAATGTCCTGGAGCCGGAGTTGGTCGATGCGATGCTGGAGCGCCTGGACAAGGATAGACGGCGGCAGGCGCTGGCGGGCCTGGAACTGCTGGCCGAGGCGGCGCAGGAAATGATGGCTTCCGGGAAGCTCAATCGGTTCTTAAGAGGAGGGACGAAATGAAGTGGGTATTGCTGGCGATTGCAGGGCTGGTGGTGCTGGTGGGGCTCGCCGCCCTGGTGGGCGCGCTCCTGCCGCTGAAGCATCGTGCCACGCGCAAGGCACGATACCGGGCCTCGCCGGAGGCGCTCTATGCCGTGCTCGCGGGTCCGCCCGACTGGCGCACCGGAGTGAAAAGCTTCGGCGTGCTACCCGAGAAGGACGGCCGCAAGCAGTGGTGGGAAGAGGACAGCCACCGGCAGAAGATCACGTTCGAACTGGTGGAAGACGTGCCCGCGCGCAAGCTGGCCGTGCGGATCGCCGGCAAGAAGCTGCCATTCGGCGGAACGTGGACCTTCGACATCGCGCCCACGTCGGGTGGCGGCGCCGATCTGCGCATCACCGAAGAAGGCGAGATCTACAACGTGATCTTCCGCTTCATGGCGCGGTACTTCTTCGGCTACACCGCCAGCATCGAAGGGTACCTGCGTGACCTGGCAACCAAGTTCGGCGATACTGCCGCGATCGAGGCATGAGATGGGACAGGAGCTGGACTGCAAGCTACGATTGAAAAAACGGGTTCTCACCGGCCGCGCGCTGCTGGAGACGGATCACCTGCTCTTCCGCGGTGAAGAGCGGCTCAAGGTGCTGTTCAAGGACCTCACCAGTGTGCGGGCTACCGGTGGCGTCCTGAAGTTGGAGTTTCCCGGCGGGCCCATGGAGTTGGAACTGGGTGCGGCGGCCGAAAAATGGGCGCACAAGATTCTCCATCCGCCCTCCCGCCTGGACAAACTGGGAGTCAAAGGAGGCCTGTCGGCGAAGCTGGCCGGCGCCTTCGACGATGATTTCCTGGCGGAGTTGCGGCAGCGCGATGTGTCCGCGGACGCCGCTAAAGGCAAACGGGACCTGGTCTTCTTCGCCGCTCAAAAGACCGCGGACCTCCGCAAGCTAAGCAAACTGTGCGCCGATCTGAAACCGGCGGGAGCGTTGTGGGTGATCTATCCCAAGGGTGTAACAGCCATCCGCGAGATCGAAGTCATTGAAGCGGGTCGCGCCGCGGGATTCGCGCCGCGGGATTGAAGGATGTGAAGGTCTGTGGGTTTTCGGCAACGCACACTGGGCTGAAATTCGTGATTCCCGTGGCAAGACGCGACGTCTCAGTGGATACTCCCGATTCCCCAGCGCCGGTGCGAACAGCCCGGGCGAAAGATCCATAGCCCGTGCGGGCCAAGCCAAGTCGGGAAGCTGATTCAGGAAATCGATCCGGATTGCCGCATAATAGGCAGATGGCCGACGCTCTTCGCTTCGCCTGCCAGCCCGGGTGTACGAAATGTTGCGAACAGAAGGGCTTTGTCTATCTGACGGAAGCTGACCTGTTTCGCGCCGCTGAATTCCTGGGGATGAAGCCGGCCGCCTTCGAACGCAAGTACGTCTACCGCACGCGCAACAAGCTGCGGCTGCGAGTGCCGCGCGATTCGCAATGCAGCTTCCTGCGCAGCGATGGATGCTCGATTCATCCGGCCAAGCCGGCGCAATGCCGCATCTTCCCGTTCTGGCCCGAACTGGTGGACAGCAAGCGCGAATGGAAGAAGACTGCGCAGTATTGCCCGGGCATAGGCAAGGGTCCTCTGATACAGATTGAAACCGCCCGGGAGCAGGCGCGCGAGATGCGGGAAAGTCATCCGGGTATGTATTGATGAAGCGCTGGGCGGTAGTCCTTCTTCCCGGGTTGTTGCTCTATTTCCTGCCGATTCCCGAATTCACCGGACCGCAACGGCATTTGCTGGCGGTCTTCGTAGCCACCATCATCGCGCTGGTAGCGCAGCCGGTGCGCATGGGTGTGACCGTAGTGGTGGCTATGACTCTGCTGGCGCTGACCGGCACGCTGCCGCCCGCCAAAGTACTTTCGGGCTTCAGCAACGTCACGGTCTGGCTGGTGTTTACGGCCTTCCTGTTTGCGCGGGCCGTGACCCAAACGGGGTTCGGAACGCGTGTGGGCTATCTCTTCATCCGGCGGTTTGCCCACTCGCCGTTGAGCCTGGGATACTCCATCGCGGCGGCCGATCTTTCGCTCGCGCCCTTTATCCCTTCGGATACGGCGCGCGGCGGTGGCATGGTCTTCCCGATTGCACGCAGCGTGGCCACGGCTTTCGGCTCGGAGCCCGGCCCGACTTCGGGACGCATGGGCGCGTACCTGATGCTGGTGGCCTTCCACGCTACCTATACCGGGTCCGCCATGTTTCTGACCGGCATGGCGGCTAATCCGCTGATCGCCGAGTTCGCCCAGAAGATCGCGCATGTGGAGCTGACGTGGGGCACCTGGTTCACCGGCGCCATCGTGCCGGGGATGATTTCGATGTTAGTGGTGCCGTGGCTGATCTCGCGCCTGGCTCGTCCCGAAATTCGCGATACGGAACCGGCCCGCGCTCATGCGCGCCAGGAGTTGGCGCGAATGGGCCCGCTGCAACGCAACGAAAAGTGGCTGATGGCCATCATGGGCTGCGTGATGGCGGGCTGGGTGACTTTTCCGTGGCACGGCGTCTACAATACTTTTGTGGCGCTGGCGGGTCTTTCGGCCATCCTGCTCTCCCGCGTGTTGACGTGGGAAGATCTGCTGGCGGAACAGAAGGCATGGGATGCCCTCATCTGGTTCGCCGTGCTGGTGATGATGGCCGACCAGTTGAACGAAATCGGGGTTATCCGCATTCTCTCCGTGAAGCTTTTCGGCCTGATGGGCCGAATGCCCTGGCAGTTGCTCCTCTTCGTGCTGGTGGCCAGCTACTGCTACATTCACTATGCTTTTGCGGGCATGACGGCGCATGTTACGGCGCTCTACCCCGGCTTCCTGGGGGCGGCCCTGGCTGGCGGAGTACCCCCTATGGTGGCCGCTCTTCCGCTGGCCTACTTTTCCAACCTGAACGCCGCTATGACGCATTATGGCACCGGCTCAGCACCGGTTTATTTCGGTGCGGGCTATGTCCGCCAGGGGGATTGGTGGCGCATCGGCTTTCTCATTTCGGTGGTCAATCTGGCGATCTGGATGGGTATCGGAATGTGGTGGTGGAAGCTGGTGGGCATCATCCGCCGTTAGCACTAGCCGCGGGGCAGACCGCGATCCACCGGATTGGAAGCGTGCGAGTTTGCTCCCACGGGCTGGGGTTGCTTGCAGTCGTGAGAACTCGCGGCTATCTGGTTCGTTCCAGCCCCTTGCCGATCAAATCGGCTAATCCGAAGCCTCCGCCTTTGGCCATCGCGGAGGCGAGTTGCTCCTGGGCAAAGCCGGTCGCGCAACTGCTGGCGGAATCGCCGCCAGACCCCATCCATCCACCGCTTTCGCTGACGGTTTGCAGAATCTGCCCGATTAACAGCGCTTCGAACTGCTGCGCGGCGTCGTGAATTTTCGCCGGCGTATCGGCCTTCGTGTGCACCGGAAGGGAAGGTGGGGTGAGAACCGGCGGTATGGCGATATCGCTCATCAGATCACCTCGAGCTCGGCTTCCAGCGCTCCGGCGCTGCGCAGACTTTGCAGAATCGCAATGACGTCGCGCGGTGTCGATCCGATAGCCGCCAGGGCGCGCACCAGCTCTTCGACCGTGGCTCCCTGTTTCAGTACCACGTTACGCGCCTTCTCCTCTTTGACCGTGGTGGTGGTCTGCGGCACAACTTCGGTAGTGCCCTGCCCAAGGGGCGCCGGCTGCGATACCGCAAAGGTAGTCTGAATCTCGACGTTCAGATTGCCGTGCATGATCGCCACCGGAGCGATTCGCACATCCTTGCCCAGCACGATCGTGCCGGTACGCTCGTTGACGATCACGCGGGCGGGACCGTCGGCTTCCACCGGCAGGCTCTCCAACTCGGCCATGAATTCGGTGGTGCGGGCGGCGTACGCCGCGGGGATCGTGACGCTCACCAGTCCGGGGTTCTCGGCGTGGGCGAGCAACGCTTTTTCGCCGCCGAACTTCTTGTTGATCGCTTCCACGATGCGCGCCGACGTCGTGAAATCCGATTGCCTCAGTTGTAAATGCACCACCGATGTAGGCTCGACCGAGGGCGCCGGGCGCTCGACGGTTGCGCCGTTGGGGCCTCTGCCGACAGTAGGATGATTGATCGTTTGCGTAGTGCCGCCGCGGCCGGCTACAAACCCTCCGGTGACTATGGGGCCTTGCGCCACCGCGTACACTTGTCCATCGGCGCCGCGCAGCGAGGTGAGCACCAGAATGCCGCCCCGCAGATTGGCGGCATCGGCGACGGCTGCCACGGTGGTGTCAATGTGCATTCCGGGCTGCGCGAACGCGGGAAGTGTGGCGGTCACCATCACCGCCGCGGTATTCTTCACGCGGATGGCCGTGGGTGAGACCGCAATGCCCATGCGCTCCAGCACATTGGCGAGGCTCTGGTTCGAAAAGACCGTCTGTTGGCTGTCCCCGGTGCCGGCCAGCCCAACCACTATGCCGTAGCCGATCAACTGGTTCTCCCGGACGCCTTCGATGCTGACCAGTTCTTTCAGACGGGCGGCCGAAGCCTGACCGGCGAGCAGACATGCCAGGCTGAGTGTGAGAATTCGTGCAGTCATCATCAGAAAGGCAACAATCCCAACAGAATTCGATACAAAATGAACGGACGGCGAATGGCGTCGCCTACTACGCCTTTGCCGTTGATGTGTACTTCCAGTTGCGCCAGGCGGTTGGACTGCACACTGTTGGTCGGGTCGATATCGGCCGGGCGGACGACCCCTCGCACCGTAATGGTTTGGCGCTCGGAGTTGACTTGAATGTCCTTCGTCGCTTCCACCACCAGGCCGCCGTTGGGCAGCACGTGGGTGATGCGGGCGGTGAGGGTGGTGCTGAGAGTAGTGGTCCGGCTGGTGGTCCCCTGGCCATTGAGTTGGGTATCCCCAGAGAGGTTGGCCAGATTGGCCCACGGTCCGGCGGACTTGGTCACCCCGGCCAGTGCGGTAATGGAATTCTTGGTACTGGAAGAGCGCTGCGTCTTGGTAGCGCCGGTCGCTACAGCGGAAGCCTGCTCGGCCACCACGATCGTGAGGACGTCGTCTACCTGGCTGGCGCGGACATCTCGCGCCGAGTCGGCCAGGCGCGATCCCACCAGCCAGATGGCACCGGGGGTAGCCGCCGGAGCAGCCGCCGAGCGCGCCGCCGATTCCGCCACATACCGGTCGAGAGGCGTGGTCGGCGGAGCTTCTGTCTTCTTCTTATTCGCCGCGACCATCATGGGCGCACTCAAACACAGCCAACAAATCCAGAGCTTCATAAAGTCACCTTGCTAGATTGCCGTCCACCGACACGCGCCCCGTGCCTGCCACGCGGGCCTGGAATCGCTTGCTGGACGTCGGATTGCGCACGGAAATCATCTCGCCCAGCGCACCGGTGCTCTCGGCGATCCCTTCGAACTGCAGGTGCGCCGCGCCGTCGAACACATCCACACGTACAGTCTCCCCGCGCGCCACCTCTTTCGGCTCGCTTAGTTGATCGACGCGGATCTCCGCGCCGGCACGAATGGTCAGTCGGGGCCATTTGCCCGTCACCTGTTCCAGCGTTTGCGCAAAGTTGCCGGCCACCGGAAATTCCTCGCGTGTCTGCACGATCACCTGGCCAGATGCAATGGCGCGATCGGCCTTGAGGTCACCCAGCGCCAGAACGCGCTGCATGGTGGCAACGATCCTGACGCGGGCCCAGATGGCGAATCGGTGGTTTCCGGCGTACCGCACCGCGCCGGTCCAGAGCGATTCGTTGCGCCACGAAGCGTCGCGCAAACCCTGGCGGGAGAACTCGAGTTCTCCGGCAGGCGCCGGCTGCCGGCTGTATTCCAGGATTTCGATGCGGGCATCCGGCAGGACGCTCCGCATGGCGGCAAGCAGTTTTGCCGGGTCCAGCGGCGCCGCGGGCCGTTCTACGCAGATTTCGCGATCGGGCACCGTGGGCAGTCCAAAGCGTGCCGCCAACATACGCAGGTCGGAGGCGCGAAAAAGGCGCGACACGCCGGGCGCGGGCGTGTACCCCAGCGGGGTCGCCGGGTCCAGCGCGGCCATTTCCGGATACGCTGGCGCCAAGTCGCGAGCCACAATCTGGTCGGAGTCGGCGCCGACCGCCAGGCAAGCTGCCAGCGCCATGGAAAGGAGTGGGATCATCGGCTGATCTGGTTGACCTGCTGGTACATGTTATCGGCGGCGCTGACCACCTTCGAATTGGCCTCATAGCCGCGCTGCGCCTGGATCAGATTGACAAACTCATCTACGATCGAGACGTTGGACTGCTCCACGTAACCTTGTAACAGCGAACCCATCCCCTCCTGTCCGCCGGGTATTCCTACGGTGGCGTCACCGGAAGCATCGGTCGGCGTGTACAGACCGTTCCCCAGACTGTTCAGGCCGGCCGGATTCTGAAAGTTGGCCAGTTGGATCTGGCCGGCCTGCTGGGACGCGGTCTGGTTCGGAAGGCTATAGGAGACGGTGCCATCGGTGGCGATGGTGATCTGTTGCGCTGCCGGGGGAATGGTGATTTGCGGCACGATCGCGTTGCCGTTCGCCGTGACGATGTTGCCACTCTTGTCCAGTTGGAACTGGCCGGCGCGAGTATAGGCCATGGCGCCGTTGGGCTGGAGCACCTGGAAAAAGCCAGCGCCCTGAACCACCATGTCCAGCGGATTGTCAGTCTCTGAGAATGCTCCCTGCGTGAAGACGATTTCGTTGGATGTCGGACGGGTTCCCAACCCAAGCTGCAAACCGGCAGGAATCACGGTTTGCTGTCCCGCGGCCGCGCCTGGCTGAAGCAGGCTCTGNNCTTGTAGCCCACCGTGTTGGCATTGGCCAGGTTGTTGGCGATGTTGTCTACGTTGATTTCCTGCGCCCGCATGCCGCTGGCCGCGCTGTAGAGTGCTCGAATCATTAGAAAACTCCTTCTTACGAACCGACGTGGGCCACCTGCTCGATGGCCTGCTTACTCATATCCGCACCCAGTGTCGCGGCCTTCTGCAACATTTCGAATTGCCGCATGATGTTGACCAGGCGCACGGCCGATTCCGCGGTGCCGGTGTTGGAAGCTTCCAGTTTTCCCTGTTCCACCACGGCGCCGGACGACGCGGCCGGCAGGAGTTTGGGGTCGGACACACGAAAATAGTTGCTTCCCTGCTTGGCCAGACCTGCCGTGGCAGTGAAGTCGACGACTTGCAATTGACCGATGACGTTACCGTCCTGCGTCACGGTGCCGTCGCCTGAGATTTCAAGGGGCAGCGCGCTCTGTACGGAGAGCGGAGTGCCGCTCACGCCGTTCACCGGGTAGCCATCGGTCGTGGCCAGGCTCCCGTTCGCCGTCAGATGAAAGCTGCCATTGCGCGTGTAAAGGGGTCCGGTGGGGCCTTGCACCGCGAAGAAGCCCTTACCCGAAAGTGCCAGATCCAAAGGATTGCCGGTGGTTTGCAGAATGCCTTGCGAGTGATCGGTCCAGGGGCGCTCGACGACGGGCATGGTGGCCACATCATTCTGGAATGTCGGATCCTGCGCTTCGGGAGCAACATACAGACTGTAAAACTCGCGATCAGCCTTGTAGCCTCCGGTGGAGGCGTTGGCGACATTGTTTGCCAGCAGGTCTAGCGATTCCATGCGGGCGCGCATTCCGCTTGCCGCAACGGCGGTGAGAGGATCCATAGCGACTTGACGTAAGCAAACGGGGGGCCAAGAAGGTATGCAGCGCTAAATATCTCAAATTACGATGAGCCCTGCCGATGAGAACCGCAGGAGCGGAGCAAGCCCGCGCCAGTTTTTTGGCACGGCGGATCGTCGGGACAATTTTCTGCCGCGGCATGCGGAGTAAAGCCTTGAAAACGTGGAGGCCCGCTTTGGCCTGCCGCCTGCAATTGCAGGCAACGTGAACGCTCTCGCGCTACCGGCTTCCTTTCTTGCCGCTCTGGAACCGCATCGGAAACTCCCCCTGTCAGAAGCGGCGCCACAGCCGACCGCCAGCTTCACCAATATGTTGGAGCTCCTGGCTGAGACGGATGCATCAGGTGAAGCTGCGCCATCGGGCTGTCCACCGCCCGCAGCCTGGAGCCAGCTTGCGGCCACCATGGGGTCGTCCGCAATAACGGAAACCGTCGTCGCCCCCAACGCCGCCGCGCCGCCCATCCCCAGCATGACTCTCGGGCAGGCCACGCCGCCGGATGGCGCAGACGCGCTGTGGGCGCCGGCAACACGCGCACTCAAGTTACAAACTGACGCGCTGGCCACCAAGCGAATTCCAATCTCCGCAATACCTTCAGCCGCCCGGCAGATAGAGTTGGCAAGTTACAATCCACCGCTACCTGCCGTGCCGATGCAAGCGCAGTCTGATCCTCCGGAGTCTGCGCCTGCGCCGGCAAAACAGGCAGACGCCACTCCAGTAAAATCTTCGGCACCGAGGCAAGTGCGATCAGATGCTCCAAAGTCTGCGCCGCCGACGAATCAAGGAGACTCCGCTCCAGGGACACCTTCGACGCCGAGGCAGATGCGATCCGATACTCCAGTCTCTGCGACTTCGCGGGCGGAGTGGGCGAGTTCCAGCCCAGTGACCCGGGCGCCGAAGCAAGCGGGATCTAACCTTCCAGAGCCGGCCAGCTTGACTCCAGTGACCCCCTCGACACCAGGACAAGTGCGATCAGATACCGCCTTTGCCAAGCCGGAACAGACGAACCTGACGCCAGCGCCACACTCGGTACCAGTGCCAACGAGGTTTAGCGCCTTTGCTGACAGGGAGCCGGTAAGCGCGACTCGGGCGCAATCCGCAGCACCGTCCCAAGGGAGATTCGATTCACCGAAACCGGCGACTCCGTGGATCCAGCCGGCAAACCCGATTCCAGTTCAGCCTTTGGTACCAAAGCAGCCGGCAACCGATACTCCAAGGTTTGAGGCGCACCAGACGGAGCCGAAAGGTTTCACGCAGGCCCGAGTCGTGGAACCGGGGCAAGCGCGATCGGGCGCTGCCCAGCCATCCGCCCAACAGCCGCCACAGACACGCTTCACTCCAGAGCGACCTTCAGCATCGGCGCAGGCGGGGGCAGATCCTCAGCAGCCTGTCGTTCGTCCGGAGCAGTTCACCACCACGGAACCGTCACCAGTGGTTGCCGCAAGCGCGGAAGTGGCAACCCGGAACCCTCTCCGCCCTCGAGCGATGGAAGTTGCCCCGCCTCCACCGCCAGCGGCGCGTACCGGGCAGGCGGT
>OKRF01000104.1:24312-31247 GCA_900290315.1 Candidatus Sulfopaludibacter sp. SbA3 | reverse complement strand
CAGACGCGCCTTGCCCGCCGGGTCCAGATCCGCGCCGTGGCGCCGAAACGTGTCCATGGTCTTCATCAGGTAGCGGTGCCGCTCGCCCGCCAGGAGCGCGGCTTCGCTGGTGCCGGCGTACGCCTTGATGGCTTTCCACAACTCTTCCTGCAGAGGAATGCTCGAATAGAAGGCGCTGACCTCGGGCTGCACCGCGTTGAAAGCCGCCCGCAGTTCCGGGTAGGTCGCCACGGCCTCCAGGTGGCGTACTACGCTCATGGCATAATCCAGAGGCTCGGTGAGCTGATCGAGCGAATGCATGGTATTGTCGAAGGTGCGTTCTCCCGGGCCGGCTGCAATCGCGTTCAGGCGCGCACGCGCTTCATTCAGGAGTTGGCTGGCCGCCGGTTGCACATGCGCCGCGGTAATACGGTCGAAGGGCACGCGGAATTCGACGGTGAGGAGCGGGTTGAATTGGCTGGCACTCTGCATCATTTAGAGGTTAACAGGTGAGTTCGCCGGCGCTAACCCGCCGCGTGCAAAAAACTACAGAATGGTTAACATAGAAGAACATGGGTTCTGACGTGCATGGGGTGCCGTGTCGCCCTCCTGTTGAGGAGCGGCTCAACGTTTTTGCCCTGGTGATCTATATCCCCGGCCCTCTGGGCGTCTTCCTCGACGATCTTCGCCGCGAGCTGGTGCCGCACTACAACCCCCACGCTCACGTCAGCGTTCTGCCTCCCAGGCCTCTGGCCGTGGATTGGCAGACGGCCTCCCACCAGGCTCGCTCGCTGACCCAAAGCTGGACCTCGTTCGATGTGCAACTCACGGGGATTCAGATATTTCCGGTTACCGACGTGATCTATATCGAGATCGGAGATGGCGCTTCTGAACTGCGCCGGATGCACGCTGCCATGAACTTGACGGACTTGGTTTTCGATGAGCCCTTCCCCTATCACCCTCACATCACGTTAGCCCAGGAGATTCCGCACGACCGGGTTGCCGAAGTGGTAGACCTCGCGCAGCGGCGCTGGCGCGAATTCCAGGGCCCGCGAGTCTTTCGCGCTGAGCGGGCTGCGTTCGTTCAAAATACTCTGAGCAACTGCTGGATCGACCTGGAAGAGTACGCGCTGGCTAGTGTTCCGGTACGGTAACAGCCAGGTTGTCAGGTGTTTACCCTGGGCCGCCCAGCGCACCGGGTACTAAGCACAAACATTTTGGGATGAACTTGTCCGAATTACACTAAACTAGTCTCAGGGATAGGCCGATAGTGCGAGTGGGTCGAATCTATGACTCCTCCCGAGATAGGCGGACATTGTGAGTACCGTAGCTGTGTGCGATACCCAGCCGATTGCGATAGAGGGGCTGCGCAGCCTTCTGGAATCGGCGGAAAGCCTGCGGGTCGTCGCAGCAGAAAACACCGTGATGGATGGAATCGGCGCTGTGCGCGAGCTGCGGCCATCCATCCTCCTCGTCGATAAGGCCTTCGGATACCAGGCCGTATCCGATTGGCTGGCCATGCTGCGAAGTTCCCCCGTTCCCGTGGCCACCATCGTCTGGGGCAGCTCTTTTTCCGAGGTGGAAGCTATGCGCTTCATCCAGGCTGGTGCCAGTGGCGTGCTCCGGAAGACCGCGTCCCTCGATACCGTTCTGGAATGTCTCCGTACAGTGGAGCGTGGCAACACCTGGATGAGCGGAGATATGGTCCGCGATCTGGATCGCCTTCCCCATCCCGCGCATTCGCCCCTGACTGCCCGCGAATTGCAGGTCATGGAGGCGGTCGAGCGAGGCTGCAAGAACAAGCACATCGCCGCTGAGTTGGGTATCCAAATCGGAACGGTCAAGATCCATCTGAAGCACATCTTCGAAAAGACCGGAATCCGCGGGCGCTACGGGTTGGCACTCTCGGGTCTAAAGGAGAAGGGCCTCCTGTCGATGTCCGCCGGGCAGTAGGACAGACGATCGCCGTTTGTCGTCTGTCACTTCCTTCCCTCCCGGTTATGCCCCGCGAAACCGCCAGCCGCGTCGCCGTCTTCCCCACCGCTCCCGAAATCTCGTAACCTTACGCCCTTCATAGGCCGCCCGGTCCTGTGCGTTTCGGAAACTGAAACCCGAAGCGAGCCGGCCCACTCCCCTTGCACCCGGCGCGTCTTTGTGACATCATCCCGCTGCTTAGGACTACGCACAAAACTATGTCGTTTCGTAANNCAGCGATGAGCCCCGAGGAGCGCCGCCAGTATCTGGAGAAGCTCCAGCAGATCCTGCCCGACGTCCCTTCCTTCCGCGAATGGCTGCAAACCAGCGGCGAGCTGCCGCCGGATTTCGACGCTCTGCCGCGCATCAACGGCCTCCCCGATCCGCTGCGCTTTCTCGATGGCAGAACCGTGCGTACGCCCGCGGAATGGCGCACCCGCCGCGCCGAAATCAGGCAGCTCTTCGAAAAGTACGACCTGGGCACGTTCCCTCCGAAACCGAAGCTCGATCGCGCCGTGGTGCTGGACGAAACTCCGGGCAAGGGATACCTGGTGCGCAATCTGCGGCTGGAGTTCGGCCCCGAGAGCAAAGGCGCCCTGCGCGTCCAGGTGATGATTCCCGAAGGCAAGGGACCTTTTCCAGTGCTGATCAGTCCCAACCTTTCCGGTTGGTCCCCTTCCCTGCTGCGCCGCGGCTATATCTCCGCCGGATACGCCGGAAACGACGGCATGGATGACGCGGCCGCGCTCGCCCAACTCTATCCGGCCTACGGTTTTGCGCTGCTGCCCCGGCGGGCCTGGGCCGCCGGACTCGTACTGGATTACCTGGAAACGCTGCCGCAGGCCGACATGAAGCACGTCGGCATGTTCGGATACTCGCGTGACGGCAAGATGGCGGCCATCGCCGCCGCCATGGATGAGCGCATCGCCGCCGTGATCGCCGGAAGCACCGGGGTGGGTGGCGTGCTGCCCTGGCGCTCCGCCGGCGAACGGGGTTTTGGCGAGAGCATCGAAAGCACTACCCGCAGCTTCCCCACCTGGTTCGTGCGCCGTCTGCGCTTCTTTGCCGGCCGCGAAGATCGCCTGCCCGTGGATGGCAACCTGCTGGTCGCCATGACCGCCCCGCGTTCCATGCTGATGGAATACGGGCTCAACGACGAAGTTTCCAATTCCTGGGGCGACGAGCAGGCCTACTATTCCGCCCTGAAAGTCTACAAGTTGCTCGGCCACCCGGAGCGCCTCGGCATCCTGCGTGTCCCTGGCTTTCACGGCGCGAACGATCAGGAAGCCTGCCTGGACTGGCTGGACATCCAGTTCGGCCGCTCCATCCGCGTCTGGACGAACCAGCTTCTGTTCCCCTGGGACTACGATCAGTGGCGCGCCAACAGCAAAGAGAGCGTCGATCTGCGCGCGTATCCGCGCCACGATGGCAGCGAAATTCCCGGCTCCATCGCCTCGCCCGCCGATTGGGAGAAGAAGGCCGCCGTCCTCCGGAAGAGCGTCGAATGGATGCTCGGCGACGAACCTCCCCTGATGCCACCCGGCGCCGGCCGCGGCGCATTCGGCGGACGCGGAGGAAGAGGCGCGCCCGGGAGGGGAGCACCGGCAACTCCCACAGCCGCGCGCGGCAACCCCGGCCAGACCACGCCAGACCTGGTGGCCTGGGTGATCCAGCGCGGCGGCAGTTCCTTCGGCTGGCTGGAGCCGCAGAAAAGCAAGACGGCCTCCCGCCCGGTCAGTTTCGGATTCAACGTTCGCGGCGATCTCTACTACCCGGCCGGCACGCCGGAGAACACCAGGCTGCCTACCGTCATCTGGCTGCACGGTAATAGCTACCCTCTTGGCTACATGTGGGTCTACCACAACGACCTGCATCCCATCCTCGCGCTGGTGCGCGCCGGCTATGCCGTGCTGGCGTACGATCAATCCGGCTTCGGCAGCCGCATGAGCGAATCCGGTCCGTTCTACGATCGCTACCCGCACTGGTCGCAGATGGGCCGCATGGTGGAGGATGCCCGCGCCGCCGTTGACGCGCTGCAGAAGGACAGCATGGTCGATCCCGAACACATCTATCTCTTCGGCTACTCCCTGGGCGGAACCGTGGGCCTCTACACGGCCGCTCTGGATTCCCGCGTGAAGGGAGTGGTTTCGATCTGCGGTTTCACTCCCATGCGCACGGACACCGCGGCCAAAGGCACCGGCGGAGTGGCGCGCTACAGTCACGAACGCGGCCTGATTCCGCGGCTGGGGTTTTTCGCCGGTCACGAGTCGCAGATCCCATACGATTTCGACGACGTGCTAGGGATCATCGCGCCTCGCCCCGCCCTCGTAGTGCAGCCGCAACTGGATCGCGATGCCACGCCCGCCGACGTCCGGAGTGCCGTGGAGCAGGCCCGCAAAGTCTACACGCTGTATGGCGCGGGCGCGCGACTCGGAATGGAGGAACCCTGGGACTACAACCGCCTCCCTGAGAGAACCCAGGATGAAATCGTGAAGTGGATGCAAGCCAATTTCAACTAACGGTGTGACCTATGAGCAACCGATTGATCGCCGGCCTGTTTGTCTTACTCCTGGCGGGTGGAGCGCTGGCACAGAACCAGCAAGCTGACTTCGACCCGAAAGTGTTCCAGGCGCCTCCTGCCAAGTACCGCGGCCACGCCATGTGGAACTTCAACCTGACCACGCTGAACGAAAAGGACATCGTCTCCGGAATTGAGGAGATGGCCAAATTGAACTACGGCGGCTTCTTCATCGAAGCCGGCGGCCGGCCGCAACCCGGTCAGGGCGTGGCTTTCCTGAGCGACGAGTATTTCCGCTTTTACAAAATCGCCATCGAGCAGGCCAAGAAGCAGGGCCTGGAGATGATCCTCTACGACGACTATGCCTTCCCCACCGGAACGGTGGGCGGCCAGATGCTCGCGCAGCATCCGGACCTCGTGGCCAAGAGCCTCAACATGTCCGAAAAAGACGTCGTTGGGCCCGCCTCCGCCGAACTGGCGATTCCGCAGGGGACTTACATCGGCGCGGTGATGATGAACCGCGAGACCTTCGAACTGGTGGACATCAGCGGCCGTAAGGTGCAGGATCGCGTGACCTGTCAGGTCCCCAAAGGCAACTGGAAGGTGATGGTCTTTTACCTCTCGGGAGGCCGGGCGCGCGTGGTGGACTACCTGGACGAGCAGGCCATGACTACCTTCATCTCCATGACGTATGAGAAATACCAGCAAAACTTTGGCAGCGAATTCGGCAAGCTTATCACCCAGACTTTTTACGATGAGCCCTCCATGCATCACGCCGACCGCATGTGGACGCCTTTGTTCAACGCCGGCTTTCAGAAGCGCTATGGATACTCGCCCATGAAATACTATCCGGCACTCTGGTATGACATCGGCCCCCAGACCGCCGCGGCGCGCAATGCCCTGTTCGGATTCCGCGCCCAGCTCTTCTCCGAGAACTTCATCAAGAGGCTGAACGACTGGTGCGCCGCCCATCACCTCCAATTCGGCGGACACCTGGACCAGGAAGAGCCGCTCAACCCCACGCCGCTCAACGGCGATCTCATGAAGGTCTTCGAATACCAGACGCTGCCTACCGTGGACGATATCTGGTGGTATGGACGCTCTAACCCGTCTTACAAGATTGTGACTTCGGCGGCCTTCAACTTCGATCACCCCATCGCCCGCGCCGAAACCTACGCCGCCTATCGCGGGCTCACAGATAAGATCGCCTTTCAGGTGGCCATGGACCAGTTCGCCATGGGAATCAACTACCAGATTCCGGCGCGCACGGTGCAGCCCAAGCGGCCGGAACTCAACGACTATGTGGGCCGCCTGAGTTACCTGCTGCAGCATGGCCGCCATGTGGCCGATGTCGCGGTGCTCTATCCCATCGCCAGCCTGCGCACGCAGTACCGGCAACTGGGCGGCGTGCAGTTCCCGATGGCCGATGGTGAGCAGGCTCCGCAGATCATGGAAACGGCGTACGGCCGCGAAGGCGGCTTCGCCTTCGGCATGGACTATCAGGACATCGGAGAGGCTCTGTTCCGCGGCCTGCGCGTGGATTACACTTATCTGCACCCGGACGTCCTGGCGGAGCGATGCAGCGTGGACGCCAGCCACAAGTTGATCCTGAANNACGCTCCAGGCGGCCGCCACCGCGAAGATCAAGGAATTCTACGACAAGGGTGGGATGGTGATCGCGAGTGGCATGCTGCCCACGAAATCCGCCGAGTTCGGCAAAGACCAGGAAGTGCAGCAGGCCATGGCGGACGTCTTCGGCGTCTCCGCGGACGCGCCCCTGAAGGCCGACGTGCGCCGCGCCCAGGATCGCGAAAACTTCTACGTCTTCTGGTATTACATCAAGAAAAACAAGGCCGGCGGCCAGGCACTGTTCCTGCCCAACACCCATCCCTGGCTGATGGATTTCGCATTGAAGCTTGTGCTTCCCCAGCGCGATGTGGATTTTCAGATGCCCATCGCGCCCCTCCGCCGCGGCAACGAATATCAAGGCGCCCTCACTTACATCCACAAAGTGAAAGACGGCCGCGACCTCTACTTCTTCGCCAACTCCTCCCCCGCCTCCATCGATACCAAGGTAGTCTTACGTGGCGCCAGGCCGCTCCGCGTCTGGAACCCCCACACCGGCGAACAACAACCCGCGGAGTTTACCCAGGGGAATGATGTGACCACCGTGCATCTGCTGCTGCCGCCCGTATCATCGCTGTTTTACATTCAGGAGTAAGTTGGTGGATGGCGCCGTAGTTCGGGTCCGAATCTCAGTGCTCGTCGCGGCGACAACTCAAGGAAGACGTCAGTGGAGCGCGGCGGCGATTACATTTAGATCCGCCAAAAAGCAAAGCACCCGCGTGCCGCGCGCTCTCAGTCACCGACATTGTGGTCAGTCGGCTCATCAGGCGAAAAGGCCCCGTGGGACAGACGATCGTTTTTTGTCGTCTGTCTTCTTCGGGCTATGCGGGCATTTTCG
>OKRF01000104.1:12019-24302 GCA_900290315.1 Candidatus Sulfopaludibacter sp. SbA3 | reverse complement strand
AGAGGCAACAGATTTCGCAAAAGCGGCGAAATCAATCGCCTGCCACCGCTTTGCGGCGTATACTTAGTTCGCATTTTCGAGGAGAGAGCGTCGTTTTTTTCGGCCTTGTATTATCAATACACTGCAGAGGGCTCGTGGCTCAAGGTTTTCGGAGAGAGTTCAAATTTCACTATGTACGGTCCAAAACCTTACTGACAAACTGCGCGGCGCCGAAAACCTATCCCCCTGTAGTGGAAACGCGCCCCTCATGACTCTTAGTAATGTGATACGCCTTTGCCTCGCGTTGGTATGCCTCACGATTCCCGGCCTCCCGCAACGTCTGACTGTCGGAGCGATAGGCGGCCTACGATTGACCGGAGATCCGGAAGCATACAGCTATGACACCTCGAACTCCAAACCCTACCTGGTTGGTCCGATGATCGAGGTGAGCCTGCCCCTTCACTTTGCGCTGGAGGCAGATGCGCTGTACAGCCGCCTCGGAAGCACCGCTTATTACCCCTTCGTAGCCAATGAGTACGACATCCGGACCATCGCCAACTCGTGGGAGTTTCCGTTGCTGGCGAAGTACCGTTTGCCCGTGCCGCACGTGCACCCGTACCTGTCGATCGGGATCGCTCCGCGGCATGCCGGCGGTCAGATCCACACTATTCATTACGGATATTATGCAAGCGATGTCACCTTCTCTTCCGAGGACTGGCACGCCCACGACCACGCGTTCGTGTTGGGCGGCGGAATCGACGTTGTACTGGGGCACATCCGCGTCAGTCCGGGTGTGCGCTATCTGCGGTGGAAAGTGCCTGCCAGTCCCGCTTCCTGGAATACGGCCTATTACCTCGACGTGCCGCAAAACGAAGCGCAGGTACTGCTGGGAATCGGGTGGCACGGCAAGCGCTAAAGGATCTCTGCAAATTTGGGGCCTGCTCACTTCCCGCTCATCCCGAGCACCTGTTCCAACCCTTCTACCGAGAGCCCGCTTGGCCACGCCGTGGCGCTCCTGCCGCCCGGAGCCACTACGATAGTCAAGGGTGCGTACTGCATGCCCTCCCAACCCGGCGTCCGCGGGTAAGACCCTTGATTCCAATGCGGCGACGGCGGGTAAAGTCACTGAACGCTGTGATCCGGATCGATGAGCGTCCTCGACGTCAGTCCATTCTTCCGCAGAAACTCCTTCACCACTTCCGGCGGCTCGTCCGTGTACCCCAGCACTTCGACTCCGCGCACCCGGCGACTCTCCTGAAACTTCTCTAATGCCTGTAACTGCAAAACCGCTACCGGCAACCACGTATGCCAGAACGTCAACACCACGGGGCCCTTCGATTTCTCAAAGCGCACCTCCCGTCCGTTCTGGTCCGGCAGAGTGAAGTCCGCCGGGGTAATCTCGGTGGGCGTAGCGGGATAGGGGAATGCGTTGCCGCATCGCGGCTCCGGGAGCCCGAGAGAGCCGGCAGTTCGTATCGTCCCCTGCGGCGGCGCGAAGGCGAACGACGCTGGCGCCAGCGTCAGGTTCAAGGTTTGCTGCTTCCAGGTCAGGTTGGCTGCCACGTGGCCCGCCCAGTCGCGGATCTGCTCGAATACCACCAGGTGGTGCTCTTCCTGCACCCAATACTCGCGCGTCAGACCCGACGCGGGTCCCCGGCCACGCAGCACGATGTAATGCAAGTCGCCACCGGCTGGCTGAGTGGCGGTGAAACGGCGCACCACGTGAAGGTCTGCCGGATAGCTGGCCGGATCCGCATAGCGGTCCAGCGCCACCCGGAAGGCATCCCGGCCCAGCGAACCGGCCGGCGACTGCGAATACACCCCGCTCGCGGGCCAATACATCCATTCGGAATGGCCATCGGTCAGTTCCAGTCACAGCGAACGTAGGAATTGCCTCCGCTGCCTGCCCGGGATCGCTGCCGCTGCCGTAACCCGTCCGCGCACGCACGCGCAGGCCGGCGTCCTTCACGGTCGCTTCGATCCGCCGGTACGCATCCCCGCCTGCCGGGCTGGAGGGCGTGTAACCCAGCAGGTACTGAGCCCGCAGTTCCCGACGGATCTGCTCCAGCACACCCTCCAGGGTGTGGTCTTCGTCCACCTCCAGGTTGCGGCCTCCTGTGTCTTGCGCCAGCTTTCGCACAATCGCCTGGATCAACTTCTCCCCTGCTCCCCCGGGCTCAGGCGTCCGGGGCTCGGAAAGCAGCACCGGGTAGAGAATCGTGGAGCTTTCCTCCGCCGCTTGGAGAACGTTGTCCAGCCCCACGCGCGTCCCCAGGTCGCTCCAGTCGGTCACCACGATCAGGGCCTTGCGCCCCTGGCGCTCTCCCATGCGATTTGCCGCAAGGTACATCGCCTCATAAAGCTGCGCATTGCTCCCGGCCTGGACCACACCGGAACCTTGCGTGCCTTTGAAATAGACGCGCTACTCCAGTTTCGGATCGGCGGCGGCGCCGTGCTCCGGCAATCTTGTCGCCGCCGCGAGCAACCCGTTCGCCGAATCGGTGAAATCCTGGACCACCCAGAAATCATGGTCGAACCGCGCCAGGGCCGCCGATTCGGAAGTACCCAGAGGCTGTCGAAAAAACTCGATGGCCGCGTTCTTCTCCGCGCGCAGAAAGTCGAGATCGGGCTGATTGGTATCCAGCAGCAGCGTGATAGTAAGCGGATCTCCGCCAGGCGCCGCGAAGTAGGATAACTTCTGCTCGACGCCCTCCTCGCGAATGGCGAAGTCTTCCTGCGTCAGGTTTGAGACGTAGTTCCCTTGCCGGTCCCGCACCGTGCACGGCACATTTACCACCCGCACTCCCGCGCGAAACGCCTGGGGTTGGTCCTGCGCCCTGGTCAGCAGCGCTCCGGCTACTGCAATGCCAAGCAGAGCGGTGCACACCGTCCTCATAATCCAATTTTCATTCCATCGGATCCGAAAATCCATGGATCATCCGGGCTACCGGCAGATGGCGAGTGCCGCTAGCGCTTCACATCGGGCCGGGGATCGGGAACGAATCCGTCGCGATTGGGCATCTGGACTCGCGGAAGAGTGCGCGCGTCCAGCACTGTGTTCTCAGGCACGATGTGACCGAGGAACAGCACGTAGGCGGCGACGGAGTAGACCTGGCTCGCGGTCAGGGTGCCCGGTTTGTCGAACGGCATGGCGCGGTTCACGTAATCGAATAGGGTGGTGGCGTAAGGCCAGTAGCTTTCCACGGTCTTGAGCGGTTTGGCGGTGTTGAGAGTGCCGCGGCCTCCCACTAGCGGGACGCTGTCGCGGCCTTGCCCGGCGGCTCCGTGACACTTCAAGCAGCGGTTGGTGTAGATTTCTTTGCCCTCGATCGCGGAGCCGCTGCCAGCGGGCAAGCCCTTGCCATCCGGCCGCACCGAGACGTCCCACTGGCGGATCTCCCCGGCGGTGGGAGTCCGGCCCACGCCATATTTGGGCGATTGCGCCAGGGCTGCCGCGAGGGAGAGCAACAGAGCCAGGCTACGCATGAGACACGCTCCCATCCCCAGCGATCTTCCACGCCTTGATGCCGTTGTAGTGGTAGCCGGACTTGACGCCGCGGACGGCGATCAGAGCATCCCTGGAGGGCTGCACGTAGCCAGTCTCATCGGTGCATCGGGATTGCAGTTCGGCCTCGCTGCCGTCCCACTTCCAGGGCAGGCGGAAGCGCGTGAACGCTTTGGAAAGACGGGGCTCCTGGAGCCCGGCATCGCTCCAGGTGCGGCCGGCGTCGGTAGAGATTTCGACACGGCGAATGAGGCCCGCGCCCGACCACGCCAGCCCGGTGATTTCGCAAAAGCCGGGTTTGATTTGTTGACCGCCGGAAGGGTAGGTGATGATCGACTTGGCCTCCATGGCGAACGTGAAGATGCGCGCGCTGCCATCGGGCATAAGGTCGGTGTATTTGGAGGTTTCATCGCGGCCCATGTACGGCTCCTCAGCCACCAGGATGCGGCGCAGCCACTTCACACTCACGTTCCCTTCCCAGCCGGGGACCAGGAGGCGCAGGGGGTAACCCTGCTCGGGACGCAGCGGCTCGCCGTTTTGTCCCCACGCCACCAGAATGTCGTCCATGGCCTTGGCGAGCGGCAGGCTGCGCTGCATCTTGCAGGCGTCCGCGCCTTCCGCCATCAGCCACTTCGCGCCTTTTTGCACGCCGGCCTCGGCGAGCAGAAGCGAAAGCGGGACTCCGGTCCATTCGCTGCAACTGGCCAGACCGTGGCTCATCTGGGCGGTGCGTGCGGGCTTCTCGCCCCACTCGACGCCGCTATTCCCGGAGCACTCCAGAAAGTAGATGCGGGATACGGAAGGGAGGCGCCTCAGGTCTTCCATGGTGAAGATCAGGGGCCGATCGACCATGCCATGAATCAGCAGGCGATGTTGCGCGGGGTCGATGCGCGGCACACCGGAATGGTGGCGCTCATAATGGAGTGACGAGGGAGTGAGGATCCCGATGGATTCGCCGAGCGGCGTGCGGGACTGGGAGGCTTCGAGGAAGCGCTCTTCGTCCAAAGAGCGCGTGGCGGTTTCGAATTCGCTCCGCTCGCCGTAGGGCCGCACGGGTGCGCCGAGCAGACGCGGGCCTTCGCCGGCCGCGGGCGCGGTGCGTTTGCAAGCGGCCATCGCCGCGCCTAAAGCGGTGGCGCCCAGCCATTGGCGGCGCCGGATGCGAGGATTTTGTCCCATATGGGCATGGTAGGACAGTTGCGTATTTTCCGGAGCCTGCAACGTCTACATCATGTATGCCGGTCGAGATCAGCCAGATGGTGGACCGGTATCACTCTCGCCTGGTGCGCTATCTGATCTATCTGACAGGCCGCCGCGATCAGGCGGACGATCTGGTGCAGGAGACCTGGGTGCGCGCGCTGGCGCGTGCCGATCAATACGACGGGCGCTCGCGATTTGAAGGATGGCTGTTCGCGATTGCGCGCAACCTCGCGATGGATGGTTTGCGGCGGCGGCAGAGGGAGAGCCCGGACGAGCCGGACGTAGCGCTGCCGGCCCCTGCCCGTGAAT
The DNA here is from genome assembly GCA_900290315.1 of Candidatus Sulfopaludibacter sp. SbA3. GTDB lineage: Bacteria > Acidobacteriota > Terriglobia > Bryobacterales > Bryobacteraceae > Sulfopaludibacter. Next base: position 19,309 of record OKRF01000104.1, on the reverse strand, counting down.
CGCCTTTCCTGGCAGCGGCGCGCGGCCAGGATGCCATGCGCGTGGCCAAGGCGCTCGGGCGGCTGGAGCCGATTTACCGGGAGGCTCTGTTGCTGCGGTTTCAGGAAGATCTCTCGCTGCAGGAAATCGCCGGCATTGTGGGTGCGCCGGTGTCGACGGTCTCCTCACGGATTTACAGAGGGCTGGAGTTGATGCGGTCGCACTGGAAAGGAGGCGCCAATGCAATCTGACGATCACGAGCGGGCGCGCCTGCTGATTGATCGGGACCTGGTGGAGGGGATCATGGTAGAAGATCGCGCCTGGCTGAGGAGTCACCTTGCGGAGTGTGCGGAATGCGCCGGGCATCGCGAGATGACGGCGAGAATTCTGGCTGGGCTCAAGTCGCTTTCGTTTGAGGCGCCGCGGCGCAGGGCTCGCTGGGCGGCGTGGATGGCGGCGGCGGCCGCGCTGCTGGTGGCGGTGCCGGTTTACCAACATGTGCGGCGAGTCGAAGCGGAGCGGCAGGATGAGCTTCTGCTGGGTGCGGCGAGTCGAAGCGGAGCGGCAGGATGAGCTTCTGCTGGAAAGCGTCGGCGCCAGAATTTCGCAGGTGGTGCCGGAGGCGCTGGAGCCGCTCCGGCAGCAAGAGGGAGGACGTCAATGAAAACATTCGCAATCGTTTTGTTCTGGGTGGCCTGTGCCACCGCCCAGCCGATGGAAAGCACGCTGCAGGGCAGATTGCCCGCCCGCTGGTGGAGACAGGCGACGATGGCGGAGAAGTTGGGCCTCACGGCCGATCAGCAGAAGCGCATGGAGGACAACTTCCAGCAAAGCCGCGTGAAGCTGATTGAGCTGAACGCCTCGGTGGATAAAGAAGAGGCGGTGCTGGAACCGCTGGTGGCGGCGGAGAGGCCCGACGAGGCGAAGATCCGAGTCCAGATCGACCGCATCGCGCAGGCGCGCGCTGAATTGGAGAAGGCGAATGCCAACATGCTGCTAGGGGTGAGAATGATTCTGACTTCGAAGCAATGGAAGAAACTGCAGGACTCAGGCGGAGTGGGCCCGCGACCCAGAAACGTGGCGAAATGAGATACACACTTTGGCTATTGCTGCTGGCCACGGCCGCTGCGCAATCGGAACGGCCGGCGTTCGAAGTGGCTTCGGTGAAGGCCAGCAAGCTCACCGGCGGCCCTCTGCGGGTCACGGCGCCCGATGAGCCGGCCGCCATCAACTACACCAACGTCACGCTGTTGAATTGCATTCGGCGGGCCTATGGCTTAAAGTCCTTTCAGGTCTCCGGCGGTCCCGACTGGGTGAGCACCGAAAGATACGTGATCAACGCCAAGGCGGCATCGGCGGTTCCTCATCCTCAGCTCATGCTGATGCTGCAGGGGCTGCTGGCGGAACGCTTCCAACTGGTAGTGCATCGCGAGATGAAGGAGATCGCAGCTTATGAACTGACTGTGGCGAAGAACGGTCCCAAGATGAAGAAGGCTGAAGACGACGCGACGCAGATCGATTCCAACGCTCAGCACGCGTTGATTGGCCACGCAGTTTCGATGGGGCTGCTCGCAGGAGCGCTCCGGCTGGACCGGCCGGTGTTCGATGCCACCGGACTCGATGGTCTGTACGACGTGACGCTGGACTACGCGCGGGACGACGAGTTTGCGATCTTCACCGCCCTGCAGGAGCAACTGGGCTTGAAGTTGGAGCAGCACAAGCACTCGGTGGAAGTGCTGGTGATCGATCGCGCACAGAAACCTCCGGAGAACTGACTGCGATATAGTGGTGCGGATGGGAGGGAAATACTGGGGCGCGCTGGCCTTGTTTGCAATCGGCGTGCAGGCTCAGACGAACCGGGTGGTGCTGAAAGGTAATCTGCGTCCGTGGGCTCGACCTGAACGGGCGCTCGGCAAGTTGCCGGCGGACACGCGAATCGGACTGGTCACACTTTTCTTCCAAAAGACCGCGAGACAGCAGGCGGAACTGGAAACCCTGCTGGAGCAGCAACAGGATACACGGTCCGGTCAATTCCGCCGCTGGCTTTCGCCGGAGGAATACGGGGAGCGTTTCGGTATTGGGGCCGGCGATGCACACCGGGTCGCGGAGTGGCTGGCATCACAGGGGCTCACCGTGGACAGAGTTGGGCGCGGGCGCGCATGGGTGACGTTCAGCGGCTCGGCGGCACGAGTGGAGCGCGCGTTCCACACAGAGTTCCAGCGATACAAGGTGGAAGGCGAGATGCACTTCGCAGCTTCACGCGAGCCGAGCGTTCCCACTGAACTGGCGCCCCTGGTGGCAGGCATCGCGGGGCTCGACGATTTCCGGCCGAAAGCGCCGCGTCCGGCGCCGTTTTTCACGGCGTCCAACGGCAGCCATGAACTGTCGCCGGGTGACTTTGCGGCCATCTATGACCTATCCGCGCTTTACGGTATGGGCATCGATGGCTCCGGCCAGACGATTGTGATCGCCGGTCAAAGCGATTTCGACGTGAGCGATGCCTCTCTGTTTCGCAGCAGGTTCGGTCTACCGCCGAACGACCCGCAGGTAGTGGTGTATGGGCCGCCTCCCCCAGCCGACGGTGAGTGGGAGTTCGAAGAGCGCCTGGATGTGGAGTGGTCGGGGGCGGTGGCGCCGAACGCCAAGATCATCCTGGTGACAGCCGCTTCGGTGATGACTGCAATTCAGTATGCCATCGACGACAGGCTGGCTCCGGTGATCAGCCTGAGTTCGGGAGACTGCGAGCCCATGTGGACTGGGACCGAGCCGGTGCTGTGGCGGGCAATCGCCCAGCAGGCAAACGCGGAAGGAATCACCTGGGTCTCAGCGTCTGGTGATTCGGGAGCGGCCGCGTGCACACAACATAGCGGCTCCATCGCGGCCACGCTGGGGAAAACCGTGGACCTTCCGCCCAGCATTCCAGAGGTGACGGCGGTGGGCGGCACGCAGTTCAACGAAAGCGGCGGCATGTTTTGGAATCCATCCAACGACGGCACCGGCGCGTCCGTGCTGGGTTACATTCCCGAGTCGGCGTGGAACGAAAGCGCCGGTTACGGCTACCCTCGGGCCAGCGGCGGGGGAGCCAGCGCGTTGTATGGGAAACCGGCCTGGCAGTCCGGGCCGGGGGTACCGGCAGACAACGCCCGCGACGTGCTGGACGTATCGTTTCCTGCGGGCGGCCGGACAGATCCATATCTGATCGTCTTTCGAGGAGGCCTCGATTTTGCCGGCGGTACCTCGGTGGGAGCGCCGGCGTTTGCCGGTGTGGTGGCGCTTGTCAATCAGTTTGCGAAGGCGCAGGGGCTGGGCAACATCAATCCCCACCTGTACCGCATGGCGCAAACCACACCGGGTGCGTTCCACGACGTCACCACCGGTGACAATATCGTGCCATGCATTGCGGGAACTCCGGACTGCGTGAATGGGTCGTTCGGCTATGCGGCGGGACCCGGCTATGATCTGGCCACCGGCTTGGGGACCCTTGACGTTTTCAAGCTGGTGACGAGTTGGAGCGGATCCGGCGCCGCCAGCACAATTACGGTCTCGGCAAATCCAGCCGCGGTCACCCTGAACGACCGGATCCAATTGAGCGCGGTGGTCGCGGGTTCGCCCGCGACGCCTCCAACGGGAACAGTGACGTTCCTTCAGGGGAATCGGGTGTTGGGATCGGCGGTCCTGGCGCCATCAGGGGCTACTTCGTCCGAAGAGGTCACTCTGACGGCGGGTCAGCTTCCACCGGGCAGCGATGCCATCACCGCGGTCTACGGCGGGGATGCCCAGACGGACGGATCGGCGGGATCGGTGACTGTCGTGGTTGCTCTGCCCGCGGGGAGCGCGGCCGTGGTGCCAACGTTGGCGCCGAACCCTGTGCACCAATCGTTGCCGGACGCCAACGGCAATACCTTCGTCCTGACCATCACGCTCCAGGAAATGGCCGGCACCGGCGCAACCGTGACGGATTTCACGATCGATGGAATCAGCCGGCCGGTTGGCAGTGTGTTCGCCAGCGCCACCTTGGCACCGAAGGGCACGCTCGCCGGCACGATCCGTTTGCAGCCGTTTGCGGTGCCGGCGACTCGAGTGTTTGGCGTGAGCGGGAGGGATGCTGGAGGAAACTCGTGGACGCAGCAGGTGCCGGCGCAGTTCTTGGGGCCGGCCTATTTTACCGAAGTCGGCGGCATCTCCAACGCGGCATCGGGAGGCTTGTCTTACGCGCCGGGAATGCTGATGAGTGTCTACGGCCAGGCACTGGCGAGCCGCACGGAAACCGCTTCCAGCCTGCCGCTGCCGCTCACGCTGAGTGGGGTCACGGCAGCCGTGAACGGTGTTCCGGCGCCGTTGTATTTCGTATCGCCGGACCAGATTAACGTGCAGATTCCCTATGAGAGCGGGATCGGAACGGCGATGCTGGAAGTGAACAACAACGGGCAAATCTTCACCACCGCATTTCGCGTGGACCTGGCAGGACCCGGCATTTTTACGGATGCTGCGAACAACACGGTACCCTTCTCAACGGGCTCGCGGGGGCAGGTGCTGACTCTGTTTATTACCGGTGACGGTCAAGTCTCGCCGCCCATCGCGACGGGGACAACTCCGCCGCCCGATACACCATTGACGGAACTACCCCGGCCTGATCAGCCGGTGACGCTGACCGTCGGCGGGATCAACGCCTTCGTCTTTTTCGTGGGCATTCCAAGCGGGCTGGTGGGCGTGACGCAGCTCAATTTCCAGGTGCCGCAGAGTGCGCCGTTGGGCGCACAACCCGTGGTGGTTACGGTGGGTGGAAGGGCGACTCCCGCGGCGATCTTGACAGTGACTCCGTAATCGAGCTACTTCTGTTCCGCTGCCACCACGAAACTGCCGGCGCGTTCCGATGGTCGAATGGTCCAACCGGGTGCGAGTTGCAACGTCCAGCCTTCGCCGTGAAGGGGGCGTGCCGCTGGATCGGCAGGGGCGGGCACGCGTAAGTCCGGCGCCAGCAGAGCGCCGCCGGATTGCACTTGCAGGCGTCCCCAGGCAGCGGAAAAGGTACCGGTGGGATAGTACGTTCCGTTTGGAGGGAAAGGCACCAGTGTACTGGGATTGAAATTCCGCCGCAGTTCCTGCGCTCGCGGAAAATCCAAGGTGGGGCCGTTCAGAAACTTAGCTGTCAGTTCCGCCAGTAGGGCCTGGTGCCGCTCTTCCCGTTCGCGTTCGGCGGCAGCTACAGCGGAGTAGCCATAGGACGCCGCCCGCTTGCGCGCATCGCCCTCAAGATCTTGTGACACCTTCACATTCAGTGCCGAAATCAGCATGGAGCCGAGCGAGGCGGATGCGGCGCGGCCGCGCCATCCGGCCGCATACCGATCCAGCAGCAGTCCTAGAGCCGGCCCCGTGGCATAGGCGAACGAGCGTGCGAATGCGTCGTTGTCTTCCCAATTTTCCACGATGCGCGCTTCGCGGCCGATGTTTTCGCCGGTTGCCCGCAGGCCGATGAAGGCCCCGGTGTACTCGGCCAGTCCTTCTTGCTTTTCCATGGCGGCTTCCATGGCTTCGGAGCCGGGAAACAGGCGGTTGCGGCACAGGCGGAATATCATCGCATCGGCGGCGCTCTGGCGGCCGTCCGCGCCTTCGGAACGCATCGCGCGGGCCAGGGCGCGCAGTTCCAGGCGGAGCCAGACGCGGCCTGCTTCGCTATCCAGGTGGGCGTTGGGAGCATCCGACGCGTTCAGCCCCAGCCCGGGTTGGATGCGATGGAAGGATTCGTGCGCCAANNACCGCAGTACGGGTGAATGGGTCCACCAGCACCATGTTGCCGCACAGGGATTTGCGCCACAGCAGCATTCCATCGCTCTCGCAGACCCGTGACAATTCCGTCAACGCCCGAATCGCAGTTTGAGTTTCCGCCCGGACTGGGGCGATGAGTAGCAGTAACCAGATGGTACGCATAATGTACGATGCCAATCGTATACGATGCGGATCGTAGTTGTCAAGAGGCCGGGACCGGACTTTGCCGCGCTTGGGGTCAGACCACTCTGACCCGGGGCGTTTGCGGAGCAGGATTGTTGCGGCCGTTTTGATAGGATGTGGTCGTGAATCCCGCTCGCGACCTCCGATATGCTTTTCATACTCTGCGCGCCAACCCCGCTTATGCGCTCATGTGCATCTGCATCCTGGCTCTCGGAATTGGGGCCAACGCCGCGATCTTCAGCGTTCTGGACAGCGTGGTCTTCAACGCACTGCCGTATCCCGATCCTGCGCGCCTGGTATTCATTTGGGAGCGGTTCCCCGGGCTGCCGGCGCCGGTTGGCGATCGGATGCAGGTGGCCCGCAAGAACTATCTGGAATGGAAGCGCCAGAGCACCGTTTTTGCAGCCATTGAAGCTTATCGGGGAATGACCCTGGAAGAGACCAGCGGAGACCATCCGCTCCGGGTTAAGGCCGGGTTTGCTTCCGCTGGGGTCTTCCCGATGTTGGGTGCGCAGGCCCGCATTGGCCGGGTGTTTACGGCCGGCGAAGATGTCCCCGGCGCCGGCCGCGTAGCCGTGCTCAGCGATGCGTGGTTCGATCGGCACTTCCATCGCGATCCTGGCGCTTTGGGCGGCGCCCTCAACCTGGGCGGTGTTACCTATACCATCGTCGGTGTGTTGCCGCCTAAGTTCCACCTGCCCTCCACCGACGAAGGCGATGACCAGGTAGAGGCCGATGTATGGCTGCCGCTCTCACGCCTTTGGAACGGGCTGGAGGATGAACGCGAACGGGCACTGAACGTACCTGCTCGTCTGAAGCCGGGGGTGACGCTGGCACAGGCACGGGCGGAGATGGCGGGAATCGCCAAACGCCTGGAAAAGTCCCAGGGCCAATTCGATGAGGGCTGGCAAACCGCGATGTTTCCGTTTTCGGTGGAAGATACCAATCCCGCGGTGCACCGGGCCTTGTATGTGCTGATGGCCGCGGTCGGGTTTCTCCTGCTGATTGCTTGTGCGAATCTCGCCAATCTGACTCTGGCGCGTACCGCGCTGCGGTACCGCGAAATCGGGGTTCGCCTGGCTCTCGGTGCGACGCGCGGGGGCATTGTTGCCCAGTTGTGCTCCGAAGCGCTGGTACTATCCCTGGTCGGAGCAGCGCTGGGCCTTCTGGTGGCGCAGTGGGCCATCCGTCTCATGTTGACGCTCAAGCCCGACGATATCCAGCGGCCGGAGTTGATCGCCATCAATGTTCCGGTCTTCGGGTTCGCGGCCGGCGCGGCGTTGCTTACCACAATCCTGTTCGGCCTCATTCCATCTCTGGGTGCTTCCCGTCCCGATCTAAGCGCCATGTTGAAGGGTGGGG
>OKRF01000104.1:0-12009 GCA_900290315.1 Candidatus Sulfopaludibacter sp. SbA3 | reverse complement strand
GTCCCGATCTAAGCGCCATGTTGAAGGGTGGGGGGTGGGGCACAACCGCCGGACGCGCCCGGAGCAGGCAGTTCCTCATTGCTGTAGAGGTTGCTCTCGCCCTGATGCTGGTCACGGGGGCGGGCCTGATGATCCGCAGTTTCCACGAAGTGGTGGCCACGGGCGTCGGGTTCGACACAACGCGCCTCACCAGCGCCGATATCGACCTGCCGGCCAAATCGTATCCCGATGGCCCGAGCCGATCGCGCTTCTTCCGATCCCTGATCGACCGGGTCCAATCCATTCCGGGCGTTACTGCTGCCGCGGTAACGGACGCTTTGCCGCTACATAGCCTGGGTTTCTCGAACTTCTATATCGCCGGCCAGCCCGACCCGCCGATGGACGCACTCCCCATCGCCGACCAGGCCAATGTGAGTGCCGACTACTTCACAACCATCGGCCTGCGGCTGGAAGCGGGCCGCTGGTTCACCTCCGGTGACTTGCAGACCTCCGAGAGCGGGCACCCGCTCGTCGCTGTGAACCGCACCTTTGCCCGCAAATTCTCTCCGAGCGAGAACCCGCTAGGCAGGATTCTGCTCGATGGCGACAAGAAGATCAGTTCCGAGATTGTCGGGGTGGTCTCCGACTATAGGGCCATGGGCGCGGAGAACGGCAATCGTCCGACGATCTTCCACCTCACGGTGGGAGTTCCGAAGGCGACCTTGTTGGTTCGCGCAGGAAGCTCTATGGCCCTGGCCGCAGTCCTGCGCAACGCCGTCTGGTCCCAGGATCGTACCTTGCCGGCACTAGAGGTTCGTCCGATGGAGTATTACGTGGATCGGGCGTTGTCAGAGCGGCGATTTAACACCCTCCTGCTGGAGATCTTCGCGGGACTGGCGCTGGTTCTGGGCGCGCTGGGGATCTATGGCGTATTGTCGAATCTTGTTGCGTCACGCACGCGCGAGATCGGCATCCGGATGGCGGTCGGCGCATCGCCCGCGGCCATCGGCAAACTTGTGATGCGGCAGAGTCTCGTGCCGATCGGAGTGGGTTTGGCGGTAGGTTTGGCCGGGAGCCTGGTGCTCGGCCGCTTTCTGGAAACCCTCCTATACCAGGTGCATCCGCGTGACCCGTTGACCATCGCGCTGGCGTCGTCTACGGTTCTGATGATTTCTCCGGTTGCCCTTTATCTGCCTCTGCGCCGGGCTACTCGAGTGGATTGCACCGTCGCTCTGAGGGAGGAGTAGGATTCGTTTGGGGAAAGGGCTTACGAAGCCCGGCGCGGCGTCCAGCGGAACCCGCCGCGCGGGTCGATTTCGAGCCGGAGCAGTTCCTGGCCAGTCCGGCCCATGACCGTGACGGTGTCGCCGTGCTGCATGACATGAGTGGGCGGCACGGGCTCCTGCCCCAGCACGATATCCACAACGCGTCCGCGAAACATGCGAACCAGGAAAGTGCCCGCCGGATCGTGCGCCTGAATCGTGAAAACAATCGGCGGGCCAAGGGAACTGGCGGCGTAGGCCCGGGTTAGCGTTTCCACGCGAGGTGCGGCCGCTCCGGCGGCGATGGCGATGGCCGCCAATGGCACGGCGGCGCCGAGGAGCAGCCACGGCGCGAATCTGCCGCCCCACCGCGCGGGTGGCTCCGCCATGCGGGAAATGCGGTCGGCGAGTCCGCTGGAATGGGCCGCGACCAGGGCGGCATCGGACGGCACGGAAGCGGCAGCCAGCCGAAACAGGCCATTCGCCAACCCGGCAGCCGACCCGGTGATCCGCACCGCCTGCTCGTCACTGGCGCATTCCCGCTCGTGCCGCATTCGGCGGTAGATGAGCCACACGCCGGGATGCCACCAGAGCAAAGAAGCGGCCATGAGCTGCAGCAGATTGCCGGCATAGTCGCGCCGCAACACGTGGGCCAGTTCGTGCGCCAGCAGCGCGCGGGCCTCCGCCGGCGGATGCATCCGTTCGAATTCGCGGGGCAGCACCACCGCGCTGGTCCGCCAGCCCGCCACCATGGGAGACGCGACATCCGCGCAGCAGACCTCCGGCGGCCGGCGCAGACCGATGCCGCGGGACAGTTCTTGGACGGCTGCCCGGATCTCCGCCGGCGCGGGCTCGGAGTGGCGGAGAAGCCTGAGCAGGCGAATCAGACGGACTGCCAGCAGCGCCTGGGCAACCGCGACTCCGCCCAGCCAGACGAATGCCAGGATCGCAAGCAACGGTCCGGTTCCCCGGCGCATGGCGGGAAACCATCCCGCCGGTACCTCGCGTGCGGGCGCCATGTGGGAACCGGCGGCCATGCTGGCGTGCGAAACCGCGAGCGTGAGCGCCATCGCGCCGATCGCCGCCACAAGGTGCAGCGCGGCGGTGCGATAACGCAGTTGGGCAGAGGCGCGCGGCATGAGCCGCATCGCCAGATCCAGCCACAGTGCGATGACCAGCGTCTGCCATCCGGCGTGCAGCAGCACCCAACCCATCAGTTGCATGGGGTAGGTCATCTGCCACCTCTTTCGCGCTCTTCCAGCCGGGATATCAGCGCCTTCAAGGACTTCAGTTCCTCGCGGGTGACACGCTTGCCGTCCAGCGCGCGCATGGCCAGCGCAGCGGGCGAACCGGCGAAAGTGTGATCGACCCACCGCCGGACCAGTTCGTTGAGCGTTCGCTGTTCCGACACCGCGGCCGCATAGATATGCTGGCGTTGGTCTTCGTTCCGCCTGACAATTCCCTTGGCGAACATGTTCTGCAGCAGCTTCAAGGTGGTGGTGTAGCCCACATCCGTGTTGCGGTAGAGCTCTTCGTGGACCTCACGAACGGTGCGGGGACCGGATCGCCACAATACCCTCAGGATGTTCAGTTCGGCTTCGGTGGGTGCGGGTGTAGGCATACGACGCGTATCGTATTCAGTCTACCCCACCCGCTACCTGGGTGCATAGTAGCCCTCGCGGGCCTGGGTTTTGAGGCCGGAGCGGGTAGTCTTGAGCTCCAGGCGGCGATAGCTTCCGTCCTTGGCAGTGTTGGTGGAGGTGAATCCGATGGCGTACTGGCTGCGCATCTCTTCGCGGATGATATCGAAGATGGCCTCCAGCGGGAGGCTTGCGGAGACGTGGAACGTGCGGCCGCCAGTGGGTTCCGCGATATGGCGGAGCGCGGTCTCTCCGGCGCCGGCGTAACGATCCGAATACCCCTGGTCCTCATAATGAATGGCGTAGACCACCGCGTCCGCCTGCTGGGCGGCCTTCATGGCATCTTCCACCGTGACCAGGCTGCCGTTATCGAGGCCATCGGTAATGATGACCATGGTCTTCCGCCCGGGCAATCGGGCCAGTTTCTGGGACGCGACCAGACTCACCGCATCGTAAAGCAGCGTTCCGCCTCGGGGCTGGAATTCGGACGTGGGGGTTCGGACGAACGGGCCCGCGGCATCGAGGGCGCTACTGAGTTCCTGCTTGCTTCCGGTGAGATCCTGCCAAACGGCGGTGGTCTGGGCGAAGCCCACGAACAGCGCCTTATCGGTGGGCCGCAGCACCTCGTCGAAGAAACGGCCAGCCGCTGCCTTTTCGATTCCGAGGATGTTGGCGACACTGCCGCTAACATCCAGCATCAGAGCCACCGTAAGCGGCGTATCCACTTCGCGGGAGAAGTAGCGGATCTCCTGGGGCTTGCCATCCTCGCGCATCTGGAAATCGGTCTTCTGGAGATCTTTGACAAATGCGCCCTTGCGGTCGCGCACGGTGCACAGGACATTGACGACGTTCACATCCACGGTGATGACCGACGGGCTGCGGGGAGGATTGAGTTCGACCTGGGCCCACACCGGGCAGGCAGCCAGCAGCACGGCGAAAAGCCATCGCGTCATTGTGGGACTCCGCTTTGCGAAGCGGTCACGGTAGTGAATGGGACCACCTCGAAATCGATCCACTGGGCCACGTGAGCCTGCTTCTTTGGAGCAAGTTTGTCGTTCACCACCACCCGCATCAGATACTCTCCCGGCGGGAATCGCGCACTCAGGTGCAGCAGGCCGGCGGCTGCGATGCGCCGGCCATCGATACGGAATTCGTCGGAAATCCGGTTGAATGCGCCGGTGAACGCCACCTTGCCATCACGGAATAATCGTAACTGATACTCCACATCGGTGGTTTTGGTGGATCCTTTCGTTTTGGGGTTCACCACGATGAAAGAGTAAAGGATGCGCTGCCCCGGGCGGTAGCGGCGGAGGGCCGGGCCGCCTTCGCTCCAGGGTTCCGCGCTGCCATCCTTGGGCGCGATGTCGTCCACCGGCTGGCCATCCGGAATGGCTCCCGCGGGAGCCAGATTGAGAATGATTCCCGAAACGGCGAGTTGCCCTTTGCGGGTGTCCGGCACCTGCACCAGTTCGCTGGCCGCGCCGATGCGCTGCGAGACCGCGTCACGCACCACGGCACGCATCAGGAATGACCCGGGCAGTTTCATCGGGTCGGACAGGCGGAAAAGGAAACCCTCCTTCAACGCTTTCCTGTACTGGTCGTCAGGCAGGACAATCTCTTGCGACCGCTGCCACTGCTGCATGGGCAGGTTGACGTTGCGGTAGGCGGACGTGACGATGTCCACACGGGTATGCCACTTGTCGTCTACCTGACGCGTGAACGAAAGGTCCTTGGCGTCGAACTGGAGGAGCGATTGCACGTAGGCTCCGGCTGCGCCGAAATCGTAATAAAACGAGGTCAGCCTGACTTTCAGTCCGGTGGCGAGAAAAGGCGATGCCAGCGCCTCCAGCAATTGCTGCTCGCGCGTCTTCGGGGTGGGCGCCAGGTCAGCCACGGCGACTTCGTCGGGGACGCCGGTGAAGCCGGATTTCCAGCGCACATGCAAACCGGGCCGCTTCACACTCACCGAGAGGCGGTGGAATTTGGCCTTCTGCAAGGTCTTCTCGAAGGTGCCCTCTTTGGGCGTGTAAGCGAGCAGGTAATATCCCAACTGATCGTCGGCAGACCGGCGGATGGAGCCGGCAATGTCGTTGTTGGCATAGAAAAGGCCGCCGGTGCGGCGGGCCAGCGTGACCAGCCCTTCCTGGGAGCGGAACTCGGCGGCGCCGCGAGTTTCGGTCATGCCCGGAATCATGGGGCCGAAGGAATCGTCGGACTGCTCGGCAACGTCGGCCTCTCTCATGGAGTCGGTCCTCAGGCCGCGGGGGTCAATCGCGTAGATGGAGACAGCGGAGCGATTGGCCAGGTCGGTAAGGCGGTCCAGCGCGTCGTTGATGCGCGCATCGACGCGCAGAGCGTCGGAGAGGTACACGATGGACTTGCGGCCGGGGAGCCTCTGCATGCCGTGGATGACCTGCTGGAGCGTGCCCAAGGCTCCCAGGGCAGTGAGCGTCACTCCGTAATCCAGATATTGCGGATCGCCGGGGCGGGCCGCCGGGGCTCCGGACTCCGGTCGGATCGGAATCAGGCCCGTGCGGCCGTTGAAGCGCCACTTCAACAGATCGATGGCGGCCAGCAACACACGTGGGTCGGTGGTGAACTGCTCGAGGATGGCGACGCCGCCGCCGGTGCGGATCATCGCCACCAGGTCGCCGGGCTGCATCTGCTGCTGCACGAACTTGCGCAAAGAGTCGCGCACGCGGACCAGGCTGGTGAAGGAGAGTGCCTGGTCATCCACCACCAGGGCCACGGTGCGTTTCACCTGTTGCGGGCTGATGGGGGCAAGGGTACCGATGGGGGCTCTGTCCTTGGCCGGCGGGGGTGGCGGCTGCGGCGGCAGTTCCGGGATGTAGCTCAGGTGGCTTCTGGACCTCGCCGTCCTGGCGGATTTCGAAATCGCCTGGCCCGAGGCCGGGGACGTGGCGGCCGCTGGAGTCAGTCACCACGGCGTCCACCTGGACGAGCGTGACAGTAATGCGGATGGTGGCGTGCGGCTCCTGCTGGGCCGCTGCGGTCGACGCCGCAAAAAAGAGGAGTGCGCTCACCCGGAGCCCGGCTGGCATGCGTGTCTACAGTTTAGATTACACCTGATAGATACACTGTTTCGGGGCCCGGGTGAATGACTATTTGGGACTACCGGCGGCCAGACCGCCGGCGTTACCGGTGAGCGCCCGTGTGCGGGCGGCACTCACCATGGCCTTGAAGCCCTGATGGGTGGCGTTTTGCATCTCCTGGTACGCCGTGGCGTCGCCAAGGCGGGCCGCGGGAAAAAGGAGAATCTGATTGACCAGGTCCCGCTCAGTCACCAGGCCATGGTTACCGCCCCCGGCGCGAGTGAGCGCCTGGCGCAGGCGCTTGCCGAAAGCGGGGCTCCATTCCTCCGGCGAGATGGTGCCATCGTTGTTGGTGTCGAAGACGCTCAGGAACTCTGCCGCCGCGGCAGCGACGGGGTCGGGAAGAATCTCGTCCACCGTCAGCTTGCCGTCGCGATTGTCGTCGAGCGTGCGGAGCATGGCGGGGGCGTTGCGTATCTCGGCGGCGGAGATCTCCCCGTTGTGGTCGGCATCGAGCGCGGCCAGGATGGGGTGGATGTGCATGAAGGCGAGACGGGCGCGCTGCAGGAACTGCGGATCCAGCCCGCGTGGGGCCTGCGCCGCGCTGTCGGCTTGGGCCAGTTGGCGGATGTCGCCGGGCGTCAGGACGCCGCTGTGTTTCTGGTCGCCGCGGTCGAAGAGGCCCTGCAAACGCTCGGGCACTTCGCTGCGCTCCAGTTTGCCATCGTGGTTGCGGTCGAACGCCATCAGGGTCTGGGTGAGCTCATCTGGAGTGGGACCGGCGGTCTGGGGCTCGTCGCCGAAATGGCCGCCGCACTCGTCGGCGTCGAGCTTGCCATCGTGGTTGGCATCGAGTTTCGCGAGGACCGCGGGAGCGTTCACGATCTCGGCCGCGGAGATGACGCCGTCGTGGTCGGCATCCAGCGCGGAGACGATAGTCAGGAGTCGAAAATAGAGCGGGATGGCTTCGGAGGGTTCGGGCCGCACCTGAACGGTGGTGGTGAGGTCCACCGGAGGCGCGGAAGTGGTGGCGGAGAGGATGTGAGAATGGCTGGGCTCGTGCGACCCGATGAGCACATTGGGAAAACTGCCGCCGCGCTGGATCAACAGACAGACTCCCGCCAGGAAGGCCGCCGCCAGCACCGCTCCATTCAGCAGAGCGCTGGTGCGCGGGAGCGAATCGTCGCACATGGAGAAAGCCGGAATGCCCGCGGCCGGCTGCGGGGCCGTGCCTGAAAGAGGAGTAGGGATAGTCATAGAGGCGATTCCTTCCCGGATGCTGCTGAGCATCCAATCGGCGCCGGCCTGGAAGCCGAAACCCATCAGGCCGGCGAGGCCATGCGCACTCGCGGCACAGCGCCCGCGGTCGCGAAATACCTGCACCATTTCGGCGCCGAAACGCCTGCGGAAATCGGGCGGATAGGCGTAGAGGGCCACATGATAAAGCCGGCAGAAGCAATTCAGCATCAGAGAATGCGGCATGCTCAGCCTCTTTCCGCCTCGGCAGGTTTGGGGCGGCTCAGCAAGCGGCGCGCACGCGCGGCATTCACGGCGCCGGCCAGGCGCTGGGCCTCCGCGCGGACTACCTGATGGCCGAAGCCGGTCATGCGGTAGTAGCGGCGGCGTTCGTCATCGAGCGCCGGGTCGCGCCGTTCGTCGGATTCTTCCACTAAGCGGGCCGCCAGCATGCGTTTCAGGCATCCATAGAGGGTGCCGGGGCCCAGTTGCAGGGCGCCGTCCGTCTGCCTGGCGACATCCTGCATGATGCCGTATCCGTGCCGTTCCTCGGCGGCGAGAGCCACCAGAATGTGGAACACGGGCGCGGTGAGCGGCAGCATGCTCTGCGGGTCGGGTGATTGCTTCATACATCCGTCACGGATATATAGTAGAGCGGAACAAGAGCGGTGTCAAATGAAAACTGGTACCGATTTTTCACGAACGGGGTGTCCCGGTCAGGCCAGGCCTGCCCCTCACCCTTTCAGCGCGCCAGGCTTGCGCTCGATTGCCTTGGGGTACAAGGAGCCAGGAACGAAGAAATCCTGCCACACTAATTTGCATTCGTCCACCATCTGCAGGCCATATTCGCAGCGTCCCAGATCGTTCGGGCCGGTATTATTCGTGCCGAAGCTGAACTTGCAGCCGCTGGCCTTGGCGGCGCGGATGAACGCCGGGCTGGGCAGCTTGTAGCGATTGTTGATCTCGATGGCAACGCCGTTCTTCGCCGCTGCGCCGATCACTTTTTGCATCCGCTCTTCGGTCCACAGGCGGTCGTAATCCTTGGCAATCACGGCGGGCAGGAAGGTCGGGTTGGCGTAAATATCGATGGGCTCGTGTTCCAGAATCCCCACCGCGCGGTCCACCAGGGTGCTCATGAACTCCTGCGGGTCGGCGATGGCGCCCACCTCCTCGGGAATCCACAGCCGCATGCGCTTGCCGCGATTGTCGGTCCAGGTCATCGAATCGGTGAAGATGTAATCGAACAACGTGGCGGCTTTCTGCGAAAACATCTCTGTCCATTCGCGCCCTTCGGCCTGCATGGCGACGAAGCAGGGCTGGCTCTTCATGCTGTCGAAGTACGCCCGGACCGCCGCGTCGTTCTCCGTGGGGAAGCCCTTACCGCAATTGATGGCAATGCCGTACTCAATGCCGTCGCGGCGCGATTTCGCCAGCGCCTGCTCCAGCGTGAGCCCTTCCTTCAGGTGGACGTGATAGTCCACCATGGGGATGTTGTGGCGTCCATCGTTGATGATGGCGCGGAACACGTCGTCCACCACCGGCGCGGGGCCGGCCGGCGTGGGCGTATCGTCGGGCAGCGGACGCACGCGCACGCTGCGGAAGCGCGCGACAGACCCCGTATTGTGGCACTGCAGCGCGAAGGTGCCGCGATCGAGAAAACGCTCGGGTTCCAGGTTGCTGTCGGGAATCACCGGCGGGGTCGGCTCCACGTAATCCACCACCAGCAGATCGTTCAGCCGGATCTGCACGCTCTTGCCGCGCACCAGCGCGCGAATCTTGAACCACTGGTCGTCGCCAATGANNCTTCGCCCACATAGGTGTTGTTGACCTGGATTTCGAACCCCTTGCGCGGGAAGTTCGACTCCTGATACGCCGTGTGGAAGTAGACTCCGGAGTTGCACAACGGACGCGCCAGGCAGTCTACGTCCAGTTCGAAGTTCTTGAAGTTGGCGCCGTGGAAAGGCCCCACATAAAACAGGTGCGAGCGGCCTCCATCGGCCACCAGCGCACCATCCTGAACGGTCCACGATTCCTTGTGTTCGCTGGGCCGCCAGCCCTCCAGGGAGTGGCCATCGAACAGTTGGGTCCACCCTTCATCGGCGGCGGAGGCGTACGAAGCAGCCGCTACCGTGCCCAGGAAGGCACGGCGCGACAGTGCGAATTTCGGCATAGAGGAGTCCTCAATGCCAGTCTATTTCTTGTGGGGCGGCGGCACAACCTTGGGGATGCCCCAATGGCCGCCGAATGAGGAGAGCGAATCCAGATCCACGGCGCCCGCGATATTCACCACCGTCAGTTCCTTTGGCGCAGTCACCAGCACGGCGACGCCGTTGATCTTCTTGTCATCCATATGGATGTAGATTTCGGCAGTCTCCCCATCTTCGGTGCTGGTGTAACCCACCATCTTCATCCACTCGGGCGTCTTCAACTGATTGCGGACGGCATCCAGGTCGGCCGGAGTCCATGCGCCGGTGTTCTTGAATTCGAAGCTCTTGACGTAGATGCCTTCCAGGCCGTTGAGGAGCTTCTTCACGGTGGCCTCATCGGGATCTTTGCTGTCCAGGAACCTGGCGGCCAATTGCAGCATGGGGCCGTTCAGCGAGATATCCACCACGTCCGCTGCCTTGCCGGCCAGGTGGTCCAGATTAAATTTGAACTGCTGGGCCCACAACAGGGAACAGAGCGAGCCGAGCAGCGCGAATCTGCGCGCCCTCTTCATCGCATCCGTTCCTTCACCTGCGTCTGGATATGATTCACCTTGGCGCCGGCAATCCGGAAGGCCAGCATGACCTGTTGCCGGGCCACCTGGCCCTGGTATTCCCGATAGCCCAGGCCCACACCGGCCAGGACGATTACTGCCGCCGCGGCGGCGAGCCACCGTTGGGGCCAGAGGGCGGTTCGAAAGCCATCGCCGCGCGTGCGGCGCCTCACCCGTTCAGCGAAATCAGGCGAGGGCTCCTTTCGATCCAGCGCTTGTTTGAGTTCCTGTTCCAGCCAATCCATCACATTTCTCCCATAGAACGCCGCGCCAGTTTCTCGCGCAGCAAAGCCAGGGAACGCTGCAGGTGGCTTTTCACAGTGGCCACCGGCATTCCCAATATTTCGGCGATTTCCGCCGGGTCCAGGTCTTCCTGGTACCGTAAAATCATTACCGCCCGTGGGCCTTCCGCCAAGGTCGCAATCAACCGGCGGAGCTTGTCCCGCAACATCGGATCCTCTTGTGCGTGATGCGCCGCCGGTTCCGCCACATCTTCCAATGCCACCTGCGGGCGCCGTGCCCGCCGCCGGCCTTCGTCGATAGCCCGCTGGACTGTCACCTTGCGCAGCCAGAACCCGGCATGCGCCGGCGACTGGATATTCTTCAGATTGCGATGCAGGCTGAGGAACACCTCCTGCGCCACCTCTTCCGCCACCTCGCGGTCATGCAAAAAATGATACGCCAGGCTGAACACCATCGACTGGTGCTGCCGCATCAGCGCGTCGAAATCCAGACCGACTTGAGGTGTGCTTACCAATCCGATCACGGCGTCCTTACTTATCGTCCATGGCGTAGGCCACGCTGCTGTTCACGTCCAGCTTGTGAAAGTCGCTGTTGGTGAGCGCCACCGACATCACGCGTTTGTAGAAAAACAGCCCGCGTACATCGAATTCACCGCCGTAGCTTACAGGAAACCACAACCCATCCTCGAATTTCTCGTACGACAGCGTGAACCCCAACCCCTTGATGTTCGTCCCCAACAGAATCTTGACGGCCAACGGGATGTTGAAAGCCAGTTTGGTGATCACCAGCACCGGCTGATACTCATTGCGATCGATGAGCGCATCGCCTTTCCAGATGGCTTCGTCTTCCTCGTGCTTTTTGCCATCGGGCTCGAACGCCACCCGGTACACATCGTGACCGCGATACTTCTCTTCGCCCACCAGGCGGAATTTGTATTTCGACTGCTCCCCGCCGGTCAGCGGAAACAGGTCGCAGGAGATCCCATCCTTCGATTTCTGGTCGTTGGTCAGGTTTTCCGACAGTTCGTTGATCAGGTCGCCATCGATGTCCACGCCTTTGTAGTGGTATTCCGGCTTGTCGTAGGCGGTGTACTTGCCCTTGCTTTCGTATTTCCCTTCGAACTTCGCCAGGTGCTTCTTGACCTTTTGCGCCCCTGGCGTCACCACGTATTCGCGGCGCTCTTCGCGGGCGATCTTGCCGTTGCCGCGGACCAGGCGCAGGGTCTGCTTCTGGGTGTAGACATACTGGCGCCGCATCTGCTGGGTCCGCGCCTGATTGGCCGCCACGCGGGACATGATGTCCTGCACGTCCGGGGTCTGCGCCACCGCGCATCCCGTTCCCGCCACGATGATTACCAATAAAATCCGCATCTATAAGAAGATACGTCCGGCAGGGCCAAAGAGGATGCAGCAAAGGTGGGGGCTTACTGTGCCTCCGTGATCCAGTCGGATTGGGAGCCCGCCTTCATCACCGCGTGTTCCCCCTGCACCCGGAAAACTCCGGAGTTCCGCTCCCACGGGAAGGACATCGGTATCTCGACCTGACCCTTTCTCTGGCTCAGAAGCTTCCTCCAATCGCGATCGGCCGTCAACGGGACTGGGACGCCCCCAATTTCGACCGTCCGTAACTTGAGGACCAGGGTGGCGGCGAGCGGAGCAGTCCGGCGGACTTCCACCCTCAGCAGACGGCCCTCCACCGGGGCATGGGCCGGAGCCACCACCTTCCCCTTGCGGTCGCGGATGGCGGTAGCGAGCCTGCCCGCGAAGGGATCTCCTCCGGCCGCTGTATCGGCAGCAATGGGGGGGGTCAACTCAAACACGAACGGCTGTCCCGGCGTC
>OKRF01000063.1 GCA_900290315.1 Candidatus Sulfopaludibacter sp. SbA3 | reverse complement strand
ACGCGCCAGTCCAGATCGAGCCGCAACGTGAGCATTCCGCCGTGCGGAAGCCCCGGCAGGTTGCGCGCCAGCAGCCGCCCGCCGCCATATCCCACCGCCATCCCCAGCACCGCGCCGCCCGCCGCCAGCACCGCGCCTTCCGCCAGCGTCTGCCGCGCCAGCCGCCACGGAGAAGCGCCCAGCGCCCGCCGTACCGCCATCTCGTGCCGCCGCACCGCCGACCGCGAAAGAATCAGGTTCGCTACATTTACGCAGGCAATCAACAGCACCACCGCCGTGACTGAAAGCAGCAGCGCGGCCATGGGCGCCGCCGCCTGGCGCACTTCCGGCATCGACGCACCCGCCGCCACCGCTACCGTGATGGCCCCTGCCGGCGCGTTCTCGCGCGGAAAATCGCGCCGGATCTGCGCGTCCACCGGCCGCAGCCCAGCTTCCGCCTCGCGCGTATTGGCGCCGTCCGCCAGCCGCCCGATCAGGCGCACCAGCGGCCGCTCCCATTCGCCCGCATTCGCCAGCAGATCGCGCACGTCCGGCTGCGATGCGAGCGGCATCCAGAGCTGCACCGCATGCGGTGGCGACATGCCCACGAACCCCGGCGGCGCGACGCCGATGACGCGATACCGCTGCCTTCCGATGCGCACGCGCTGGCCGATCGCCTCCGGGCTGCGGCCGAACATCCGCCCCCACGCGCCGTCGCTGATCACCACCACCAGGTCGCTGCCCACCCGGCCGTCCTCCGGCCGGAACCAGCGCCCGAGCTGTGCCGGCAGCTCCAGCACGTCCGCGAAGTTCGCCGTCACCGCGTTCGCTCCAACCATCTGGCTCAAGCCGCCGTTATCGATCGGGACGAGCATATCGTCGAACGCCACCAGCCCGGAGAAGAGCCTGCCGCTGGGCCCGGTGGCGCGCCGCTGGAATTCCAGATAATCACGGTACGAGCAGGTCATTCCGCCGTCCGCGCGCCCCACGATCGCCAGGCGGCCGGAGTGCGGCAGCGGCAGCGGCTGCCAGAACAGCTCGTTCACCATGCTGAACACCGTGCTGTTCACCCCGATTCCGAGCGCCAGGCAGACCATCGCCGTCAGCGTGTATCCCGGATTCCGCCGTAGCAGCCTGACCGCGTAGTGCAGGTCCTGCCGCAGGCCGGGCGCCGTCGGCCGGTGCGGCGAGATCCGCACCGCCGCGCAGCTCAGCACCTCGCCCCAATACCAGATCCGCCCGCCACCCCGCGCCGCGAACTCCTCGCTCAGATCGCCCGCGATCATCTCGCCTTCACGGCCAGGCACCAGCCGCCGCAGCAGCCGCTCCGCCATCGCCGGGGGACTCTTAGGCAAGCCGCACCCCCTTCCACATCCGCTCGAACATCGCNNCTTAGGCAAGCCGCACCCCCTTCCACATCCGCTCGAACATCGCCTTCGCGCGCCCCAGCGCCTCGACGCCCGCCGGCTCCAAACGGAAATACCGCCGCGACCGCCCTCCGCGCTCCGCCGTCGGATCGGCGAACCACGAGCTCACATATCCCTTGGCCTCCAGCCGGTCGAGCGTGGAATACAACGCCCCCACCGTCACCTTCCGCCCGCAGCGCTTCTCAATCTCGCGCCGGATCGGCACGCCATATGCATCCTTGCCCAGCCGCAGCACCGCCAGCAGGACGATCTGCTCGAACTCGCCCAGATAATGGTCCGACATTAGTTCTGAATTGTAGACCAAATCGGCCGCCGCCGCAACATCGCTCCAAACATACGCGACAAACCGTGGTAGCTCCGTGGGACAGACGATCGTTTTTTGTCGTCTGTCTCCTTCGGTGCCGGGTGTCCGCCGCAAACCCGTGCCAGGCTCGAAATTCGCCGCTGTTTGGCGAATCTTCGTGCCTGGCTCGAGTTTGCCCCCTCGCGAAATCCCGACGCG
This sequence comes from Candidatus Sulfopaludibacter sp. SbA3, assembly GCA_900290315.1. Taxonomy (GTDB): domain Bacteria; phylum Acidobacteriota; class Terriglobia; order Bryobacterales; family Bryobacteraceae; genus Sulfopaludibacter. The sequence goes on along the minus strand of OKRF01000063.1, from coordinate 18,025 downwards.
TTTCCCCCCCATTTTCATCAGGGCGGGTGAGGCCTCACCTCATGAGCCGACTGCCACCGCTTTGCGGCGTATACGTAGTTCGCATTTTCGAGAGAGGCTCGAAATTCGTCCGATTTGCCCCTTACGACACCCGCAGGTTATTTCCCTCGCTCACTCCATCGGCTTCACGCAGGTAAAGTTCGCTGCTTCGTCGATGCTGCCCGCACCCTTGTACCGGGCCGTTTGCGGATACGCGCAGAGCGGCCGGGTGCGCACCACCTTGCCCGCAGTCACCCGGCTGGCCTCAATGCGAACCGGCGCCGTGCCCCCTTCCACCCACCGCAGCACGGGAGTCGTCATATCGAACTGACTGGTCCCCACGCCTCCGCCGCAATGGAACATTCCCGGGACCATGAAGAGGCGGAAGAACTCGTCGGTCGACGGCCCCATCTTGTCCACCACCTGCTCGTAATACTCCACCCCCATCCTCGCGTTGAGTTGCGGATCGGCCCACCCGAAGTACATCAGGAGTTTGCCGCCGTGCTTCCGGAAGGCCGACAGATCGGGGTCCGTGGCGTCCAGAATCTGCCGCAATTCTTCCAGGCGCGGCGGATCCTTGTCGATATCGAACTGGCTGAACACGCGCGCCTCATCCATCTCGCCACTCGCGTTTTTGACCCATGGCACCATATAACGCTGGAAATTGAACCCGTACGAAGTCCACGCTCCGCTGCCGTTGGCCGCATGGACCGCCTGCCCGATCCAGCCGCTCTGCCCATTGGGTCCGGCCACTTCGGCGCCCACCGGCCAGCCGGGGAAGAACCGCTTCCCATTACTCATCACATCGCCGTAAATCCGTTCCAGTGCGGCAATCTGATTCGCCGTGAAGCAATCCGCCTGATCGCTCCCCGCGACGCAGTGCGGCAAGTCGCGGGCCGGTTTGAAATCGCAGCGCCGCGGATCGTCGATCAGCCCGTCTTTCAATCCGTCCTTGGCGTCGCACTGCTCGTAGACCTTCGCCGCCAACAGTCCCAGCTTCGACGCGGGAAACGGATTCGCGTTCAATCCCTGCATCCAGTAGGCGCGCGCTAGGTGCGTTCCGGTCTGATACAGGGCGGGCGCGCCCACCACGATGCCGTCGAAATCGTCCGGGAATCTCTGCGCCAGCGTCAGTCCTTGCCGGCCACCCTGCGAGCAGCCCTCGTAATACGATTTCGCCGGACCCGCTCCGTAGTAAGTCCGCGCCAGCATCTTCGCCATCTCCGCCGTAACGTGCAGCGACCGGAATCCGAAATCGAGCAGCTTCTGGCGGTTGAGCGCGAAGCTCGCGCCGGCTTCCAGCGCGGCCGAGTGGCCGGTATCGGTAGCCGCCATCACGAACCCGGCCCTCAACCCTTTCGCCCGGCTCGCCGCGCGCCCCGTCGTGTCGAATGCCTCTCCCGCCCATCCGCCGTTGCCGAACATGAACAGCCTGCCATTCCACGCCGAAGGCAGATTCACCTCGATATTGAGTTCGGGCTGTGCCATCACGCTGACCCGGCAATGCTCCGGCGCGGTGGCCGATGCCGGAATCACGGTGGCGCCAATCACGGAAAGCTCCAGGGAGGTAAGGCTGCGCAGTCCCTTGCACGCGCCTACCGGCTTGCGGCTCGATGCGTCCGCCGTCAGCCCGCCGAACGGCCCGTTGCCTGCCGGTTGGCTATAGAGCGCCACCTTGCAAATGATCGTCACTAGAAGTTGCCGCATGCCCGCCTCCGCGTTTCGGACACGATTGTATCGCGTCGCGGGCGCCTGGGGCGAACGCGGCGCCGCAAGGCCTACGGCCCGCCGGTCACTACGGTCCAAAGGGGGACTTCCACCCCTTGCATGCACATCACTACGCGACACACCAAGCTGAAGCTGATCCTGCCTACTTCTTAAACAACTCGCGGAGGCGGTCGTGCGGGAGGGCGGTGACAGTATGGCCGTCGACTCCGCTCATGGTTTCGGCTCCGACCATGGCGTTGATGATGGCTTCTTCGGTGGCTTGGACGGCGGCTTCGAAGATCGGGTTCAGATTGTCGTTGGGGAGCATGGCGACGTTGGTGGCCTGTTTGGCTGCGGCGGCGTTGGGGTTGGCGGTGGAGAAGGCGAGGAAGATATCGCCGGATCCGTTGCCGGAGGTCGAGCCGGTGCGGGCGAGCCCCATGGTGGCGCGGCGGGNNNNGAGCCGGTGCGGGCGAGCCCCATGGTGGCGCGGCGGGCCAGCCGCTTGGTCTGGTGCGGCAGGAGCGGGGCGTCGGTGGCTACCACAATGATGATGGAACCGGTGTCCTCGCGATAGGGATGGCCGAGGCTGGCGACGGCGATTTGCGGCCCCACCAGCAGTCCGCCAATGCGTAACTGGCGGCGGCTGCCGCAATTGCACTGCACCAGCACGCCCATGGTGTAAGCACCGGCTTTGCGCGACGAAGTGCCGATGCCGCCTTTGAAGCCGTAGCACACCATGCCCGTTCCGCCGCCCACATTGCCTTCCGGCACGCGACCGGAGGCCGCCGATTCCAGGGCCGCGGCCACATCCTCCGGCTTTACATGAAAGCCGTTGATGTCGTTCAGATACCCATCATAGGTTTCGGCCACGATGGGGTAAGTGTAAAAGCCGCCATCAAAGGTGTTGGTGCCGGGCTTGCGTTGGTTGTTCACCAGCCATGCCAGATAGGCATCGCGGACAACGCCCACGCTGTGGGTGTTGGTGATCATGACGGGCCCGTCGAGGAAGCCGGATTCTTCCAGCCAGTGGGTGCCGGTCATATCGCCGTTGCCATTCTGCGAGAAGAAACCACCGAAGACCGGGTCGCTGGACGCTTTGCCGCGCGGCCAGACGGCGGTGACGCCAGTACGTACGCTGGTGCCGGAGATCAAGGTGCGGTGTCCCACTTGCACGCCGGGCACGTCGGTGATGGCGTTGAGGAGGCCCGGCGTACCCTCCAGGGAGACACCCAGATCGCGGGCGCGGGGTTTGGTTTGAGCGGATGCAAGGAGCGGCATGGTGAGCACCAGGAAGAGGCTTGGCAGTTTCATGGCGTTGGCGGAACTATTGTAGGAGATTGTTCAATTGTCCGCCAAATTGCGCGCCGGGACTGCGATCACGGTCGCAGCCCGGCGCCAGGCAATCCTGCTACACTCCGAGGCATGAGAACGCTGTGGGCGGCGTTGATTCTGAGTCACTTGCCTGCGATCGGCCAGCCGCTGCCGCGGTTCGAGGTGGTCTCGATCAAGACCTGTAAGGACGACCCCTGGAAAACCAACCCGGGAGGAAACGCCATCCCGTCCTCTCCCGGTAGGATACGCTTCGACTGCCTCACTTTGCCGACCCTGATTCGCAATGCATACCTGATGTACCCCGATGGGAAGCCCTGGCCCCGCAGCTTCATCGGACAGCCGGCGTACCCGGAGCCCTACTGGCAGATGCAGCAGCCGATCAATGGCAAGGAAAAGTGGATCGCCGGTGACCGCTTCATCATCGACGCAAAAGCAGAGGGCCCGGCCACCACCGAGATGATGCGCGGGCCCATGCTGCGAGCCATTCTGGAAGACCGGTTCAAGCTGAAGATCCATTGGGAGACGCGGGAAGTGCCGGTCTACGAGTTGACGGTGGCCAAGGGCGGCGCGAAACTGCAACCCGCGAAAGAAGGCGCTTGCATCCCGCAAACGCCGGACATGAAGCCGCCGGCCTCGCGCGAGTGGGGAAAGGGACCCACGATCCTATGCGGCGGGTTCCATGTGCCTCTATCCGGCCAGGGCAGCGGAATGTATTCGGAGAGCGTCACCATGGGAGATCTCTGCTTCCGGTTCGGTTTAACCCTGGAGCGGGATGTCATCGACAAGACGGGTCTTCCGGGACGGTACGATATCCGTCTGGAGCTGACCTTGGCCGACCTCAGACTCGGACCGATGACAGCGGCGCCCAGCGACCCCGGAGCGGCGCCGGCCGCAACCGATCCGACGGGCGCAATCGCGTCCGCGCTACGCAAAGTGGGGTTATTGCTGCAACCGGCAAAGGGACGTGGCCAGTTTCTGGTGATCGATCACGTGCAGAGGCCTAGCGGGAACTAGCGCTTGTTGAGCAGGTCGCCTGCGCGGCCTCGAAGCCCTCGAAAAGAAGGCGAGCTGACCTCAACGCGTTTCACTTAACGGGGCACGTCGCACCGACATCGGCGCTCCGCCATTTTTCCCGGTCGACTAGATCGGGACTTACCGGGACTGATCTCCCAGAAGGCCGTTTCTGGGGCCAACTACGAGGTCACCGGAGCGGCGCGATCAATCTGAGCTTTGTACGAGTGGGGGACATGACCGGCCAATCTCTGCCCGATCCAGGGCGGTGGGGCGGCCAATCACTCAAGACGACCCACGACAATTCTGCACAGTGAAGGCGGGGACTGCAAGCGGTTTTTGTGAGAACCAGGCCACCCAGCCTCAGGAGCCCGCCGGACGGGCTTTGGGGGCCTTCACTGGTAACACAGCTCGAACGAAAAGAAGAAATGAGCGCCAATCCATCGGACTTTGAGCGCTTCGTCCGACGGACCCGACGGACAGCCTCCATGAAAGATCGGCCGCATTAAAACGACAATCCACCCGGAGGCATTGGTAAACACTACGCCGTCAGGGAGGACTTGGCCGTTGGACCGCCGGCTCTCGGTGGGCTTGCCACACCCAAATGCTATAAAGTCCCGCCCCCTCCGAGTAACGTGATCCGGGTAGTCACACTGGACCGGGCAGAGAGATTGAGAGCCTCGTGCGAACAGATGGGGGCAGCCAATCCAGGTTCCGCTTGGCGCTTAGGCCTGCAGGAATGCCTGCCCCATGAATCACCTCGCAGCGGAGGCGACCCAAACTTCCCCTACTGGATCGCTACCACGAAGCGAGCCGTGGCCTCGGTGTTCTGGAACCGCACCGTGATCGGCACGGCGCTGCCGGCTGGTGCCCCCGCCGGGATTTGCAGGTTCAGGAACGTCTTATCCGGAGGCTTTAGAGCGGGGTTCGGGACGGGAGTGACCGTGGCGGGCACACCGCCGACTGTCGCCGACACCGCCACTGCGCCCGGCGCTACCTGGCTATTGTCGATTACCAGGGTGACCAGTTCGCCAGCAGTAGTGGGGCTGATGGCTGAATTGATCTGCCCACTCGGATTGAGCACGCCCGAGATGCCGGGGCCCAGCGGGTCGGGAGGCAGCGAGTTTCCTGCCGTGGGCACCGTCAGCGCGAAGGAGTTCTGGCCGAAGTATTTCACCACGATCTTGGTCCAGACCTCTCCCGCGACATTGGCCGGGACCACCGCACGCACCTGGAAGAAGTACGTCGAAATGGGTTGAGCCGGCACGCCATCGAAGAACACCTGCGTGTTGCCGAGCGTCGTCACCGGCGGTCCGCCGACCGGAGCGACGAAGGGCACCAGTCCGCCGAGGTTGATTCCGCCGATGACAACTGCGTTCCCTGGCGCCACCGTTCCCGTGACATTCGCGGCGCCTATGATCGGCTGCCCTTCCAGAAGATTCAGCACGTTCGACTGCGGCGTGCCCGGATTGGAGACCGTCAGACTCAAGGGACCGGGCATTACGCTCACGGGAAGGTTGAGTTGCAGGGTCTTCGAATCGACGAAGGTAGTGGGATACGACACCGTGTACCCAGGTGTGAACGCGCTCACCCACGCCGTGGCGCCAGTCACAAATCCGGTTCCGGAGATGGTAAGCGTTACAGTCGGCACCGCCGGTGGAGGACTCAGCACGGCGAAGCTCACGCCGCCAAACTCGGCGGGCGTCACCGAGGTGAGCACCGGCGTGGGTGGAACCACGCGAAACGTCACCGGCACCGAGACCGCTAGCTGGCGCAATCTGAATCATCCCGCCATACAGGCCCACACCGATACCGGCGGGTTGCACCGACACAGCAATCTGGCCGGGGACACTTCCCGCGGCCGGCGTGATGGATAGCCAGTTGCCGCCTGAAGCCGTGCTGGCGGCCGGCGTGATGGATAGCCAGTTGCCGCCTGAAGCCGTGCTGGCGGTCGTAGTGAAAGCGCCGGAGACTCCCGTGCCCGCAAGGGCCACGTCGATTCCTTGAGCGGCCGGTGTGGCGCCGCCGCTGATCATCGTAAAGCCCACGCTTGCGGGCAGAGCGACGATGGGCGAGGCCGAAGCGGAATCGGGAACCACCTTGGCCAGGAACATGTCCCATTGCCCGCCGAAGGACGCCTGGAATGCCCCGGTCAGCGGGAAATCGGCGGACGCAGTGGTGCCCGCCAGATACGCCGCGCCCGCGGAATCCGCGGCAATTCCGTTACCCGCATCGTCCTTGCTTCCGCCCAGCAGCGTGGAGAAGATGATTCCCCGCCCGCCGGGCGCGAACTTTACGGCAAAGGCGCTACGCGCGTTCGTGGTCGCCTTCGACTTCGTCGTGTCGGTCCCATTCAGCACCGGAAAATCGGCCGAGGTCGCGCTGCCGCCTACGTAAATAGACCCCTGCGATCCGAGCGCCAGGTTCTGCGCCGTGTCCTTTTGCGAACCGCCCAAGTACGTCAGGAATACCAGGGCGTTGCCCTGCGGATTCAACTCGGCGACAAAGCCGTTCTGCGCGCCCGCCAGCCCCTCCTGCACCGCGTTGAGAACCGGCAGGTCGGTCGAACCAGTCGATCCGGCAAGATACAGATTGCCCTGACCGTCCTCGGCCGCCGCGGTCGCGGCATCGTCGCCTGTGCCGCCCACCAGCGTCGCGTAGACCAAGGTCTTGCCATCCGATGCGAACTTCGCGGCAAATGCCGATCGCAGCCCCAGGATGGAGCTAAGCACCGGGTCCTTCATCGAAAGCGATTGAAATGCATTCTTAGCGGGAAAATTGGGGGAGGAAGTGGCGCCCGCCAGATAGATATTGCCGCTGCCATCCACCGCGATGCCGGTGCCCGCTGTGGTGGCGCCACCCCCGAAGAGCCGCGAAAAGGCCAGCGTTCCATTGGAATTGAACTTCGCGAGATATGCCTTGGGACCGCTCGAGGCGCTGACGCTCTGGTCCGTGACCGGGAAGTCCAGAGCCATCGCCATGCCGGTCACATAGACCTCACCCCCGGGGCCCGGCTGCGATGTCGCCGTACAGATCCAGACCGGTGCCGCCGAAGTAAGTCGAGAAGACCAGCGACTGGCCGTCAGGCGCGACCTTAGTGACAAACGGAGTGAAGGATCCGGCAAGATTCGCCGAGTCAGCCGCGTTCACGGTCGGAAACGAGTTGGAGTTCGTCGAGCCCGTCAGATACAGCGCTCCCGCGGCATCCACGTCCAGGCACCCCACGCTGCTCTGGCCGTCCAATCCTACTTGCGCCACATATAGAATGGCGTTTTGCGACTGCGATGTGATTCGTTTCGCCGAGCTGTATCACCAGGTGAGGTTCCCGCAAGCGGTGGCGTTGCTGTACCAATGGCGCGGCTTGCCGCCGCTGTTGCACCAAGCCGCAGGTTTCTATCGCATGCAGTTACACCGCCACGGGGAGGCGGTTGCCTACCTGTACCAACGCGGAGTCCGCTCGCCGGAACTGATCGAGCACATGCGAATCGGCTACGCGCCGGGCGCTTGCTTGCGAGCGTAGCTGATGCAACTGGGCCACTCGCTCCAGACGTTGCGGCAAGCCGGTTTGGTAACCGCCTCCGGATACGACGCCTACACGCATCGCATTGTGTTTCCGCTAGAAAACAACCTCTATGGCCGCAGCCTGTCTGCTACGGCCCCGCCTCACCGCTTCTTGCCGGGCACCAAGGGTGGCTTGTATTCGTGGGAGCAGGTCCGCCAGTACCGGAGGTCATTCTCGTCGAGGGTCTGTTCGACTACGCCGTCCTGTGGCAGTCCGGTTTTCACAACGTCACCCGCAAGGCACCCGTGAGTTTTCCATGAAGCGGATCTACGGGGAGATGAGAGTTTTCCGCCTCCCTGGGCCGCTGGGTGACGCTGGTTCGTGAGTCTACGATGAATCCAGTCGGAAAGCTGGATGCGGGAAATCCGCACGTCCAGTTTGATGAGCGGGGATGGGAAACGGGACGGCCCCACGGTCAGCACCCGCGCCCATCCTCGACTCTACCGCCGGTTGCACTGGCCGGCCGGCGACAAGATCGCCGGCGTTACCCGTTCGCTGTGCCGGTTTTTCGACCCTGTTGGTCGCGGTAGTCTTTCCAGTCGAAGGAAACCTGACCATCCTCCAGCTTACGTGGACGTTCATTACTGATGGCGACGCGGTGAGTATAGCGGCCGAGATACTACAAGACATGGATGGGGCCCCCGAGGGAGGCTGAGCATATACCACACAGTCTTTGTAAGACCCTTCAACATCAACTTACGGAAGCGGCGGGAGAGAGCTTTGACAGGCAGGAAGAACCTGCGCTTGGCGGCGATCCACCGTTCCTGGAGGAACGACAGACCGCCGCCGGGAACGACGCAGTGGAGGTGCGGATGGAAGTGCATACTTTGGCCCCAACTATGGAGGACGCAGAAGATGCCGAGTTCCACTCCGAGACGTTCGGCCGCGGTGAGGAGGAGCGTTTGGGAGGTGGCGCGGAAGAGGATTCCGTAGACGACTTCTTTGTTGTAGAAGGAAAGAGCCGGGAGGCCTTGGGGACGCTGGATGCGGAAGTAAGCGCGAAGAAAGGAGAGCCTTGTGGGAGATAGCATGACGAAACGATCTTTGGCGCCTTTTCCATGTTCGACGCGCAAGAGCATTCGCTGGTTGTCTACATCGCCAATGTGGAGGGACACGGCTTCGGAGATACCGAGTCCGGCGCCATAGCAAGTCAACAGGACGGCGGGGTTTTCGAGTCCATTGAGGCTGTCGAAGAGGCGCTGACTTCCTCCGGGGAGAGAACTTCTGGAAGTTTTTCCTCTATTCGGGGGCGTGGGAAGTCCTCCTTCTTCCACGGCATCTTCAGGGTGACCGTGTAGACGAACTGCACGGCTGAGACAAAGCAGTTGATGGGGAGATGCTTTGCTTTCAAGAATGGCTCTGCAGGCGAACGGGTACGGTTCCCTGCAATCCCGTAGCCGCCTGATGATCGGCAAGACTTTGTCGGGCTTCGCCCCTAAGAGCCTAAGCTGAAAAAGAGGCCCACGGTGGTCAATCGCTACCGGACTTTGAATTTGTTGCTCAGGGCCGAGAGCTTGTCCTGCATGGAAGGCTCGGCCTTTTTGGGTTTGGGCGGCGGAGGCGCGAGAGCCTTCATGGAAAGGGCGATGCGCTTGGCCTTGGGGTCGGCGCTGAGCACCTGAACCTTCACGATCTGGCCCACCTTCACTACTTCGCTGGCATCCTTGACGTAGTGATTGGAAAGTTCACTGACGTGGACCAGGCCGTCCTGGTGGACGCCGACATCGACAAAGGCGCCGAAGCGCGTGACGTTGGTCACCACGCCTTCCAGGGTCATGCCCGGCTTCAGGTCGGCGATGTCCCTGACATCTTCGCGCCAGTGCGGCGCGACGAACTTATCGCGCGGGTCGCGGCCGGGTTTGCGTAGTTCCTCGCGGATGTCGCCGAGGGTGTACATGCCCACGGTTTCGGTGGCGAAACCTTCCAGCTTGATCTTTTCCACCAACTGCGGCTGGGTGATCAGGTCGTTGACGGAAACGCCTAGAGACGCGGCGATCTTCTCCACCACCCGGTAGGATTCGGGGTGAACGGCGGTGGCGTCGAGCGGATTGTCGCCGCCGCGGATGCGCAGGAAGCCGGCGGCCTGTTCAAACGTCTTGGGGCCGAATCCGGGCACGGCGGTCAACCCCACGCGCGAACGGAAGCGGCCCTTTTCATTGCGGAACTCGACGATTTTTTGCGCGGTGCGTTCGTTGATTCCGGCGACGTATCGCAACAGTGCCCAGGACGCCGTGTTGAGATCCACACCCACGCGGTTCACGCAGGATTCCACGGTGGCTTCCAGGCTCTGCTTCAGTCGCCGCTGGTCCACATCGTGCTGGTATTGGCCTACGCCGATGCTCTTGGGATCGACTTTCACCAGTTCCGACAGCGGATCCTGCAGGCGGCGGGCGATGGAGATAGCGCCGCGAATGGTGAGATCGAGATCGGGAAACTCCTGGCGCGCAATATCGCTGGCGGAATAGACGGAAGCTCCGGATTCGCTCACCGAGACGCTGAAAATCCTGGCCAGGTCAGCCTGGCGCAAGAAATCCTGCACCAGCCCGGCCGTCTCCCGCGACGCCGTGCCGTTGCCGATGGCGATGGCCTGCACGTTGTGGCGCGCCACGAGCGACGCCAGAGTCTTCACCGCTCCCGCCAGGTCGTTCTTGGGCTCGAAAGGATAGATGACGGAGTTTTCCAGGAATTTGCCGGTGTCGTCGACCACCGCAATCTTGCACCCCGTGCGAATTCCGGGATCGATGGCCAGGACGGTGAGCATGCCGGCGGGCGGCGAGAGGAGCAGATTCTCCAGGTTCTCGCGAAACACCTTGATGGCTTCCTCGTCGGAGCGGTCCTTCAGTTCCAGCCGGACTTCAGTTTGAATGGAGGGGTTGAGCAGGCGCTGGTAGGAATCTTCCACCGCCAGGTCCAGGTGATCCACCCATTCGCCCGGGGCGCGCATCACGCGGGCGCGCAGCATGGCCAGCGGTTTCTCTTTTTCCAGTTCGATTTCGAAGGAGAGGATGCCTTCCTTGGCGCCGCGGCGAATGGCCAGCATGCGATGCGAGGGAATCCTGGCGGCCGGTTCGGCGTACTGGGCGTACATCTGGAACTTGCCTTCGGGATCGGCGACGCCCTCGATGGCGCGGCTCAGCACGAGGCCTTCGGCGAGCATCATGCCGCGCACGCTCTTGCGGAATTCGGCGTTTTCGCTGACCCATTCGGCGATGATGTGGCGGGCGCCTTCGAGCGCATCCTTCGCGGAAGCCACGCCCTTCTCCTCGCTGACGAAGGTAGCGGCAAGTTCGGCCAACGGCGGACCGGGTTGCTGGTCCCACAGGAATTGCGCCAGGGGTTCCAGCCCTTTGTCGCGGGCAATAGAAGCCTTCGTGCGGCGTTTGGGCTTGAAGGGCAGGTACAAATCCTCCAACTCGGTTTTTTCCAGCGCGGCCTCGATGCGCGCCTTCAATTCCGGAGTCAGCTTGCCCTGTTCTTCGACGGATGCCAGAACGGTTTCCCTGCGCTCTTCCAACTCGCGAAAATATTCCAGCTTTTCCTGCGCGTCGCGGATCTGCACTTCGTCCAGATTGCCGGTGGCTTCTTTGCGATAGCGCGCGATGAAGGGCACAGTGCCGCCCTCGTCGAGGAGCCCGATGGTGGCGACCAGGGACTTCAGAGAGATATTAAGCTGCCTGGAAATATGCAGTAGGACGTGTGCGGAAAGCGCCTTCGGTTGAGTCATCCCAGAGATCTTTATGATGACACGGAAAGCATGTGGCCCGCGATGCGCCGCAGGAGTGCAACGATCTCGGCAGCTCCTCGAGGGAGGGCTTCCTTGGGCTTGACCCACTGCCGTTCCTTAACGGCACCCCACCCGAACGGATCGCTACCGATAAGTCGGCTTGGGTTCATCCGACGTGCAGCAGCCCGTCGCGCTGACCGGCGATCTGAGCATACATGGCGTCTGGTGCCAGATCGATCTCACCGGGCCACGCAACCGCACCGAAATCAATGAACACCTGACCGAAGAATTGCTCATCCCGTAGAGGAGCGAGTGCACCGGTCATTTCTTCCGGCCGTAACTGTAGGCGTCCGGCCACCCCGTCCTTAAATCTTACAAAGAGGCAGTAGCCGGGCTCTGGTTTGACTTCGATTACGTCCCAGTGCATGAAATATCGGCTCCGATCATGGCAGCGGCTCAATTCTCGTTGGGACGGTGTTCTCGCGGCAGAAACGCCAGTCCTCCAACAATTCCTCTCTATGCATCATCGCCCATTCCCGGACCAGATTCAAAGCTCGGTGTGGCAGTTGGCCTTCGAGAACCTCCAGGGTGCCGATTTCAACTGTTGCTTCGAATTCGCCGTATCGCGCGTGAAAATGCGGCGGTGGGTGATCGTTGAAAAACATGCGGATCAAGATCCCGTAAAATGTGCTGATTGTGGGCATTCCGCGAGGCTGATTCTACCATCTGGCAAGATTACTCCCCGCAAGTTCGGCTTGTGTCCGGGAATCTGACGACTGAGCCCCGAAGCGCGATCCCCCGTGAAACGCCGTTCACGGGAACAGGGCTGAGCCTCCCTTCGATCCCCCTCGATTACTACAACACTCGCGTCCACCGAGATCCAACTCGCCCGTAATCAACCCCTTGCACGCAATTCACCAAAAAAGTGAGACGCCCGAAAACCCAGTCACAAAAGTTGCATACGAATAAATCCCTTTATCTCAATTACTTAGTGAAACCCCCTGCCGGCAGCGCCAAGCCGGCATGATAAATCTTAATTGAGGGAGTCTTTTATGTGCCCTGAACCTATCGAGACAGAAACCAACACCCAGCGCGATCCTCGCGCCTTTAATGCGTATCGTCACGGCCTGACAGGCCAAGTGATGATCATGACCCCAGCCGACGAGCTGGCCTACACCCAACACTGCCAGGGCATCCTCGCATCCCTTGCCGTGGAAGGCGACCTGGAGAAAAGCTTCGGCCACTCCATCGCCGACGACCGCTGGCGCCTCCTGCGCTGCGCCGCCATCGAGCACACCCGCTTCTCCATGGGCATGTCCGAAGCGGACCACTACTTCGCCCACCATCCCGAAATCGATGCCGCCTTCGCTCAGGCCGTCACCTGGGCCTGCGAAGCCAGAAACTTCAACCTCATGTCCCTCTACGAAAGCCGCGCCCAGCGCCGCCTGGAAAGGAACATGATCATGCTCAAACAACTACAATCCGAGCGCAAAGCCGCCTTCGACCAAGCCGTGGAAGAAGCCACCCTCCTCGCGCAATACGCTGCCAGCCAAGGAGAAGCCTACAACGTCGAACACGACTTCCCGCCTGAAGCCCTACCCCCACAATTTGCTTTTTCACTCCCCAAAATCGCTAGCCGCGTCGCCCACAACCTGCGCCTCGCCGCCGCCAAAAAGCACTTCCCGGCCCCCAAGCAGACCTTCCGCAAGGCTGCCTGAGCCGTTTTCCCCCGTCCACCGCAACCGATCTTTGACAACTTGGAGCAGACAATTCAAAAAGACGCGCGAAGCGCATCCTTCCCCAACCCCTAACCCCCATCCCCACGTTCGACTACAGCACCAGGAATCGACTACAGGTACTTCACGAAAAGGACGGCGTTGCCGCGTTCGTTATAAAGGAGTTCATCCACCAGATTGCGCGTCATCAAAATTCCGAAGCCTCCCGGACGGCGGCCTTCTTCGGCGCGGACTTCGACATGCTTGATGGGAGAATCGTCGGGATTGGAGATGGCGGCGTGGGGCAGCAGGTCCAGGGAAAAGCCGGGGCCAGGGTCGTGAATGTGGACGATGACGGAGCGGACCGTGCGGAGGAGCGAAACGCGGCAGCGCTTTTTGGGATTGGAAAGGCCACCGTGTTCGATGGCGTTCATCAGCAGTTCGCGGAAGGCCGCGGCAATATCCTCGTAGGTGTGCGAGGGCAGATCGGCCAGCATCTCCCGCATAAAGTGGGTGGTGCGCTCGGCAGCATCCAACTTGCAGCGGACGTCGAGCGTGATCCATTCCAGACGGGCGGAGATCACGCGGATATCGTCCTTCCCGCTGTGCCCGTCGAGGGCCTGCTGCACGAGGTCGGCCACCACGTGGCTGACCAGCGGCTTGTGGATGTAACTGAACGCATGTTCACGGATGGCGCCGACCACGCGTTCCGGGCTCTGGTCGCCGGTGACGATCACGCGGGCTGCGGGACGAAGGGCGCGCACCCTGCGAACCAGCTTCAGGCCATCGTAGCCGTTGCGTCCCTGCCCGGCTACCACCACGTCAATGGCGGCCTGGCGAAGGTAATCCAGGGCTTCCCGGCCGTCCACCACGGTCTGAATGCTGCGGTCGTCGCGCTTGAGGAGGTTGGAGAGCTGTTCCTGCACCGCGGGGTCGGAATCAACCAGCAATAGGGAACGGGGACTCACCGAGGTTCAGCATATCATGCCCTGTGGATTTTCCATTAAAATCCCGTAACCTTACGGTACCGGTGCGCATCTCACCCTCTGATGGAACATCCAGAGCCCGCTCGACGTGTATTCCGCGCCGGCGCGCCCCTTTTGCTCGCGATTTTGGCCGCCGGGGTTGTTTCCGCACAGGTGTATCCGCCGGGAGGTTATCCGCCCGGTGGGGGCTATCCGCCGGGTGGGGGCTATCCGCCCGGTCAATATCCGGGACAGTATCCGGGCCAGTACCCGGGAGGGGCTGGCATTCCGATTCCGACCCGCACTTCCAAGAGCAAGGAGAGCACCAAGGGCCCCCTGCCGAATTTTCGTGGGAAGTTGAAGCGGTTCGACGCCAAGATGGTCAGTATCGCGCTGGACGATGACCGTGTACTGGACTTCAAGCGCGACAGCAAGACCAAATTCTTTAAGAATGGCGACGAGGTCAAGGACCCGAAATTCAACCTCGGCGACCAGGTTTCCGTAGAGGGTCCCGAAGACGCGGCGGGGAATATGATCGCCGTGAACGTCTATTGGGAGAAGGCCGCGTCCGCAGCAACGAGCACGGCCAAGAGCGACCAGAAGAGCAATGACCCCGCCGTGGTGGATACCTGGAAGGATGCACCAGCGAAGGATGCCCCGCCGGCTCGCACCAACGGTACGGACGTGGCTCCGCCGGCGCAGCGTGACACCGAAGATCCGGGACCGCCGGCGTTGCGCCGCGGCAAGCCGCAGGATGAAGCTCGGGAGCATGCGCCCGATCCGCCAGTTTCCCTGGCTCGCGATTCGGCTAATCCCGCCGGCGCGCTGCCGCCTCCGGGGATGGCGCCGCCCGCGGCCACTTCCGGGGCCATTCGCGCCGACGAAGATTACCCCAGCATGGCGCGGCGTGGGGGTGACGACCTGATCCGCAAGGCCACCGATGCAGCGCTGGATTTCACCGAAATGCTTCCCAACTACGTCTGCACAGAGCAGATTGCCCGCTACCAGAGCGAGAACACTCCACCGAACTGGCAGGCGATCGATATCGTCAGTACCGACGTGCTTTACGAAAACCATCAAGAGACCTACAAGAACGTCACGATCAACGGCAGGAAGGTCAACAAGAAGATGGAAGAAATGGACGGGTCTTGGTCCACCGGCGAATTCGGCACGATCCTGATCAATCTCTTCTCGCCAGGGACCGCGGCCGACTTCCATTACAAAAAGGACTCCCGGTCTGCCGGAATTACGGCCAAGGTTTACGACTATAACGTAGACCACCAGCACTCCAACTGGAGCATTCATTTCGGCGGGCAGACGTACGAACCGGCTTACCGCGGGTCGGTGTGGATTGATCCGCAAACGGGGCGGGTGCTGCGCATTGAGATGCAGGCGTATGGGTTCCCGGCAGATTTTCCGACGGATCATGTGGAATCGGCGACGGATTATGAGTACACGCGCCTGGGCGACGCCAAGCAGTACCTGTTGCCGGTGCACTCGGAGACGTTGAGCTGCCAGCGCGGCTCGGCATTCTGCAGCCGCAATGCGATCGACTTCAGGAACTATCACAAGTACACGGGCGAATCGACCATCACGTTCGGGGACCCGAAGAAGTAGGCAGCGCGGCGTCGAAAAACCGGCCCGGCGACTCGGTAACGCCGGCGATCTTGCCGCCGGTCGGCCAGTGCAACCGGCGGCGCTACCCGCCGGTTTTTCATCCCGTTTTGCGGGGCGATCCGCCCCTAACTAATTGACGGGTCGAAAAACCGGCCCAGCGACTGGGTAACGCCGGCGATCTTGTCGCCGGTCGGCCAGTGCAACCGGCGGCGCTACCCGCCGGTTTTTCATCCCGTTTTGCGGGGCGATCCGCCCCTAACTAATTGACAGACGACAAACAGCGATCGTCTGTCCTACTCGATCGATTTCGTACTGATGCGCCCCGCAGGCGGGCGAGGCGTTAAGCAGTTCCAGGGCCCCGGCGATGAGCATCTGAGCTGTCTCCGGGTGATCTGACACGGTTTCGATGGCGGCTCGCGCTCTCATTCGGACCCAGGGCTCGGCGTCCTTCGGCTCCAGCGCCAGCCACTTCGCGGCCGTCGCAGCGTCGTGGCGATGGAAGGCGTGGAAATAGGCTGCCTCCAAAGCGTATTCGGGCGGATCGCCGGCAGCCCAGTCCAGCGTCATTTTGTCCAGGTACTGTCCCGCCATCGCAACGTCACCGCAGTCCAGAAAGTGGATGTAGGCGAGATAGCAGTTATAGCGGCGGAGGACGGGGTGGGCCGGGGCATTGGCCAGCCGGAGGACCAGGTCGCCCGGCCAGTCGCGCAAGCGCAGAGGCGTGGCGTGGGAAGACGGCGTCAGAAGATCGCGCTGTGTCCAGTCCAGGGCCGCGCCGCCACGGATGGCCTCCCACAGCTTGAGGCCATCGGAGGTCGATCCACCCAGGCGGATCGGCGCCAGGTTCATCAAGCCCACCAGGGACCATTGGGCGGCGAAGCTCAGGGTCCAGAAAACCGTGGGACTCTGGGTGCGCAGGGACAGCCAGGTCAGGGCCAGGGCGGCGCAGAGCGAAGCCATCGGTCCACCCGATGCGCACCAGGCTCTCTGCCATCGGAAGCCGCGAAAGGTGGACGGCACCAGGTCAACCAGGCCGGCGTAGCGCATCGGAATCCAACGGACGTTCCATCGGCTACCGATGTGGGCGAATTCAATCGGCCCGATCACGAAGCGCCGGCAGTACTGCTTGCAGGCCCGGCCGGCCAGGTAGTGTCCGAACTCGTGAATCAGGGCGGTGGGCAGATAGGTGACGGCCAGCACGCGGCAGATCCAGAACAGTGACGGCGTCTCAAAGCCAAGAGACTGTCCGGCCGCAATCTGGAGATGGAACACCGCTTTGATGATCAAGGCCATCACGAGAAACACGAAAACGCCGGCAAGAGTCACAGTCTCAAGTTTGGGTATGGGTTCGGAGTGAGTCAAGTTACCCTCGGATAGTGTGGCTTGCTCGGCTCGCGGACCGGCGACAAGATCGCCGGCGTTACCGATTTTGCCGAGTCCAGCAGAAGGCCGACAAGCCGAGGAAAAAGGCGCCTGAAAAAACGGCGTCGCCGGGCCGGCCGAGCACAAAAATGAGGATCAGCGCCGCCGACGCCATGGTAACGGCGAGAAGCGCCAGACCGGCGGCCGCCGTGCGGGGAATCAACACGAGAACGCCGCCCAGGATTTCCACCACCCCGGTGAAGTAGCGGAACCATTGGCCGAGGCCGACATCCTGAAAGAACTTGGGCCACATCGAGTCCGCCGGGAATTTTTCCCAGCCGAAAACTACGAAGGCCAATGCGATGCCGCCGCGCGCGAACCAATCGCCGAGCGAATGGCGGGGCTCAGCCATAGTTGCGTGTTCGAACATGGAGTGTTGGACACCACGATGAAGAGACCGGTTCCCAGTGGGCCGAATATGCAACTATTTAGTTGCGTAATCGGCCGGGATGGAGTAATATGCAACCTGGAGGTTGCATGCAGCCAACGATCACGGACAGGATCGAAAAGAAGATCGCTCTGAAGGCGCCCCGCCAGCGGGTCTGGGAGGCGATCACGAACGAAAACGAATTCGCGAAATGGTTTGGCGTGGAATTTATAGAGGGCAAGTTCGCTCTGCACCAGCGGGCGAAACTGCGCGCTACGAATAAGGGATACGAGCATGTTCAGCTCTACGTGACGGTGGAGCGCATAGAGGCGCCGGCGGTTTTTGCATGGCGATGGATTCCGGGCGCGGAGCAGCCGGAGGGCGAAGCTACCACTTTAGTCGAGTTTCGCCTGGAGGAAACCGGGGACGGTGGGACGCTGCTGACGGTGACGGAATCGGGCTTCGACAGGCTGTCGCTGGCGTATCGGGCCAAGGCATTACAGGACAACACGCGTGGCTGGGATGCACAGGCAAAGTCGATCCAGAAGTATCTCGAAACGGCCTGACAGCGCGGCGATCTTC
>OKRF01000237.1 GCA_900290315.1 Candidatus Sulfopaludibacter sp. SbA3 | reverse complement strand
GATAAGGAGAGCACTCAAGCATCATGCCATTCTCGCGGGGTCTCAATTGCGGTCTGGACCCTTGGCAGGGGCCGTCGGGAGACGTGTTCCGGGCTCAAAATCCGCAGAGCCATTTCAGAGAGAGAGACTACAACTTCAACCGGAGGTAAATTGCTCCGGGCGTAGGCTTGTCCGAATATGGCGCTGTCCGTTCGAAGCCCAAGCGATCATACATTTCCAGTGCCTGCTTCATGACCGGCATGGTATCGCCGACCATTTCGCGATAACCCGCCGCGCGGGCTTCAGCGATCACCCAGTGCAGCAACTTGCGGCCCAGGCCGCAGCCTCGAAATGCCGGACGCACGTACAGGCGCTTAGCCTCGCAACGTTCGGCATCGATCCTTCGCAGGGCCGCACAGCCCGCGGGCGATCCATCCACCATTGCGATGGCCAGCCGTCCGCCGGGAGGAGCGTAATCGCCAGGCAGCCCGGCGACTTCGAGATCGAATCCCTGAAAGCATGGTGTGAAGCCGAAGGAGGTCCAATATTCCTGGAACAGGCTGCGAACCATCCCGATCGCCGCCGGATCACTCGCAATCACAATCATCTCTTTGATTTTGGCGCAACCCCGCCGGCCTGGACAATCAGGCGGGTCAGCACATCCTGCACCTGATCCAGCGGGAGTGGATCGCAAATATCGAACGGCGTGCGGCCCCGCGCGTCTTTCTCATTCAGCGGCGCGCCTTTCGAAGCCAGAAACTCCACCACCTTGCAGAGCTCGGGTTGCGGGACGCTGCCCGTGCCGGTGACCGCGGCGTGCATGACCGTGGCTTTCTGATCGTTGAGCGCCGCTGTGTTGGGGTCCAGCTCGTAGGCGTACTTCACGGCTTCCACGTGGCCGCTGCCGGCCGCTGCCATCAGCAGGGTTGACCCATCGGAGGCTTTCAGGGTGGGATCGGCTCCGCCCTTGACCAGGGCGCGCATGGCCTCTGGCTGATTGGCCTTGGCCGCCATCATGAGCGGCGTCTGCTCGCCGGCCAGCGGCCGGAATCCGCCGCCGCCACCGCCGCCGAAACCGCGGCCGCCGGGGGTCGATTTAGGCGTGCGGGCATTCACATTGGCGCCCTTGGCCAGCAGCTTTTCGATCAACTCCACGCTGCCTACCTGCGCCGCGGTGTGCAGCGGAGTATTGCCGGCGCGATCCGCCACATTGGGATCGGCGCCGCCATCCACCAATGCCCCGGCTGCCTGCGCGCTCTTGTAACTGGTCGCCACCAGCAGCACCTTGGTGCCGTCGGGCAGCGCATAATTGGCGTCCACGCCAGCGGCCAGCAGGGCGCGGACGCTCTTGGAATCGTTCTTCACGGCGGCAAACACCAGCGCGTTAAACCCGCTCTTCGAGGCCGCGTTTACAGTGGCGCCGCTCTTGATCAGCAGATCGACCACGTCGGAATGACCCTCTGCCGCCGCCCACATCAGCGCTGTCTGGCCCTTTCGCGAATCGGCGCCGTCGACCTTGGCTCCGTGCGCGATGAGTTGCCGGACCACTTCCACATTTCCGGTGCCCGCAGCGATCATCAGCGCCGTTTCGCCGTCCCAGCGCGCCGCGTTGACATCCGCGCCCGCTTTGATGAAGCTCGCTGTCAGTGCCGCGTTGCCGTTGGCGCATGCCAGCGTGAGCGGCGTTTCTCCATACTCATCGGCGGTGTTGACCTTGGCCCCCGATTGCAGCAGAAGTTGCGCGGTGGGCGCGTCATCCAGATACGTGGCCCACGCCAGCGGCGTGGCGCCATCCGGCGCCGTGGCGTTGACATCAGCGTGCTGCCCCACCAGCGCGGTCACGGCTTTGTGGTCGCGGCGCTTGATGGCGTCGATCACGCGCAGATCGGCGCCGTAGAGCGACGCTCCCACCACCAGCAGAATCGCCAGTCGCATTGTTTACACGCCGGACAGCAGCTTCACTTCGCCGGTGCTGTCGCCCAGCTTCTCCACACGCACCCCGGCGTAATCCATCATGCTGAGCAGCAGGTTGTTGAGCGGTGTTTCCTTGGGATACCGCATGTGGCGGCCGCCTTTGACCTGCCCTGCCGCGCCGCCCACCAGCAGGATGGGGAGATCGTGGTGGGTGTGCGCGTTGCCGTCGCTGATGCTGCTGCCGTACAGGATCTGCGAATGATCCAGCAGGCTGCCTTCGCCATCGGGCGTGGATTTCAACTTGCCGATCAGATACGCGAACGTCTCCACATGATGCGTGTTGATCTTCTGCGTTTTGGCGATCTTCTCGGGGTCGTTCATGTGGTGCGTGCAGGAGTGGTGCCCATCGGTGACCCCGATGGAACGGTAGCTGCGGTTGCTGCCTTCGCGCGCCATCATGAAGCTGACTACTCGCGTCATGTCGGCCTGGAATGCGAGCACTTGCAGATCCATCATCAGGTGGGCATGATCTTCGAACTCTTCGGGGATGCCCGAGGGCCGTTCCATGACGGGCATCTTCATGGTGGCGTTCTGCTCTTCCGCTTTCTGGATGCGCCGCTCGATGTCGCGGATGGCTTCCAGGTACTGGTCCAGCTTGTTGCGGTCCGGCGCTCCGAGTCCCGACGAAAGGCGCGCCACATCGCGCCGGGTCGGTGCTTTCGCCATCGCCGAACATGCGCTCAAACACCGCGCGCGGATTGACTTCTACCGGCATGGGCGTGGTGGGATTGCGCCAGGAAATCGTGTTCGTGTACGCGCAGCTATACCCGGAATCGCAATCTCCGGCCAGCGAGGGACTTTCCAGCCCGATCTCCAGAGAGCCGAGTTGCGTAGCTTTGCCCAGTTCCCGCGCCAACACCTGGTCCGCCGAAATGCCGGCGTGGATATCCACTTCGGTTTTCTTGGGATGCACGCCGGTGAGCCACGTGGCGCCTGCCCGCGCATGATCGCCCGCGCCATCACCCAGTGCGCGCCCGTTGACCTGCGCCAGTCCGCTGAGCACCAGCATGTTCTCGCGGAACGGCTCCATGGCTTTCATGCTGGCCAGGAATTCCCAGCCCGTGCCTTCTGCGGCGGGAGTCCAATCCTTCATGATGATCCCGTTCGGAACGTATACGAACGCCGTCCGCACGGCGGGTTTGGCAGTGGCGCCGGCCTTTAGCGCGGGCACCATGGCATCCAGAAAGGGCAGCGTCATGGCGGTGCCCAATCCGCGCAGAAACGTGCGGCGGGCCAGAGATTTCTTGGTGACGATCATTCTTCCGGGATCCTCCTCATCTGAAACGGCGTGCTTTGTACGATTGCGGTTACCAGCGCCGAGACGTGATAGTCGTCTTTGGCCGCCTGGCGTGTAACGGAACGGACTGCCGGCAGGTCGTAATACTCCAGCCCGCGGCCCAATGCATAAGTCATCAGCTTCGCTGTGACGGTGGCCAGAAATTCGTCGCTATGCGAAGCCAGGATAGCCTTCTTGAGACCGGCTGGTCCCTGAAAGACGGTGCCGTCCGGCAGCTTGCCGGATGGATCGATGGTGTTGCCGGCTTCTTGCAGCCGCCACTTCCCCACCCCGTCGTAGTTCTCCAGCGCGAAGCCCAGTGGGTCCATGCGCGAATGGCACGAAGCACAGGTGGCGTTGGAACGGTGCTTTTCCATGGCCTCGCGGATGGTCACCTGCTTGCCATCCTTGCCTTTCGGCATCAGATCGGGAATATCGGGCGGAGGAGGAGGAGGAGGCGCGCCCAGCAACGCCTCTAAAATCCACTTCCCGCGCTGCACCACGGATGTCCGATTCGGATACGAAGTCACCGTGAGAATACTGCCTTGCCCCAGCAGCCCGCCGCGATTCGGATCGGTTAGCGTCACCTTGCGGAATTGCGATCCATAAATGTTGGGGATGCCGTAGTGTTCGGCCAACCGCTGATTCACGAACGTATAGTTGGCGTCGAGCAACTCCGTGATCGGCCGGTCTTCGCGCATTACGTTCTGCACAAACAGATCGGTCTCGGTCAAGAAGGCCTGCCGCAGGCTCTCATCGAATTCCGGGAACGCGTCGGGGTCCGGTTTGGCGAGCGCGATGTTGCGGAGGGTCAGCCATTGCGACACGAAGTTATCCACCAGCGCTTGCGAGCGCGGGTCGTCCATCATGCGGCGCACCTGCTGCGCCAGCACCACCGGATCCTTCAGCTTGCCCTTTTCCGCCAGATCGAGGAGGGTATCGTCCGGAATGCTGCTCCACAGAAAGAACGACAGGCGCGACGCCAGTTCCAGATCGCCGATGCGGTAGACCGTGCCGGGCGCCTTGCCGCCCGGATCGCGTTCGATGCGGAAGATGAAATCCGGCGAGACCAGCATGGCGCGCAGGGCTTTCTCAATGCCATTATCGAAATCGCCTTCCTGCTTGCCGATCTTGTAGAAAGCCATCAAGGGTAGGATGTCGGCGTCCGTCACGGGCCGGCGGAACGCGCGTCGCGCCAGGCTGGTGAGAATCATGCGGGCGCAGGGATCATCGTCCTTCCCGCCGGCTGGAGGACGGCACACGAAGATCTTCTGGCGACTCGGCGTGTCGCCCCGCCCGGTTGCATCATAAGGCCCGTTGATGATCACCTTATCGACCTGCGGATTGCCGCCGCCTTCGGAAACGGTGAACCGCTTGAGCTTGGCCTCATCCAGCCGCAAATCCATCTGGGCAGGCAGGGGTGGTGTGCCTCGTCCCGCGCCGGCAGCCCCTCCGCCGCCTCCACCGCCGCGCCTTCCGCCGACGGTAGCGATCTCGGCCTTGGTGGAGTCGCGCAGAAAATCCACGCCCACCGTGCGCAAACCGGCTTTGACAGGCACCCGCAGATCGTACGGTGTGTTGTTATTCGTGCTGTCGCCGCCGCCGATCTTCACCCGTAGCCGGTATTCGGCATCCGCGGGGAAGTAATACTGGAAGGACATGCCGCCGCGCGAATCGAAAGGCAGGTCGTCGCTGATCCGTTCGTTGCGCGTGCTGCGCATACCCAGGGCTCGCGCGGAAAACTCCTCTTCGGCGGGTTTGAGGGACTCTTCGCCCACGGCGAGCCGGCTGATGCGGCGCGCCGCCGTCATGTACCGCTCGAGCAGCGCCGGTGAGACCGAAAGGACGTCGCCAATATTGTCGAATCCGAAACCAGAATCATCCACCGGCAGCATCGCGCCGGGCTTGGTATCGACCGCCAGCAGGTCGCGGATGGCGTTGCTATACTCCGCCCGGTTCAGGCGATGAATCACCGGACGTCCCGGGTTGGGATTGGCCGTGGCGTACCGGTCGATGGATTGCTCGATCCAGCGGGACAGCCCCGCCATGGTGGCCGCATCGGGACGGGGCAATCCCGCCGGCGGCATTTCACCGGTCCTGACCTTCCGCGCCACCTTTTCCAGCACTTCGGCATTGTCCGGGATGCGGGTCAGATCCAGACCTTCGAGCACCACTCCGCCGGTCTTCATTCTCTGGCTGTGGCAGCCGATGCAGTATCGGTCGAGGAGCGCCTTTTCGGTGGCGGGAGTGGGAGCGGTCTGCGCGAAAAGGAACCTCGTGGCACACACCACAAGTGCCGCCAGCCGGGTCGAACGCAGCTCCTCCACGCATCCTCCTCTGAAATGATCTGATCTATTGTACCGCGCGTGTGGGGTGAGTTTGGAGGTGTTACACCGTTATAAATCCAGGTTTCTCCGGGCGTATTCGATGGATTTGCGCACGTTTTCGTCTTCCAGTTGCAATTGTGCCTCGGCGGACATCCCGGTAGTGCGTGGCAGCGGGCTCTTGGGCTTGTTGCGATGCACGATCTCCAGGATGTGTGCCAGGTCGCGGCCGGGCAGCGGACTATACTGATCGTCAAACGTCGCCCAATATTTTCCGGTGAAGACCGGGATCTTCAGCGGGTCGCGCGTGATCATTTCGAGGTCGAAGGGAATGTTCGGATCCTTCTTCTGAATGGCCGCCACCATTCCCTTGATATCAAGGAATCCCTCGCCGAGGGGCACTTCCGAAAGCAGGAATCCTTCCTCATAAGGCTCTACAGCCATGTCTTTCAGGTGGCAGGAGACGATGTAGGGCAGCAGACTACGCATGGTCTCCAGCGGGTCTTCACATAGGGAGACGTTGTTGCCGAAATCGAAATGGACTCCCACCCATTCGCTGCTCACGCGCTTCAGCCATGCCGCCTGTTCCGCCGCCCGCCATCCTTTGTGATTTTCGATGCCGAGGCGCATTTGGTACTTGCGCAGCACTGGTTCAGCCAGCGCGATGGTCTTCTGGTTTCGTTCGAAACTGCGCTTGAATGCATCCAGGCTGTCGAACTCCTCGTAGCGCCGCTGCGTCATGGCGGTATGGAGCGTTTGCACGCCCGCCTCGCGCGCGGCCTTCAGGGCGGCATCGAAGACCGGTACGCCGGCTTCGTCGCGAGGCAGAGGCACGTCCAGAATTCCGCGCATGTGGTAGCTTTCCAGCTTCTGCCGCAGGTCTTTGACGGCATCGGCATGGCTCAAGTCGATGCGCGTCTCCACCACGCCGAAGCCCAGGCCGTGACAGTATTCGACGAAGTCGAACGATTTCCCGCTGGCGCGGGCCGCGCGAGATCGCATGGGAAAGCCCGCCGGCGCGCCGCCCATGTGGCGTAGCGGCGAGTCCTGCGCCTCGCCGGTGGCGCACCACACGGCCGCTGCCAGTAATTCCCGTCGTGTCATCTTTTCGCTTTTCCCCGGGCAGCAGTATATCACCGGCGGAATCGGACAAGTCGCACCGAAATCCCTTGACAGAGCCCTCTATTCGGATCAAACTACCAGTAGTTACGCTATGGGACAATGGCCCGGTGAACTCTGGCGCAAACTGCTGTTCCCGTTCCGGCGGCGGCAGTTCGACCGCGATCTGGCGGACGAGATGCGATTCCATCTGGAGATGAAGGCGCTGGAATCCGGCGATTCGGCGCGGGCGAGATTCGGCAATGCAGCGCTTCTGCAGGAAGACTGCCGGGCGGCCTGGGGCTGGATGGCATGGGAGCGACTCTTCCAGGATTTGCGCTATGCGTTGCGCGCGCTCCGGAAATCGCCCGGATTCACCGTGGTGGTCATTCTGACTCTGGCGCTGGGAATCGGGGTCAACACAGCGATTTTCAGTTTTGTGGACAAGCTGCTGTTGCGGCCCCTGGCCCTGCCCGAATCCGACCGGCTGGCGTCGCTGAACTTCCGCTCGACGCGCAGTTCCAACGTCACGGACAACATGTCTTATCCGGACTACGTCTACTTCCGGGACCACAGTCACTCGTTCTCCGGATTGGCGGCGTACGGCGACGTGGACGTAAAGCTCCGCCACGGCGACGTGGACGTAAAGCTCCGCCTCGCCTCTCAGGTGGAGAAAGTCTCTGGCGAAGTGGTCAGCGCTAACTACTTCGGCGTGCTTGGGGTCTCGCCGGTATTGGGGCGCAGCTTTCTGGCGGAGGAAGACGCCGTGCCCGGCCGCGATCCGGTCGTCATCCTCAGTCACGCGATGTGGCAGCGCCGCTTCGGCGGCGACCCTGCGATTGTCGGCCGCCAGGTTGCGATCAACGACGTGGGTTTCACGGTAGTCGGCATCGCGCCTCAAGATTTCGGCGGTCTGCGGCTGGATCGCGAGGAGCGGCCCGAACTCTGGGTTCCTACCATGATGTACCCCGTGGTGTGCTGGTTTGCCGAGGGAGACGATCTGGAACATAATTGGGGCAATCACTGGCTCTCGGTCACGGGCCGCCTGAAGGCTGGAGTTCATCTGGCCCACGCGGAGGCGGACATTTCGCGTCTCACCGGCCAGCTTCAGGCCTCACAGTGGAGTATCTGGAAGGAGCTTTCCGATGGCCCGCTACAATGGGCCGCGCTGCTGGTGCCTGCCAACGAGGCGCGGTTTTCGGTAAGCGCCCGAAGAGGGGTGGTCACATTCCTGGGGATGCTGCTGGCGGTGGTCGGGCTGGTGCTGCTCATCGCGTGCGCCAACGTGGCCAGCCTGATGCTGGCCAGGGCCGTCAAGCGCCGCAAGGAAATCGGCGTCCGACTCGCGCTGGGCGCCAGCCGGGGCCGCCTGCTCCAGCAACTCATTACGGAGAGCCTCTTGCTTTCCCTCCTGGGAGGCGCGGCGGGGCTTGCGGTAGCGGCGTTCACTTCCCGTGCGCTGCTGGGATATGACCGGCCGTTCCACATGTCCTTAATGCTGGACGCCGGGCTCGACGGCCGCGTCCTCGCGTTCGGGCTGGCGCTCTCGGTTTTCACCGGGCTGCTATTCGGCGTCATCCCGCTGCGCCAGACTTTGGGCGCGGTGCGCTCCAACGCGCATGGATTCGGCATGCGCAACGCGTTCGTCGTGGTCCAGGTGGCGTTCTCGCTGGTGCTTCTGGTGGGGGCCAGCCTGTTCCTGCGCACACTGCAGAACGCGAGAGCGACCGACGTGACTCACGACGCCGGCCGGGTCCTGCTCTTCAACCTGAATCTCGCCGAACGGAAATATGATGATGCGCGAGCCCGGCTCTTCTATGCCGATCTTCTGGACCGCCTGCCCAGCCTGCCCGGTGTGGAGCGAGTCGCGGTGGTGGCGAGGGCGCCGATGGGAGGTGGCCGGAACGCATTGGACATCTCCAGCCGCGAGGCCGGATGGAAATCCAATGCGGATTTCAATATCGCGTCCGACCAGTATTTCCAGGCTATCGGGCTGCCCCTGCTGCGCGGCCGCTTGTTCCAGCGCACGGACCATGAAGGCGCACCGGACGTCGCGGTGATCAACGAGGTGATGGCGCGCCGCTTCTGGCCGGGACAGGATCCCATCGGGAAGCAGTTCCAGTTTCTCAAGCCGCCGCGGCTGGTCGAGATTGCCGGAGTCATCCGCGACGGCCGTTTCCGCAACTATCGCGACACGGTTCGGCCCTGTTTCTACATCCCGTTGGCCCAGACGTATGGCGCCAATCCGTTCCTCAGCCTGGTGGTCAAGCGCATGAGCCTCGAGGTCCGCACGGGCGGCGATCCGGCACGCCTGGAGGCCGCGGTCCGCGAACAGATTCACGTGCTGGATCAGGATCTGACGCTGGGGCCGGCGCAGACATTGGCCTCCTATCGCGATGCCGGACTCGGACAGGAACGGCTCTCGGCAGCGCTGCTCGGCGGTTTGGGAATTCTGGCGGCGCTGATCGCCGCCATCGGCCTCTATGGCGTACTGGC
The DNA here is from genome assembly GCA_900290315.1 of Candidatus Sulfopaludibacter sp. SbA3. Classification (GTDB taxonomy): domain Bacteria; phylum Acidobacteriota; class Terriglobia; order Bryobacterales; family Bryobacteraceae; genus Sulfopaludibacter. The sequence continues at coordinate 508 of OKRF01000237.1, read as the reverse complement.
GTTCGCGGTGGCGCAGCGGAATCGCGAAATCGGCATCCGCATGGCGCTGGGGGCGGCTTCCCGCCAGGTGCTGCTTGCCGTTCTGCGAGACGCGCTGGCGCTCATGGCTTTGGGCATGGCGATTGGGTATGTCGCGGCACTTTTCCTCGCCAGACTCGTTGCCAGCCTGTTGTTCGGCGTCTCAACCACTGATCCAGTAACTTACGCCGGAGTGGGCGGCCTGCTATGCGCCGTTGGCACTCTGGCAGCCATCGTGCCCGCGTTGCGGGCAGCGAGAGTCGACCCGATGGTGGCTCTGCGACACGAATAACCTCACGAATCCTCACGAATAGACTCATTTGCACTTCACGCAAGCATGATGGATAATCGGTAGCCATCCATGTGGAGACGCACCCAGTTTGTCGCCTTCCTGTTTGCCTTCGCGGCATTCTCGCTGACCGCGCAGGACGATATGCCGCCTGCCGGCCGCGGCGGCGGACGCGGGGGACGCGGCAGCACCCGCGATTTC
>OKRF01000024.1:15024-21601 GCA_900290315.1 Candidatus Sulfopaludibacter sp. SbA3 | reverse complement strand
CTCCGCGGATATCGCCATGGATGGCGGCTCGCTGGCGTTTGTGCTGGCGATCTCGCTGGTTGTGACCTTGTTATTTGCGCTGGCGCCGGCGTTGCTGTCGCGAACGCTCGATCTGGACCAGAGTTTGCGGGCGGGGTCGAAGGCCGGGACTGTCGACCGGCGGACGCGCAGGCGCATGGATTTCCTGATCGCTTCGGAAGTGGCGCTCGCGTTCCTGCTGCTGTTCGGCGCCGGACTGTTTGTGAGCAGTCATTCGCGGCTGCAGCAGGCACCCCTGGGGTTCGACCCACACGATGTGCTGACCATGCGCATTGTTCCGGGCGGGAATCCGAAGAGCACGCCTGAAGAGCGAAGGCTGTTCTTCGGCCGGCTGTTCCAAAAGGCGCAGAGTCTGCCAGCCGTCCAGCACGCGGCGATGGCGGGCGGCCTGCCATTGGACTTTCCGGCCGGCGTCTCGTTGGCGCATGCCGGCGCGGAGTTGAGCTCTCTGGCGCGCGTCATCACCCCCGATTACTTCCGCGTCATGGGCATCCCGCTTCTGCAAGGCCGCGCATTCACGAATGGGGATGAACACGACGCGCCGCGAGTGGCCATCGTCAACGAGAATCTGGCGAAGCTGATGTTCGGTGACGAGAATCCGGTGGGCCGCCGCTTGACTCTGTTGCCCGGCGGCGATTCCGCGATTCCGCCCGGCAGCGTGGAGATCATCGGGCTGGCGCGCAATACCAAGGAACTGGGAGTGGACGAGGTGCCATTCGAAGATGTCTACCTGCCGTTTGCCCAGAACCCTATGCGGTCCATGTACCTGGTGCTGAAGACCAACGGCGGAACGGAGGGCATCGCCGCGTCGCTCCGCCAGGAACTGCGCGGCCTGGATGCGGACGGTGTGGTGTACAGCGTGGCGACCATGGACGAGCGGCTGCGCAGCGGGTTGCGCGGCGCCCGATTTAATCTGGCCCTGGTAGCGGTTTTCGCCGGCCTGGCGGTGCTGCTCGCGGCGGTGGGGATTTATGGCGCGGTCTCCTTTTCCGCGGCGCAGCGAACCCGGGAATTCGCCCTGCGCATCGCGTTGGGCGCGCTGCCGCGCTCCATCCTGGCTTTGACCTTCACGCACACGGCGCGCATCGCCCTGGCAGGCGCGGCGGGAGGCCTGGGCGCGTCGCTCATTCTGGGACGCATACTGAAAAGCGCCCTCTACATGGCGCCGCATCTGCATCCAGGAATGATTTATGGCGTAGCAGTGAACGACCCAGGCATTCTGTTGGGAGCGGCGTGTATCGTGGTAGGGGTAGCGGCCATCGCCGGCATATCGCCGGCTGCGCGGGCGTCGCGGGTGGAGCCTGCAGAGGCGCTGAGGAACGATTGAGTTTTAACGCTATCCTATAGGTAGTGAGGTATCCCGTGTGACTGTCACGTTGAACCTACCGCCTAACGTCGAGCAAGCATTTCTGGCCGAAGCCCAGGCGAAGGGCGTGTCGCTCGACGAGTTGGTCCGTGACCTTTTGATCGCCCTCCAACCATCAGGCCCGGCTGCGGAGCTATCCCCGGGAGAATGGGTTCGCGAGTTCAAGGCATGGACACGAAGCCATGCCTCCGATAACCTCCCGCTGCTGCCGGATGAGGCCATAAGCCGTGAGTCTATCTACGGTGACCGCGGCCTTTAAATGCTGATCCTAGCCGACACCAACGTTTTGCTGCGCTCGCTTTACCCTGACCATCCGCATTATTCTGCCGCCGAGAACTCCCTGACTACGCTCCGGCTTCTGGGTGATGCACTTTGCGTCGCGCCGCAGAACCTCATAGAGTTCTGGGCCGTGGCAACACGCTCCCGCGACGATAACGGCCTTGGCATGACCGCTAGTCGGGCCGCAAGCGAACTCGCCAACTTGCGGCGATTCTTCCTGCTGCTGCCGTCCGGTCCCGCTGTGGTTGAGATGTGGCAGGAACTTGTTACGTCCCTCGCGATTTCAGGGAAGCAGACTCACGATGCCCACCTGGTGGCGCTCATGCACGTGCATTCGGTGTCGAACATCCTGACCTTCAATACTGGTCACTTCAAGCGCTTTCCCGGGATTACTGCACTCGATCCAGCACGAGTCTAACTGACAAGAGTCCTACCTTCCTGGAACGCCCAGCACGCCGCGCGTGCTGAAGTCCGTCAGCGTCAGCAGAATCAGGATGCCCAGCCACATCAGCGCGCCCAGCAGCACCAGGCGCGTGAGCTTTGTGCTGTGGCGCACGTGCATGAAGAACAGGGCCACCAGCAGCATCTTGCAGACGGCGATGACCAGGGCCACCACCACGCTGAAGGGACCCAGGTCCACGAATGCCACCGCCGTGGTCGCGAGCGTCGCGAAAATCAGGGCGGCGAAGACCAGTGCGTACGTTTTGACGCTATCGATGTGCTCGCTCATTTCATGTGCCTGTCAATCAAGTAAAGCAGCGGGAAAAGGAAAATCCAGATGATATCGACGAAGTGCCAATACAGCCCGGCAACGTCCACCGGGGTCATATAATCGGCCGTGAAGGTGCCCTTCCGGGCCTTCCAGATGAGCCAGGAGAGAATCCCGGCGCCAATCACCATGTGCAGGGCGTGCAAGCCCGTCATGGCGAAATACAGCGAGAAGAAAAGCTGTGCGGGACCCTGCTGCGTGATGCCTTCGAAGTGGAAGCCGGGGCCGGGAATGTGATGCTCCACGAACTTCTCGTTCCACTCGTAAGCCTTCACTCCCAGGAAGATAAACCCGAGAAACAGCGTCAGGATCAGGTTGAAGACAATCGCGCCCTGCCTGCCCAACTGCGCCGCACGCACAGCCAGTACCATGGTGAAACTGCTGCAGAGCAGCACCACCGTGTTGGCCGCGCCGATGTACACGTTCAAGCTGCTGGAGCATGCCGCGAAGACGTCAGCATAGGTGGAGCGGTAGATGGTGTACGCCAGAAACATCCCGCCGAAGAACATGATTTCCGTGATGAGGAAGATCCACATCCCCAGCGTGGAGGCATCCTTCTGCTGTTCGGCGGTGTCGAACTGCTCGCGCAGCGCAAGCGTTTCCTCGTGCGCGTGATTAGCCAACTTCGATCACCTCGCCCATGACGGTGCTGTAGTCGTAGGCCTCGTGCGTGACCACAGGAGTCTCGTCGAAATTGTGCAGCGGCGGCGGCGAGGCCGTCTTCCATTCCAGCCCAGTCGCACCCCACGGATTGGCCACCGCGACCTTGCCGTAGCGCAGCGACCAGATGAAATAGATCATGGGCATCATGTACCCCACGGCCAGCACGCTGGCGCCCGCGGTGGATAGCACGTGCAGCACTTGAAATTCCGGCGGATACACATGATAGCGGCGCGGCATTCCCAGATAGCCCAGAATGAACTGCGGGAAGAAAGTCAGGTTGAAGCCCAGGAAGATCACCAGCGCCGAAAGCTTGGCCCACGCTTCGGGATACATGCGGCCTGTCATCTTCGGCCACCAATAATGCAGCCCGCCCAAGTACGCCATGATGGTCCCGCCCACCATGATGTAGTGGAAGTGGGCGATCACGAAGTAAGTGTCGGTCACGTGGACGTCGATGCCCAGTGATGCCACGAACAGCCCCGTCAGTCCTCCGATGGTGAACAGCCCGATGAAGCCGAACGCATAAAGCATGGGGGTATCGAAAGAGATCGAGCCTTTGTACAACGTGGCGGTCCAGTTAAAAACCTTGATAGCCGATGGGATGGCCACAAAGTAACTCAGGAACGAAAACACCATGCCGGCGTATACCGATTGCGTGCTGACAAACAGGTGATGGCCCCACACCAGGAAACCGAGCACCGCGATGGCCACACTGGAAAACGCCACGAAGCCGTAGCCGAACACCGGCTTGCGCGAAAATACCGACACCAGTTCGCTGATCACCCCCATGGCCGGCAGCACCATGATGTACACCGCCGGGTGCGAGTAGAACCAGAAGAGGTGCTGGAACAGAACCGGATCGCCACCCAGTGCCGGGTCGAAGATGCCGATGTGGAAGACGCGCTCGCAGAACACCAGCACGATGGTCACTGCCAGCACCGGAGTACCCAGCACCTGAATCAGGCTGGTGGCGTAGTTGGCCCACACGAACAGAGGCATGCGGAACCACGTCATACCTGGCGCGCGCATGCGGTGCACGGTGACGATAAAATTCAGCCCGGTTAGGATTGACGAGAACCCCGCGATGAAGATCCCCAGCGCGGTCGCGATGACCCAGGTGTTTGAATACGACGTACTGTAAGGCGTGTAGAATGTCCAGCCGGTATCGACTCCGCCGGCCAGCATGGCGAACAGGCTGAACAGTCCGCCAATCACCAGCAGATACCAGCTCAACAGGTTGATGCGCGGAAACGCCAGGTCGCGCGCACCGATCATCATGGGCAGGAAGAAATTGCCCAGCGTGGCGGGTATGGAGGGAATCAGAAAGAAGAACACCATGGCAACACCGTGCATGGTGAAGAGTTTGTTGTAAGTCTCCGAGGAGACTAAGTCGCCTTGCGGAGTCAGCAGTTCCACGCGAATCAGCGTGGCAAAGGCGCCGCCCAGGAAGAAGAACAGGGTGATGGTGGCGAGATACAGCAGCCCGATGCGCTTGTGGTCCTTAGTAAGAAGCCACGATTTGATGCCGTAGCTGGCGTTTAAGTAATGCTCGCGTTCTTGTACCGCTGCGGTAATCATATGTCTAACGTTTTTCAGCCGCCGGCTTTTCGCCCAGCGACTTCACATACTCAATCAAACTCAAAACGCCTTCCTCCGTCACCAGACCCTGGAAGGTGGGCATCACCGGCTGATAACCGGCCACAATTTTGGCGTTGGGCTGAAGAATGGACTCGCGGATATAGGCCTCGTCCGCCTTCACGATCTTGCCATCCGACAGCTTCACATCTTTTCCGAATACTCCCACCAGGCTGGGGCATCGGCCCGAACCGTCCGCTTTGTGGCAATTGGTGCACGCCAGGTCCTGGAACAGCTTCTCGCCGTTTTCGGCCAGCGTGCCCGTGGCCGCGCCGCCGCTGAGCCATTTCTGATAATCCTGCGGCTCCATCACATAGATCCAGCCGATCATGCCGGAGTGCTTGGTGCCGCAATACTCGGCGCAGAACAGGTGATATTTGCCCGCCTTGGTAGGCTTCCACCAGGTGGTGGAATAGCGGCCTGGAACCACGTCCTGCTTGGTGCGGAAGGCCGGCACGAAGAAGCTGTGAATCACGTCTTCGCTGGTCATGGTCAGCTTGATGGATCGCCCCAGCGGCACGTGCAGTTCGTTGATCTCCCGCTGCCCTTCCAGGTGCTGCAATTTCCACATCCACTGCTTGCCGACAACGTAAATGGGCAGGGCATCGTCCGGCGGACGGCTCTCCCGGAAGAAGATGGATGCGCCCCAGGTGAACATGATCATGGTCAGGCCGAAGGGAATCACGCTCCACACAATTTCGAGCGCCAGACCGGTATGCACGTGGCGCGGCAGTTCCTGCTCCGAGCGGCGCCGGTAGCGGACGGCGAAATAAAAGATCGCGCCGAAAATGGCGATTGTGAAGAATGCCGCAACCGCCAGCAGGAAGAAGAGCAAATGGTCCACGTCGGGCGCGAACGTCGAAGCCTGTTCCGGAAATAGAGGTAGTTTTCCCATCGCGAACTTTTATCCAACCCGTCTCAATGCTTGTTTGTGGTGCCGCACATCGCGGCGGAAGGCAATCAACAGGAACACGCCGCCGAAGAGCACGAAGGCTGCGCCGCCGAATCGCACCATGTTCATCGCCAGCGCGCCGTACCTGCCGGTGGCCGGGTCATAGTGGTAGCAGAACAGCAGAATGGCGTCCACCGGAGTGCCGATCTTGTTGGCCGACGCCTCCACCAGTCCCAGCCGGATGTCGCGCGGCGAGTACTCCACGCCATAGAAATATTTCGAGACCCGCCCGTCCGGCGTCACCACCATGATGGCGCTGGCATGCGCGTATTGATCCGTCTTCGGGTCGTACTTGTAGTGGAAGCCGATGCTATCCATGAACGGCTTGATGTGGGCCTCTTCGCCCGTCAGAAAATGCCAGCCGTTGGCCGAGTTGGGCCGGCCGTAGCGCTTCAGATACGTCTGCTTTTTAGCAGCCGCCAGCTCGGGCGTGTCTTTGGGGTCGAAGCTCACCGCGACCACTTCGAAATCCTGCCCGGGGTTGAAAGAGACAGCCTTGAGCGCGCTCTCCAGGCCCGTCAGGATTTGCGTGCACAACATGGGGCAGCGGTAATAGACCGGCGCCAGAATCACGGGCTTCCCGGTTTGAAAGAAGCTGCCCAGCGGCACGGCGCGTCCCGCTTCGTCTTTGAATGTGAGTTGCAGGGGAATTTGCTGATCGAGCTTTTGATCGATGCCGACGCCTTGCAGCGCGCCCGGTAGGGCCGGTTTCAGATTGCTGTCCTGCATGCTAAGTGATGGTTGCGCCGGCGCCGGTTGTCCCGGCTGCGCGAACGTGGCGAGAGTCGTCAGACAGAGGCCGATTGCGAAACGAAGGCATGCGCTCCCTAACGGTCGCGGCTCCGACTTGCTTGCGGAGCCGCGCGCGTAAGCA
>OKRF01000024.1:7601-15014 GCA_900290315.1 Candidatus Sulfopaludibacter sp. SbA3 | reverse complement strand
TTCGCCGAGTCCGCTCTCGGTGGGGACGCTGACGTCGCTAGCGGCACTCTGCGGACCATTCTGCTGCCGCGCGGGCAATCCACGCTGCGCCAGCAGGTCGATGGCGCGATCGATAGGAATGCGCACCACCCCGCTGGGCTTATCCACCCATCCGTAACTGTTCAGGACCTGGTCTTCCGCCGCCCGCATGGCCTGCAGATCCAGAATGGGAGTGGCTTCCAACCGGGGCTCCGGCGGGAGTTTGCTGGCATCCACGCCGATGCCTTTACCCACCCGCGCCTTCGTCCCGCCAGTCTCATTTTCAAAATACCTGAACAGGCCCAGCAGCAGCGCCAGGCAGAACACGCAGATCAGCGCCAACCCGATACCGAACCTGCCGACGGCCCAGGCGTTGACGTCGCTCTCTTCGAACTTCGGGAGCGGCCGCTCCGGCTCCTTCGCATCGTGAGGCGTTTGGCGGTCGTGCTTATTCTCGGCCATGTTCCAAAGCCTCCTCCAGGTGCGGATCGTTCACCGGCATCAGCGGCCGCTTGGCCAGATTTAAAAGGAAATACGCCAGCCAGATGCCGCCGATTCCGATGGGCGCGGTCAGATCCATCCAACTCGGCGAAAACACGCCCTTGCTGGTATCCGGCGCCGCCTGCCAGTAGATGTCGATAAACCGCATCAACAGGATGAATACTGCAATTCGCGAGATCAGTTTGAAGTTCTTCTTCACGTCGCGCGAAAGCAGCAGGGCGAAGGGCAGGGCAAAGTGTCCCACCACCAGTAACAGCGCCAGCCACCACCAGCCCCCCGTAAGCCGGCGCAGATAAAACGGTATTTCCTCGGGGAGGTTGCCGGTCCAGATGATCAGGAACTGCGAGAAGGAAAAGTACGCCCACAGCATCACGCAGGCCAGCAACAGCTTGCCAAGATCGTGCAGGTGCCGCGCTGTCAGAATGCGGCTCATCGGCTCGTAATGCGAAAGCAGAACTATCATCGCGATGAGAAACGCCATCGAGGAAAGCGCCTGCCCGGCGATGAACAGCAAACCGTACATGGTGGAGAACCAGTGCGGCTCCAGCGACATCACCCAATCAATGGACATAAAGGTCACGGTAACGCCCCAGAACAGCACGCCCGGAGCTGAAAGCCCAGCCATCTTCTCGTGCGCCACCACACCGCCCATGCGATCTTCGGTATCCGACCAGCGGTGCAGGTACCAGCCGCAAAACAGCCAACCCGTGAAGTAGAACACCGCGCGGCCCAGGAAGAATCCGTAGTTCAGATAGGCCGCCTTGTGCTTCAGCACTGCGTCCGCGGCAACTACATCTGCGTGCGACCACGAATACAGCGCGGGAATGCCGATCACGATGGGAATGAACAGGACTGCCAACAAGGGCAGTGTGCGTACTGCCGCTTCCGCCGGACGCCGGATCACCACGCCCCACGCGCCGCCGGTGAGAAATTGCAGCATCAGCCATGCCATGCAGCCCAGCGCTATGCCCAGAAAAGGCATGTACGACCATAGNNTGCGGCGCCACCAGCGCTCCCGCGGCCGTGATCGCCAGGGAGACGACACCCACCGATCCGGCGCGTATGCGCCATTGTCTGAGGTTGCGATCCAACTCTGCCGGTATGCTGAAATTCACCGTTTGCGCCATCATTTTTGGCCTCCCGGAGCGACCACCACCTGGAGGTTCGTCTGCTGGCCAAGTTGCGCCCGAACGTCGGCCGGGACGTCGTCGACTTTCGCGTTGTGACTCAACTGCAGCGCGCGAATGTAAGCCACAATGGTCCAGCGGTCGCGCACCGGAATCTGCGCCGCGTAGTCAGGCATGGCGCCGAACCCGCTGCTGATCACGTCGTAGAGATAGCCGTCGGGAACCTGCCGCAGGCGGTCAATATGGTAGGACGGCGGATGCCGGTATCCGNNGAACGGGAACTGAGCCAGGGGCTTGCCATCGGGGCCTTTGCCTTCGTAGTAAGCGGCATCGTCGTTCAAATGGCCGCGCGCCACCGTGCCTTCCGGCAGGGACCGCTCGGAGCGGCCATCGCTGAAGAATTCGCTCGGCCGCAACGGAATGTACTTCGGCTGATCGTGCATATCCTGCCGGCAGGCAACCCCCGTAGCCAGCACCAGCACCACTGCGCCGATTAGGAAATTAATGCGCAACTTCAGACACCTCTCTGGGCTCCAGAGTCTCGAGAAACTCGCTGGTATGTTTGCGATCGAATAGCGGATCGGTAGCCTCGATGCACAGGAAAAAGCGATTGCGCGAGGCCAGCGCAAAGCGCGGAACGTTGAACGTGGGATGGTACGGCATGGGCAATCCGCACAGCGCCAGCAGCCCGAAGACCGCCGCAAGCCCGGCGCACAGAACGGTTGTCTCGAAAGTAATCACGATATAAGAAGGCCAGCTATGCAGCGGTTTACCGGCAATATTCAAGGGGAAATGCCAGACCGTCACGTAGTATTGCAGCAGGTAACCCAGGGAGCCGCCAATGATGCCGCCGATCAATACAATCAGCGGCAGTTTGTTGTGATGCAGGTGCAGGGCGTCGTTGAGCTCTTCGATCGGGAAGGGCGAATAAGCATCCAGCTTGCGAAAGCCCTTCTCGCGGGCCGCGCGCGCCGCGTTGACCAGCGCGGTGGGGCTGTCAAATTCGGCCATCACGCCGTAAATCGGGGCCTTGTTCACCGCTGCGCCTCCTCTTCCACCTTGGCCTGAGGCAGCAGCGTGCGGACTTCAAAAATCGAAATCATAGGCAGCAGGCGAATAAACAGGAAGAACAGGAACATGAACAGCCCGATGGTCCCGAGGAAGGTGGCCCAATCCCACCGGGTAGCGTGGAACAGGCCCCAGGACGAGGTGACGTAGTCCTGCGCCAGGCTGCTCACGATGATCACGAACCGCTCCAGCCACATGCCCACCAGCACGATGACTGCCCAGATAAAGAGCAGCACGGCGTTGCCGCGAATCTTCTTAAACCAGAGCGCTTGCGGGGCGATGATGTTACAGAAAACCAGCGCCCAGTAGGAACCGGCATAGGGGCCGAACATGCGATGCCAGATGGCTTCATGCTCGTACACGTTGGCGCTATACCAGGCGGTGAAGATCTCCATCAGGTAGGCATAGGCCACGATGAGCCCGGTGGCCAGCATGATCTTGCCGCAATTGTCCAGGTGCTTATCCGTAATCAGGCCCTTCAGCCCATAGACCGACCGCAGCGGAATGGCCAGCGCCAGCACCATGGCGAATCCGCAATAAATCGCACCTGCCACAAAGTAAGGCGGGAAAAAGGTGCTGTGCCAGCCGGGAAGAATCGCAATGGTGAAGTCGAAGCTGACCACCGTGTGGACCGACAGCACCAGCGGTGTGGCCAGTCCCGCCAGCAGCAGAGTTGCCGTCTCGTACACGCTCCAGTGGCGCGCCGAACCGCGCCAGCCCATGGCCAGAATGCCGCGGGAAAAGCGTGCGAGGCGGCTGGTGGTGCGGTCGCGCAGCGTGGCCAAGTCGGGCAGTAAGCCCACAAACCAGAACAGCGCGGAGATGGTGGCGTACGTCGATACCGCGAACACGTCCCACACCAGCGGGCTGCGGAAATTCGGCTCGATCGCCATCGTGTTGGGGTAAGGGAACAGCCAATAAGCCAGCCAGGGACGGCCCAGGTGAAGAATCGGGAACATGCCCGCACAGGCTACCGCAAACAGCGTCATGGCCTCGGCGAAGCGATTGATGGAATTGCGCCACCGCTGATTGAGCAGCAGCAGAATAGCCGAAATCAGCGTGCCCGCGTGGCCGATACCGATCCACCACACGAAGTTCGTAATCGCAAAGCCCCACATCACCGGAGGGCGGATGCCCCAGATGCCGACTCCCTTAGCGAAGAGCAGCGCCACGGCATAAAGGAACAGTAACAGCAGCGAGAAACCAACACCGAAGCAGGCCGTCCAGAAAATCGGCGTCTTCTTAGTAAGTACCACTGCCGAGATCTGGTCGGTAACTGTGCCGAAAGTATAACCCGGGGCAATGATTTCGGGCCGTTCCGGTCTTTCGAGTAACTCTTGTTCTTCTGCCATGTGTACGCCCTAGCCCTGTATCTCCGGATTCGGATTGCGCAAAGATGCCAGGTAAGTGGTCCGTGGCTTGGTGTTCAAATCAGCCAGCATGCCGTAATTCAGCTTCTCCGCCTTCATTCTGCGCACCCGGCTGTTGGGGTCGTTGATGTTGCCGAATACGATCGCCTCGGCGGGGCAGGTGGCCTGGCAGGCAGTCTGAATTTCGCCTTCGCGCACCTTGCGATCCTGCTTTTCAGCCTCGATCTTGGCGTAGTTGATGCGCTGCACACAGTAAGTGCACTTCTCCATGACGCCCCGGCTGCGCACCGTGACGTCCGGATTGTGGAGCAGCTTCAGACTCGGAGTCTCGTAATCGCTATACAGATAGTAATTGAACCGGCGCACCTTGTAGGGACAGTTATTGGAACAGTAGCGCGTCCCCACGCAGCGGTTGTAGACCATGTCATTCAGGCCTTCGGAGCTGTGGCTGGTCGCCTGCACGGGGCAGACCAGCTCGCAAGGCGCATCTTCGCAATGCATGCAGGGCACCGGCTGGTTGTAGATTTCCGGATCATGCGGCGCGCCGTTGTAATAGGTGTCCACACGCAGCCAGTGCATGGCGCGTCCGCGGCGTACCTGATCTTTGCCCACTACCGCGATATTGTTTTCCGCCTGGCAGGCGACCACGCAGGCTCCACAGCCGGTGCACGCGTTGAGGTCAATGGCCATGCCCCAGGCGTACCCTTCGTATTTCCAGTCCGGAATGATCGTCAGGCCGGGCGGAGGAGCTTCGGCGCCTTCGTGCACCGATTCGGGCTCCTTCAGATACTCCGCCAGTTCGCCCTTGTGCACCAGGTGGCGGCGCGCATCTAGAACGTGCTCGTTCTGCGTGGTGGCGAAGGGGTACTCGCCGGAAGTCTTCTGCACCTTCATCCCGACGTCCTGCCATAGCGCCGAAGCCGTGCGCAGGCCGTAGGGATTGAAGCCCATTCCCGTGCCGGCGCGCCCCGCCCGCGTGCGGCCATAGCCCAGATGCAACGTCACCGACCCTTCCGCATGACCCGGCTGCACCCACACCGGCGCTTTGAGCGACCGGCCCCGGTAGGTCAACTCCACCATGGGAGCCGGCGAATCCATGCCCACATCCAGCGTTTGATACAACACGCCCAGTTGCGCAGCGGTGGCCGGCGCCATGATGGCCGCGTTGTCCCAGGTGAGTTTGGTGATGGGCTTGGGCAGTTCCTGCAGCCAGCCGTTGTTGGCGAAGCGGCCATCGTAGATGGTGGGGTCCGGCCGGAAGACCACCTCCAGCGTGCCGCCGAATTTCTTCTTCGCCCCCTGTTCCGTGATCGCCCCGCCCAGCAGCGTGGGAGCCTTGGTGGGAAGCGCCGACCCGGCAATCACGCCATCGTGCACCGCGCGCCGCCACCACGCTTCGAAGTCCGTTCCTTTGTGCTGCCGCAACCAGTAGCCCTTGACGATCTCGTAGGCGCGCAGTTCCGGCTGCTCAGTGAGCATTTGCAGAATCTGGTATGCCGAGCGGCCGTCGTAGAGCGGCTGGATGAGCGGCTGCTGAATGGTCACCGTCCCGTCAAAGGCGCGGGCATCGCCCCACGTCTCCAGGTAATGCGTTTCCGGCAGATGCCACTGGCACAACTCACTGGTCTCGTTCTCGTAGAGGCTCAGATGCACGCGCACCTTGGCCTTCTGCAGCCGGTCGCGCATGCCCAGTTCCACGGGAGCATTAAAGGCCGGATTGCCGTCCAGAATCAGCAGCAGGTCCACCGCGCCGGCGTCCAGATCTTTCACCAGATCCTGCAGGGAAGCCAGTTGATCCACCGGGTTGGCTTCAATCGAGTCGGTGTAGAAGACTGTCTTCCCCACGTTGCCCAGCTTGAGGTTGATAGCGTGGACCAGGGCGTGCACGATGGGCGGCTGATATTCGCCCGCAATCACCAGGCTCGCACCGGCATTGCGCAGCAGGTCGCGCGCAATGGGGCCGATCCACTTGTAGATGTCTTCGTTATCGCCTTTGGTAGGACCGTTGGCCACCTGTGCGGACGTCGCCAGCGCCCAGGCGAACTCTTCGATATCGCCGGCGCGCAACGGCAGGCGGTGATCCGCTTTGGCACCGGTGGGCGTGGGCATCGGCTCCACCACGTAGAGCCGGTTCATGGTCGTGTTGCCGCCCTGCACCCTGCGGCGCGCCGAAAACTGCCGCGCGTAGCGCAGGCTGCCGGCGCCGGAGGCCAGGAAATCGGCATCCAGCGACAGCACCACGTTGGCCTTCGACAGATCGTAATAGGTATTCACGGGACTGGCGAATGCCTGCTTCGCCGCGGCGCGTGCGTTATGCGGGCCCGCCGGCTCCCACTGATGCCACTTCGCCCCCGGATACAATTTCTGGATGGCGGCAAACTGATCCGCCATCACCGGCGACGTCACACTCTCGGTGAGGATACGGATGCCCGCCCCATCCTTCAGCTTCTGCTGTGCCAGGGCTTCCCGCAGGCTGCCCAGAAAGTCGCCCCACCCGCGAATCTCGCCCTGAAGCGTCAAGGCTTGCGACCGGTCGGGATCGTACAACTGCAGCACCGAAGCCTGCGAGTAAGCGTCGCACGCCCCGAGCGTGGCCGGATGCTCCGGATTGCCTTCGATCTTGGTAGGCCTGCCCTCATGGCTCTCCGCCAGCACCCCATTGGCCACGCCGTTCAAAGTATGCGCGGTAGCGTAAAATAGCGGCTTGCCAGGCACTAACTCTTCCGGTTGCCGGATGTACGGCACGATGTGTTCGGTAGGCTGGCGCGTGCAAGCCGTCAACCCGGCCAAGGCTAGCGAAGCACCCATCAGTTTGAGAAAATTGCGGCGGCCTTCCACCGGCTCTTCATCCGCGCTCCAGCCGATCGCCTGTTGCGGGAACTCACGCGTCAGCAGGTCCTGAAACTCGGCGGTCGACGCCAGATCGTCCAGACTTCGCCAATATTCGCGCCCGCGAGCGCCCTCCAGCCGCGCACGTACAGCGGCGAGATCCAACTTTTTTCGTAAGTCACTCATCGGTGGCAAGTATTACAACTGGTCAGTGTGCGCGCGTCCTGAATCCCGTATTCCTTTATGAGCTGCCGGCCAATGGTCTCCTGATCGCCGTCCGGCTGGTAACCCATCTTGGTGACAAGTTCGCGCGGCCTCACATACTTTTCGGGATGACGGTGACAATTGAGACACCACTCCATCTGGAGCGAGTTTTCCTGCCAGGTCAGCGGCATCTTATCCACTCTTCCATGACAACTCTCACAGCCGACTCCCTTGTTGATATGAATGCTGTGATTGAAATATACAAAATCCGGCAGATCGTTCACGCGCGTCCACCG
>OKRF01000024.1:0-7591 GCA_900290315.1 Candidatus Sulfopaludibacter sp. SbA3 | reverse complement strand
GGTATGGCAGTAGCGGCAATCCAGTCCAATGGCGCCGACATGGTGCGCGTGGCTAAAGGGAATGGGTTGTTCGCGCGGTTGCGTCGCGCGAGTGGAATACGCGGATTGGTCCAATTCGGTAAAGGCCCAAACCAGAAACGCCAATATGAAGATCGCACCGAAAATGGTGATTCGGGCAAATGTGTTCGTGCTGTGATGAAAAATCTGGGACATGTCAGTAGCGTCCCAGTTCCGCGTTCAAATTTTTGTAGTTATGCATCAGGCAGACGAGCAAACAAGTGACCAACTACCCTGTGATCAGCTTCCCGGATTCGCGCACCACTTAACTGATGCAAAAGCCCGGATTTTGTTTCATTCTAAACGAACAAAGTGCCCTGCTTCGCGCACTTTTGTGCTTCCATGAACAGGCCCGTCTGCGGTGTTCCCCTCACGTGGCCGCAGCGCACGCTGAAATCTACAACAAGTCCCTTAGGCGCTTCGTCAACAAGAATGCTCCAATACTTGCCGGCGCATCTTTCCCGGACTGCCGAGTCTTACCTTCTGGCTTCCTTGACTCCCTCGACTTCTGACTCCTGAATCCCGCCGGGATTTCAAAGGCGAAGCCCTTGGCTACGCTTTCCGCGTCAACAGGGCTACGCTTTCCGCGTCAACAGAAAAACCGCATCCTCCAGATGACTCGGCTGACCGTCTCTGCAGACCCCTAATCGCGACAAGCCACGGCCATTCGGAGATGGCCCCCAGAGCGTCCCACCGCAATACTCGCCATCTTTGCGCAGCGCGTAAAATTGCAAATCGACTGCAGCCAGGCGCTTTTCGTCATCATCGAAATTGCGCGCCACCCGCTTTAAACAGTCCAGCACGGACTCTTTCGGCGACATCCCGTGGCGCATGTTCTCCACAATCGTATGCGCGCCACAGACCCTGATATTCTCTTCTCCGCGACCCGTGGACCCGGCCCCTCCGACATCCTGGTCGAGCCACAATCCGCCCCCTAGGATCGAGCCACAATCCGCCCCCTAGGATGGGCGAATCGCCCAGGCGTCCCGCAATCTTCCAGGCCATCCCGCTGGTGGTGGTCACCGCCGACATCTCGCCCTTTTCGTTCAGGGCGATGCAATTGATGGTGCCGTGCGGCGGATTCATGGCCACATCGTACGCCCACTCCAGCAAATCTTCGCCATAGCCCGGAAAAGCCTTCTTCAATTCTCCAATCTTCTTCGGCCCCGGCGGCGCATCCGTCTGCGATTCCCAATTGGTATGGCCGTTGCGGTCGCGCATCTCGCGCTTCCACATGCGCCACGCCAGGCGCGATCGATCGGTCAGTAGATCCTCTTCCGGATAGCCCCACATTCTGGCAAAGTGGGACGCGCCTTCGCCCACCAACATCATGTGATCCGTCTCCGCCAGCACCAGTTTGGCGATCTTCGACGGCGTCTTACACCCCCGGATGGCGCCTACCGCGCCCCCGCGTCGCGTGGGCCCGTGGATGCAACTGGCATCCAACTCGACGATGCCTTCTTCGTTCGGCAGGCCGCCATACCCGACGCTGGTGTCGTTAGGGTTCAGTTCGACGATGTTGACGCCGGCGATCACCGCATCCAGCGTGTCCCCGCCTGCCTGAAGCACTTCCATCGCCTTGGCGCAGCAGTTGACGCCGCCGTTATCCACACCGTGTTGCCGCTGGAGATGACGATCTTCTTCGGCTTCGCCTGTGCCTCCGCCACCTGAATCATCGGCAGGGCTACGGCGCCAAGGAGCGCGGATCTTCGAGTGAATTTCATACGCTGAATGAGCTGTCCTCCTTTCGTTTGAGAGCGGCTCGCCGGCCACTCCGCCGCGCATTCCGAAGGGTCCGGACCCGGGTGACGTGCGAAGGATTTCACATTATGTCACAACCCAACCGGGAGGGCGTAGTCCGATTTTTCTATTTAACCGCAACTGTAAGATAAGGCTGGCTTTGTGCGCCTCCCGCAGTGAGCGTCACGGGCACCTGCGATCCCGGAGTCACGCCACCGGGAATCACCGCGTTGACCTGGAACGCGCCTTCCACCAGTCCGGGCGCGTCGCCGAAATAAAGCACCTGCGCATTCAGTCCGCCGATATTCACGGAATACAGCACCAGCGGCAGCGGCGGCGGATTGCCCGCGATATGCCCGTCGATACCCATCGGCGATGTCTGTCCCATGCCCGTTCCGTACAGCACAATGACGCTCCCGCGTGCCGCCGGGTTCGAGGCGGAATTGAGCGTACCATCCTGATTCAATGCCGCGGCCTGATTCTGTCCGCTCCCGCTGAGGCTCACCAGTCCCGGCGCGGCGTTCGTCACCGGAACGGCCGCCACGTTCGCGCTGTACGTGGCCGTTGTGATGTTGATGGTAGCCTTCCCGGTGTTGCCCACTGCAAAGGGAACGATGGCGTTGATCTGGTTCGGGCCCACGTACAGGAGCGGGG
Organism: Candidatus Sulfopaludibacter sp. SbA3; assembly: GCA_900290315.1. Lineage (GTDB taxonomy): Bacteria > Acidobacteriota > Terriglobia > Bryobacterales > Bryobacteraceae > Sulfopaludibacter. The sequence continues at coordinate 5,140 of OKRF01000024.1, read as the reverse complement.
CAGGCAGGTTGTTGAACAGCACTGTGGTGCCGGAGAGAGTGGTCGTCAGGAAGCCCCGGCTGTCCAACTGCGCCCCGGCGGGCGTCGACGGCCCGATGCCGAGGCCGGCCAGCGTGACGATCTCGCCAGGAGCGACGGCTCCCCGCACCCCGTTGGTCGCATTGACCACCACGGCTACCGCGCGCGGCGGCCCGGCGATTGCCGGATTGATCTTCAGCAAAAATGCGTCCTCGCAGGAAAAGGTATCGCCTGCCGACGGGCTGGCTTCGAAGACGCACGTATTGACTTTCTTCTGCGTTTGAAACCCGCCGCTGGTAACCGGAAAATCGGTCGACCCGGTGCTGCCGGCCAGATACAAGGTGCCGTCCGACGCCATCGCCATTCCACCCGGCAGGTCGTCGTCCGATCCACCCAGATATGTCGAGTAGACCAGCCGCCGTCCCGAAACGTGGACCGTCGTGAGAAACACCTTCGTACAAGGCAGAGAACTGGAAGGTCCTATGGGTATGAAACTGATATCGACTTCGCAGCCCGTACCGAGCAGTTTGCTCTCGTAAGCATCGGGCGTGAGGGGAAAATCCAGCGAATTGGTCTGTCCCTCCACAATCGCGCTGCCATCGGCGGCCACCACCACAGCTTTCGCTGCATCGTTGCCGGAGCCGCCCAGCAAAGTTGCGTATTGCACCGCGCCCGCCGGGTCCAGGCGCGCCACAAACGCATCGCTTGGGCCTGTGGGCGTTGCAGCCAGCACCGTCTGAAAGGCTCCAAGCGATGTGGGGAAATCCGTGGAGGCAGTGGTCCCCGCAATCACCATCGAGCCGTCCGCATCCAATGCGATGGCGTTGCCAGAATCCACCAGGGAGCCTCCGAAATACGTGCTGTACACTAGCGCGGTGCCCGTGGGGTTCAGTTCGGCAACGAATGCGTCCCCCATGCCGCCGAACTTGCTCTGCGCGGAGCCGGCGGTCACCGGAAAGTCCTTGGATTGCGTCGATCCCGTAATATAGACGTTGCCTGCCGGGCTGATAGTGATCCCGAGTGCCGAATCCGTGCCGCTCCCGCCCAACAGAGTTGCATAGACCAAGGCTGCGCCCTGCGGATTCACCTTGGCCACGAAACAGTCCGTGCCTCCCGCCGGCGCGCTCTGGAAAGCGCCGGCGGTCACCAGAGACGCGGCAGAATCCGTGACGCCGGCCAGATACGCCGCGCCCGTCGCATCCAGGGTGAGCGCCTGCACCAGGGTTTGGCCGCCGGCGCCGCCCAGGTATGACGAATAGATCAGATTCGAGCCATCCGCATTGAGCTTCGTGACAAACCCCGCGATGCCGTGCGGCGAGGGCGTCTTTTGAAAGGCGCCGGCCGTCAGCGGGAAATTCGGAGAACTCGTAGAGCCGGCCACCACCGCGTTGCCTGACCCATCCACCGCGATCGCCAGACCCTGATCGCTGCCCGACCCGCCCAGAAAGGTCGAGTACACCAGCTTGGAGCCGTCCGCCGAAAACTTCGTCACGAAGACATCGAAGGTGTCGAACCCGGTCAGCCCCGTCACGCCGCTGTTCGGCACCCCGCCATGCTTCACCTGCACGGCGTTCGGCGTCACCGGAAAATCGGCCGAGACAGTCGACCCCACTACATACGCGCTGCCTGTGGCATCCACCGCGACGCCGTTTGCCAGGTCGCGCGAGAGGCCACCCAGATACGTTCCGTACACCACCACGGGATCGATGACCAGCGTCCGCGCACGGTCGTACTGCGCCAACCGGAACCGTACAGACGCTCCTTCCAGTACGAAGCGTCCGCCCACTTCCTGCTGGCGGCCCTCCCCTTCCTGGTAGACTAACGGACGTTTCTGCTCCAGGCGGCCAGTTCGCGTGAAGATGATGAGATTTCCGTCCGCATCCAGGGAAAGCCTTCGCGCGCCCTGGTAGCGCAAGCGGATGGCCGCCGGATCGGCGCCGGGCGCCACCACTAGGTCGTACTCCAGTGCGCTGCCTGCGCCGTGAAACACCAGGTCGATTCCCGGATACAGGCCGCGATACCGCACACGCTGGAATTGCGGTACGCGGCGAATCCAGCGCGTGGGGTCGGACCCCAGCAGGTAATTGCTGATCGCCCCGTTAGGATCCACCCCCTCCACATGCGGCGCCCTGGCGTGCTCGGGCACGAGCGCGACTTCAGCTCCATCGGCCGTGCGCAGCATCACCCGATCCGTTCCCAACAGCAATGTGCCGGCCCGGGAATGACTGACGAACCGGACGTCAGCCGCGGCTTGCCCCCGATTCGGCTCGAAGGATACGGGAACAAATGCCGGTCTGGCCGAGGCCGAGATGGCCGCCAGCAGAAGGGTTACGGGCAGACCAATCGATGTATGGCGCATCACCTTCATGCTCGCATGGCAGCGCTGGGGCTACTGTCTCTGGCCGTACCTTTTCACACCTGATAAACTGACCTCCATGCGGGGTCTTGCTTTCCTATTGTCGGTACTTTCCCTTTGTGCCCTGGCGGCGGACCAAAGCCAAAAGACGAAGAAACTGCCCGATGTCCAGGTGCTCGAAGCCAAGGCCCGCCGCATCGAGGACAAGGTCTCGGTGGATGGCAAAGTCAGGGTCAACAGTGAGAAGCCGCTGCGGGGTTTGGTCCTTGTCTTCGATTTCCTGGATCACGACAACTCCATCCTTACCAGCGAGAAGGACCAGGTCTCCGAAGACGCCCTGGCTTCCGGCGATACCCCCGCTTTTCACGCCGAAACCCTGAATCCGCCCGGATCCATCAAGTTCAAGCTGCGCGCCTTCGACGGTTCTGAGAAGGAATTGCGGATAGGCAACGGCGGACCCTTTATCATCGAATAACAAGCCCCTCTACGCGGTTTTTACAAAGTTTTTACAACTCCGCCATCACCTATTCGAATGTCAACCGTAGGATTACCATAGACCCGCGCTAAGGAGGGATTTTAATGGGACCCCAACCGATCAGCACTAATCACATATCGCCGTACGGCGACGAACACCTGGCGATCGATTTCGAGCAACAATGTGCAACCTTGGATTCTGTACGTATGACATTGACCCGCAAGGAGTACGACCTCCTGGCACTGCTCGTGCAGCATGCCGGAGAAATCATTCCCCGCGATGCGCTGCTATTGCGCGTCTGGGGTTACGGAGGCGAGATCCGAACCCGCACGCTGGATGTGCACGTCCGCCGGCTGCGGAAAAAGCTGGGCACTTATGCCGATCAGTACATTGAAACCATCTTCGGCATCGGATACCGTTTCCAACCGTTCCACGCACCGCGTTTCTTTCAATCCCCGGTGACCCCCGCAGTGAAACCCGCTATCGCCGTGGGAGCCTGACTGGCAGGACCGGCGATCTGGTCGCCGGTCACGCCCTCACTTCCCTAGAACCACCGCTGTTCACTTAACGGGGCACGTCGCACGCCGACATCGCTCCGCCATTTTTTCCCAGTTGACTAGACCGGACTTCACGGGAGTGATCCTGGGACCACCCTTGGCGCGATTCGTGGAGCCAAGCGCGTTTGTCGTTACTGATCCGGGTCCGACACGCGCAACCGCCTCAGCCATTGCGGCTCCGGGTCACAGAAGACTCGTCCAGTTGATGTGACCGCGACTTCACGGGACGTATTGGTCCAGACTGTGACGTGCCGCCCTGCTTCTCCGACATTCGCGAACCATCTCGAGTTGGCACCACAAAATAGACAACCACAAAATAGACAACTGACACATCCGGCCAACAAAGGCTAGAATCAAGGGAGTGGGACCACAATGAAGGTGTTCATCTCATACGGGGATGTCGCAGACCAAGTCACTGCGCTTCGCCTTCAAGCTCTTGGAGCTGTGAACGGCTTAACGGTGTACGTGCCGCCAGCTCACACCCGCCGAGGCGTGGCGACGCTTCTCGATCCGGAAGCAAGTCAAAAACTCAATCAGGCCGAAGTCGTTCTTGGGGTTGTTGGTACCGGTCTGACGGAAGCCTGTCGCCAAGAACTCAACACCGGCATGGCGCTTCACAAGAACATGATCGTGATGTCCTACCCCGCGTTCGCGCCGCAACTTCAAGCGTACTTCGGCTCGAACCTCGTTGTAATCGATCCAGCTAGTCCGGATCGAGCCGAGTTTGGAATTGTGCAATATCTGAAGGCGCTCGACACTCAGCAGACCGCAAAGAACGCCCTGTTGGCCATGGGTACATTGGCTCTTGGCTTGCTTTTGCTAGCGCCGGCGGATCGAAACTGAAAGGGATGCGGTCCCGCCGCTGTACAATTGACAGTTCGTGCATCATCGCTCTGGACCACCTTCGACTGGTGCCCAGCTCAGCCTGCTGTTTCACCTGTCCTCGTTCCAAAGGCTGTTCGCAACGAGCTCTTCAAACTACGCGCGACAAAGGACCGCTTGCAGTTCATCTTCAGGTCCTATGCCTTTTTCCAACGCTGCGATGGCTATGACCAGGGTACTGTTGATTTCCTCCTTGCGGAGCGCGCTCGACTCGGAGTGAAAGATCGGGGAGAGGCGGAAGCGGTCGTGCAGGCTTCGCAGTTCGGTGCCACCGTAATCGTCGATGATCCTTGGGGCCGGGATTTAGCCACGCGCGCCGATCTTGATTTTCACGGTACCGTGTGGGTTCTTCAGCAGTTTTACCAACTCGAACTGCTCTCCTCAACGCTCGGAGACTGCTTTGCTGTACTACGCGATCGGGGTATGCGCTTGCCTTGGGAGACGGTCAACGAATTGTTGGTGAGCATTGACGAGGAGCCTTTGAAGCTTTGAAGGTGCAGCCACGCCTCTTATCTTTGTGGTTCACTCCATGTCGGTATCACAATTCCTCCCGTGAAACGCCGTTCACTGGAACAGGGAGCGATGTGCCCTTCGATCCCGCCTCCTCACCACAAGACACCCGCGCTCACCGAGGCCCAACCCCCTTGTATTCAATCTCTTACCTGTAGTTCGTCGAAAAAGTGTGGCCGTCAAAAAGTCGGTCACAAAAGTCGCATTACAAATAACTCCCATTATCTCAATCACTTACTCGAACCCCCAGCCGGCAGCGCCGAGTCAGCATGCTACCTATTAAATGAAGGAGCATTTATGTGCCCCGAACCTATCGAACAAGAAACCAACACCCAGCGCGAT
>OKRF01000074.1 GCA_900290315.1 Candidatus Sulfopaludibacter sp. SbA3 | reverse complement strand
GCCGCACCTCCGTGATCCACTTGCCCTCCGCTCCCCGATAGACGACGCACACACTCACACTCTTTTTATGCACGTCGATGCCTGCGCAGGGCGTCTCGATTCCATCTACGAATAGTTCGTCCATGTCGGCTCCTTGCGCCGCCAAAGAACAGAGCTCATCGGTTCACAGTCTCTCTTACGTGCTTGCACCATTCCGTGCTGCAACATTCTGGGGTTCGGCAGCTCCTGGCCAGACTGTCACGCGGGCTTTCACAGCCTCAATGGCTACTCGGCCTTGAGTTCCTTGACGGCTCTTATAGCTTAATACTCGCGCCCATTTTCATGCATCTGGGGTGGCGGCTCGCCGCCATCAAGCCGACTGTCACCGTAGTTGACCCACCGAACTGCCGCACCGAATTGCCCCTCGAAATAGTTCCGAGGTTATGTAGCCTGGCACCGAACTGCAACTCCGCACTGCAACTGCGGCGACGGAACTGTGCCCGGAAACTGCCCTAATGAGAATCGCGATTCTGCCGATAAGCATTAAGGGAGAAGCCCGTGGAGACAACGACGATCGAAGCCGGTAGCGAACTGCTTTCCACGCAAGCGCTGAGTTCGCCCGATCGCCGCATGAAAGTCCTTGCGGCAGAAGACAATCCGGTGTTTCAGTCGATGCTGCGAACCATGTTGACTAAGTGGGGCTACGATGCCGTCATTAGCCGGGATGGCAACGAAGCGTGGGATTTGTTGCAGGGTGACGAAACGCCACGCATGGCCATTCTGGATTGGATGATGCCGGGGATGGACGGCGTGGAACTGTGTCGCCGGATCCGTGCGGCCGCCCGGGAACCTTATATTTATATCATTTTGCTGACGGCTCGGACCGACGCTCAGGATCTGGTGGAGGGGATGGAAGCGGGTGCCGACGATTATCTGACTAAGCCATTTAATGCCCATGAGTTGCGGGTCCGGTTGCGAGCGGGAAGGCGGATTCTGGATTTGCAGGAAGAGCTACTTCTGGCGCGTGAAGCGCTACGCCTGCAAGCCACTCACGATAGCCTGACGGGCTTGCTGAACCGCGCCTCCATTCTGGAAACCTTGCAGAATGAGTTGTCGCGAGCCGGGCGGGACCAGGAGCCTGTAGCCCTCCTTTTGGTGGACCTGGACCGCTTCAAGCTGGTCAACGACACGCGAGGCCACCTGGCTGGCGACTCCGTTCTGCGTGAGGCTTCGCAGCGTATGAAATCCGCGGTTCGACGCTACGATTCCCTGGGTCGGTACGGCGGTGAAGAGTTCCTGGTAGTGCTTCCGGGGTGCTCCGGTCCGGCGGCCAGCCAGCAGGCAGAACGCCTTCGTGAGGCCATGGCGCGCCACCTCTTCGTGGTGGGAAAGGAGATGGTCCCGGTGACGTGCAGTATCGGCGTTTCCTGGCGCAACGCTCCTACCGTTCGCGATGCAGACCAACTCATCCGTGAAGCCGATCTGGCCCTGTATCGGGCGAAAGACCGAGGCCGCAACTGCGTCGAACCGATCCTGCCGGACTCCACAATGTGAGATAGATCACGCGCCAAAATGGCAGGGCGGCCAACCGAAAAAAATCTCAGAAATATCTGCTCTGCTCAATTACAGTTGCGTTATAGTGGCTTATCCCCCGAACACGAAAAAATGCGCTCCATAGTTGAAATCGAGACCGAACTTCTACTAAAGAATCTAGTGCACGATCTGCGTCAACCGCTGAGCACGATCGAAACCAGTACGTATTACCTGAACCTTCTGTTGGGTGAGGGCCATCAGCGGGCGCACGAACAACTGCGCATCATTGAGCACCAGGTGGATCGCGCGGCAACCCTGCTCTCCCAGGCGGTGGCGGAGCTACATCGCCTTTACGAAGAATGTCCGACTGGAGCGAGACGCTCCCGCACAAAGGAAGAAACCGCGGCCGTCACATAATTCGGGGGCTTTACGAGGAACTGGGGCTTGTGGTCCCACATGCCGCGTGCAATGCCGTCCCATAAAGGCGAATTGATTCCGCGGTCGATCACCACAAACGCATCGGCCCGGTCCATAAAGCGCAAGCTGGATGCTTTGAAATCTTCACAGGAGAAATCCAGCAGCATCAGAAAAACATCGGGGCGCACCAGGTCTACCACGCTATTGGATTCCACAATCACGTTCTCGCCCTGCCGCAGCAGTTTCTTTACGGTTCCGGCGGCCTTGGCGAGTTCGCCCGCGGGAGTCCGCAGCCAGAAGGAACGCTCCGCCCCGGCGGCCAGGAATCTGCCGGAATCCGTTGCATTGGGTTCGTACTCCTCGCTCAGGGCAAAAGGATGGTCGGCATCGATGCCGCCGGAGCACTCGCAGGACTCGCCGTCCTGGCTGCACACACCATGACCGTACTGCGTGATCTTGACCGCGGTCCACTTGCGGTCGCGCAGTTTGCGAATCAGCCCCACGACTAGCGAAGTCTTGCCGATATTGCGGGAATGGCCGCCCACCACAACCAGCATCAGCGTTTCTCCTCCAACTCCGCAAGGCGGCGTTTGAGATCCGCCAGTTCGCGCCGCATTTCGGGTAAACGCGCCAGATTGGCCAGTTGCTCCAAATGCTGCCGCAAGGGCCGCGCCGGAGTGCCCCACACCGTCTCGCCCGAGTGCACAATCTTGGACGTCAGCACGCCGCATCCCGACCCCAGCACTGCGCGGGATTCGATGCGCGCCTTATCGCCGATTCCGACCTGCCCGCCGATCACAGCGTAATCTTCCACCACCACGCCGCCCGAAAAGCCCGTCTGCGCCGCCACCACCACATGCCGCCCGATGCGGCAGTTGTGCCCCACGTGCACCATGTTGTCCAACTTGGTGCCTTCGCCGATGGAGGTGACGCCCAAGGCTGCGCGGTCCACGCAGGAATTGGCGCCAATCTCCACAAAGTCGCCAATCTCCACGCGGCCCACCTGCGGAAACTTGTGCCAGCGATCACGCTCCATCACGTAGCCAAAGCCATCGGCTCCGATCACCGCGCCGGAATGCAGGATGGTGCCGCGTCCGATATCCACGTTGTCGTATACCGTCACGTTGGGATGCAGCACGCAACCTTCACCCAGAGCGACCCGCTTGCCCACCACGCAGCCGGCGGCGATGCTGCTGGCCACTCCGATGCGCGTGCCATCCCCCACCACCGCATGGGGACCGATATATACCAGCGCGCCCATCTCCACGCCCTTCCCTATCACGGCCGTAGGATGCACGCCGGGCTTCAGTTCCGCGGTGGGGTAGAAGCGGCTCATGGCGCGCGCGAATGCCGTGCGCGGTTCCGGCACGCGGATCACGGTGCGGTGGCTGGAACTGGCCCAATCGAGAGGCACCAGCAGGCAGCCGGCGGCCGAACTATCCACTTGCGCCGCGGCCTTGCGGCTGCCCACGAAGGCCACTTCGCCGGCGCCCGCGGTCTCCAGAGGAGCCACGCCGGTCAATTCCTTCTCGCCATCGCCTGCAAAGGTCGCGCCCAGCCACTCCGCCAACTCGCGAACTCTCATGGGTAGATTTTAGCGCGCAGCCGCCAAGTTACCATAGAACTTCATGCCCATTGATCCTTCGGCGCAAGTGGCGCCGACCGCCCGCATCCATCCCGATGCCGAGATCGGGCCAGGCGTGCGCATCGGCGAGTTCTGCGTGATCGAAAGCGACGTGGCCATCGGCGCGGGCTGCCTGCTGGAGCCGTACGTCTACATCAAGCGCTGGACCACTATGGGCACGCGCAACGAGATCTCCGCTGGAACAGTACTCGGCACGGACCCGCTGGACAAGAACTTCAGCGGCGAGCGCAGCTACCTGCGAATCGGCAGCGGCAACAAGATCCGCGAGCACTACACCATCTCGCGCGGCACCGCGCCAGAATCCGTCACCGAACTGGGCGACGACAACTACATCATGACCAGCGGGCACATCGCGCACAACTGCAAAATCGGCAACAGCACCGTGATCGCAAGCTGCGCGCTGATCGCGGGCTACGTGGAGATGGAGGACCAAGCCTTCGTTTCGGGCGGCGTGGTGGTGCATCAATACTCCAAGATCGGGCGCCTGGCCATGATCGGCGGCAACACCCGCGTCAATAGCGACGTGCCGCCGTTCTTTCTGTATGCCGGCCACGACGTGGTGGCCAAGGGACTCAACGTGGTGGGTCTGAAGCGCGCCGGCTACAAAGCTTCCGACGTGGCGGTGCTCAAGAAGGCGTACCAGATTCTGTATCGCTCCGGGTTGAAGCTGCAGGACGCCCTGGCGAAAATCGAGAGCGACATTCCGACACCGGAAACACTGCACCTGGTGCAGTTCATCCGGCGCAGCGAGCGCGGCATCTGCCGCGAGTGAGCCATGCGCCTGCTGTTGCCGCTCCTCACCGCTGCCTGCGCGTTTGCCGCCGACCCGATCACCGATGAAACGCTGCGCTTTCGGGTGCTCTCCGCCATCTTTCCGGATATGGAGATCGGGCAGGTGCAGCGCCGCATCGATTCCACGTTGCGGTTGGGTGCGGGCCCGTCGCTGCTCTTTCCCGACGCGCTCGCGCTGGCTCCGGCGTATCGGGTCACAGGCCCGCCGCAGGACGAACGCGAGCGCTGCGCCGCGGCGAACCTGGTCAAGCGGACCGCGAGTGGCGAGCGCGAGCTGCGCTTCATGGTGTTCCCCTGGCCGGGCGCCTCCCGAGGGGAACTGCTGGCGGTGCTGCAGTACCGCTTCGTGGATGCGGAACCCGCGGCCGCCTGCCCCACGCTGGCCGGAAGTGGAAGGTGGCCGACAGCTTTCCTCTGGAGAGCAGCCGCCACAATCACATCGAGGGTTTGCAGTTCATGCGCCTGACGGGCGAGTCCGCGGAAGAACAGCGCGATCGAATCCGATTCCGGCGATAATGCCCGCTTTCAGTCCGACCTGCACATCCTGATGTTGGAGCACGGCCGCTTCCAGGAGTTACTCAACGTGCCCTCGCGGCTGCACGTCAACGTACGCGGCGACCTGTGGAAACAGACACTCGACGTGGCGCGCACGCTCCAGGAGCACGAGCAGTTCTGCTTCGAAAAGACGGTGTGGGCCGCGGGCCATCGGCGCTTCGATGCGCCGCAGGTGACTCGTCCCTGTTACTCGCGCGGGACGGGCGTGCGCACGGATCGCTGAGGAGTGCGCTGCCTGCGCCAATTCACGGGGACGCGTGTAAGTGAATTTGGGAGGAAGATACGCTGTCGCGTGCGGGAATCGCGCAAGTTTAACAATGCTGGATTCTGTGGTTGGACGAAGTCTCGCAGCTCGTGAGCCGTAAACCGGCTCGGATCACGGCTGGCAGAGCAACAAGCGAAGACCTGCCGCGTTGGGGTTCTGGGCATTGGCACAGCGGCAGGTGAAGGCGAAAGGGCGAAAGGAGATTTTCTCAAAACCCTCCACTTTGACCCGTGGCCTCCCTGCCCACACACACAAGTGCGCAGATGCTCGAAGCTGGTTCCGGACCTGTTCCCGGGCGAAACCCACGGCGGTCGAGCTCTTGGGCCAACGAGTCGAGATACGATTCGAAATCTGCGGATTCAATACCTCGCGGGACGCGGGGCTTCTCGAAATACTGATGAAACAAGATGCCTCCTTGGCGAGCCGCCTTTCTGCACGGCTCCCCCAGAGGAGTATGTGATTCTGCCGACCTGTGATCACCTGGTTCCTTCATCCAGGTATTGAGCCTGTTCACCGGAACCGAGTCCCAGCGTGCTGAATTCCGCAAGATGTACGGAACCGGTGTGCGCGTCAGTGAGGCGGTTCATCTACGCGTCGCGGACATCGACAGCCAGCGCATGACGATTCGCATTGAGCAGGACAAGGGCCGTAAGGACCGCTACGTCCAACTGTCTCCCAAACTGCCGGAGTTTCTGCGCAGTTATTGGCGGAAAGTGCGACCGGAGGAATGTCTGTTCCCAGGACAAATTGCCCACCAACCCCTGGGCCGAGAGGCCGTCGCAGAAGCGGTAGGGCCGGCAGCCAGCGCGCTGGGCTGAGAAAACAGCCCGGCCCGCATTCCTTACGCCACGCCTACGACGTCTATCTGGAGCAGAAGTTGAATCTTGCACAGGCCGGTCCCGGCCTCCGGGCTGGTTGTTGCGCAGACGCTGCTGGTAGCCAGAAACGCATCATCCCCACCTGCATTGCGTAGGGCCGGGTGGCAGAATCTTCCTGGACGGCAGCCGTTGGGTGGCCTGCCGTCCAGGCTTTTTCTTGCCGGTGCGAGTCCTCTCCCGCCGCTTCCGAACCTCTATCTCCGCTATTTATAGGAATCCTGTGCCGCCGGGAAGCTACAGTTCTCCGGTACACTGAATCCGTTGTAGAATTCTGCGTGGCACACCGCCGCAGGGATTGGTCAGTCCCGATGTCATTTTCATCGGTCGACCAGGGGTTTTTCTACCCCGAGACGCGGCCTGGCATCAACCTCGCGGTCCATTCCCACCGTTCACGACCAAGTTCCCCGCGGGCCTTGGCACAACGGGGCTTTAAACAGGGTGCCCCTCCTTCAAGCGTTGGGCACCCTGCTTAGAACGCTCTGCAATATGCAGAGCACCGCATATGAGGTGGCCAGATTCTCGCGAGCCGACTCTCTCGAAAATGCCGGATGGCCCGAAGAAGACAGACGACAAAAAACGATCGTCTGTCCCACGGGGCTAGCGAATTTTCATCAGGGCGGGTGAGGCGGTGCATCTGCGGCCAGCTAGATTCCGTTCAGTTCAACGAGACCAGGTGTCCGAGCAGGTGAACGCAGAGTTCCACCACCGGGTTGCCGCCCTGTTCTTCGAGCAGATCGGGACAGTTCCTCATCCGCTCGGCTACTGCCCTAAGCAGGTGACGGCGCTCCTGCTCGCCGGTATCGGATGCGCCGGTGGGAATCGAGGAGCTTCGCTCCAGTTCCTCGCTAACCTTATCCATGTCTCCGGATATCCATGCCCTCAGGAGATCTTCCGCCAGCCGGCCGGCCAGGGATGAGCTATGTTGCACCGCTGCTGCCATCATTCAATACTCATTTCGGCGGTTCGGCCGTGAGTTTCTACACTTCTTTCTCTCTCGAAACCGCCTGCCCGCCGCCGATATGACGGGTGAGAGCCGATCATGATCCACGTTACGCGCCTCAACCACACTCCGGTTGTGCTGAATTCCGATCTGATCGAGCAGATCGAGACCACTCCCGACACCGTGATCAGTTTGACTACCGGTCAGAAGATCATGGTGCTGGAGTCTACGGAAGAGATCATCGACCGGGTTCGCCTCTTCCGGCAGTCCATCCTCTCCATACAGGATTGTTCCCATGGCCAACGGAAAGACTAGTTCACGTCCCGACCTGGGCTCCATAGGCGGCCTCCTTCTGGCAGTGGGGGGAATTCTGGGAGGCCTGATCCTCGACGGCGGAAAAGTCGCCGACGTCAAACAGGTCACGGCCGCCCTGATCGTCTTTGGTGGAACCCTGGGCGCAGTCATGCTGACCACGCCGCTGGGCACCTTGATTGGTGCGGTCCGCAAGCTGAGCTCGATCTTTTTCGAAAAGGCGCAGCCAGTATCCCAAACGATCGACACCATTATCGGCTACGCCACGCAGGCGCGCAAACAGGGAATTCTGTCGCTGGAACAGGAAGCCGCCCGAATCGAAAACCCATTCCTACGGAAGGCCCTGAACCTGGCGGTGGACGGTCTGGAGATGAGCCAGATCCGCAGCATCATGGAGCTCGAAATCGAGATCGTGGAGCAACGCGGCGAAGCCGAAGCCAAGGCGTTCGAGACGGCCGGCGGCTATTCTCCCACCATCGGCATCATCGGGGCGGTACTGGGCCTCATGCAGGTGATGAAGAACCTGGCGAACATCGATGAAGTGGGCCGCGGCATCGCCTCCGCCTTCGTGGCAACGGTGTATGGCGTGGGCGCAGCCAACCTGTTCTTTCTGCCCGCCGGCGGCAAACTGCGCGCCCGAATGCATGCCGAAGTGCAGTTGCGGGAGATGATGCTGCAAGGAGTGCTGGGCATCGTCGAAGGGCTGAATCCGAAACTGATTCGCACCCGTCTCGACGCCTACCTGGTGCATGGCGGCTCGAGGAGTAAGGCCGCCCGCGAGAGCCAGCCAGCCGCGCAGGCCGCCACGGTGGAGGGCTGATCTTGGCTCGTAAAAAGAAGCACGCGGCGCACGAAAATCATGAACGGTGGCTGGTCTCGTATGCCGATTTCATTACCCTTCTTTTCGCGTTTTTCGTGGTGATGTTCGCCTCTTCGCAAACCGATAAGGCCAAGGCTAAACAGGTTTCCGACTCGGTCAAAGAGGCGATGGAAAAAGGCGGCGTGGCCGCCGCGGTCCACGAGATCCTGGGCGGCACGATCGATGAGCGCGGCAAAGGCAACGCCCAGATGAAAGGGCCTGGCGGCAGCCAGACCAACGCTACGCCGCAACAACAGATCATCGCCGAGTTGCTTCCTTCGCTGAACTACCTGACGCAAGCGCTGGAACAGGAAATCAAGGACGGCAAAATCGAAGTGCATCTGGAGCCGCGCGGCCTGGTGGTGAGCCTGCGGCAAGCCGCGTTCTTCCCCTCCGGTGAAGATGCTCTCAATCCGGCCAGTTTTGACAGTCTCGAAAAAATTGCCACTACCATTCGGAAGCTCCCGAATTCCGTCCGGCTGGAAGGCCACACCGACGCAATCCCCATTCACACCGCCCGTTTCCGCAGCAACTGGGAACTATCCGCCGCCCGCAGCATCGCCATGCTCGAGATGCTCTCCACCCGCTACCAGATCCCTCGCCAGCGCATGGCGATCGCCGGATACGCCGACACCGTGCCTAAGGATTCCAACGACACGGAGGAAGGCCGCGCCCATAATCGCCGCGTGGACGTGGTCATCCTGAATCAACAGGTCGCAATCAAGGATCTTCACTCCACGGAACCAGTCCCAGCGGCGCCACCCTCGCCGCCGAAAAAGAAGTAGTGGAGCGGACCCCCCTGGTCAGAGGCCGACGTCCCCGCCGGGCTGTGCCTTGCAACGGGAAAGGCCCAGCCTGAATTTTCACGGCAAATTGCCAGCTAACGTTTCGGCGGACGGCCTCGGGCAGCCGCGTTCCCGGCAGGGTTCCTCAATTCTTGCAATTGGAGAACTTGTCGTAAAACAAATCTGACGGTAGCGAAACGTCGCCTGCGGGAGACAGGGACCTGGCAAGGCAACCTGCCGCGACCGTGACGTGCACCAGATGGTTAACAGGGGGGCGATGAAGGAACGGCGGAACATGGCACGCTCGTCTCGTCCGAGCACTGGATTCGTTAACTGTGGCTTGCAGCGAAAATTCAGGCTAGTGTTGCTCCCGGTTGCCTGGGCCTAAGGCGTCGTCGTCGATCCAATACTCAGTGCGGGATTTAAGCGTTAGCTGCGGATGAGTCCTGATTTCGAGACGCAACGCGTGCGGGCCGGGCGTGGGGGGAGTTGGGCGGAAACTCAGAACGTAGTATTGCAGCGCGTCGTGCGATACCGCGATGAGTCCCTGCCGCAGGCCGGCCGCTTTGCTGAAACGAAAGAACTCACCGCCGGTGAGCTGCGCGAGGGAAGCCGCGGTGTTGGTGCGCAGTCCGTTGCGCGCCGTGAGATATGCCATCTGGGCAAGGCGCAAAGGTGGAGCGAGAAGGCTGAGACAGTCGAACACCTGACGGCTGTAGTGGCCGTCATATTCGGCGTTGGCCCCTTCGCGGCTGAAACAGCCGTGCGGAGGACCCGGCTCGTTGGGGTGGTTGTAGGCGAACACCTGGACCCCGGGAGCGTTCTTGGCAAGGGCAGCCTTGGTGCTGGAAAAACCGAAACTGTACAGGGCCGTGTTTGTATCGCTGGTCAGGCGCAGAGCTTCGCCCAGGGAGGTCGTGCTGCCCTGGTCGATCGTTTCGCTGAACAGTAGGATGGCGCGGCGAAAACCCGTGGGCTGGCTTCGCAATTGCGCGACGGCGAAAGCTACGCCATCCAGAATGGCGGCGCCGCCATCGCCTTTTTCCAGTTTGGCCAATTTAAGAGAGGCCTTGGCGGTTTCGGGCGTGAAAGGCAGCAGGAGATGCGGCGTGCTGTCGAAGCCAATGACTGCGACGCGGTGCTCCACGCCGCCGATCAGGGCGTCGAGGATTGCATCGAGGTGGGCATATTCCGCGATATGGCTTGCGCCGGCACCGCCAGTTTCGACGCAGATTGCCAGGGCCAACGGTTCCGAATCAGTGTCGGAATCGAGCGTGAGGTGCTGCGGAATACCGTTGTCTGTGAGTGAGAAGTCGCCGGCAGTGAGGCCAAAGACGACGGCTCCCTGTTTGGTCTTTACGAGAGCGGGCACCAGAACGACGTTAGAACGAACGGTCAAGGTCGGCTGATCGGGATCGGCGTGTTGAGCAGGTGCTTCCACAGTCGTGAGGAAGAGCAAGAAAGATATGGCGCATGCAGATCTCATAGACCGGGCCGTTGCTGCACGGCCGTAAGGATCGACAGACAGCCAGCGCCGGCAGCGATGGTCGGAAGCATGCTGAGATCATAGCAATTTCGATGCCGGGAAGGCGCCCCGCAGCAATTCAACAGATTCTCTGTTGTCGCTGTGGCGTCGCCCGCACACTCGTGCCCCGTATGCCCATCGGGAAGAAAAAAGCCGGAGTTGACCGGGCGAAAACGAAACTCGAGATTTTGCAATGCCAGGAGCAGCAGCGCATGCGCCACGCCGATCATCCCACCCCGGTGCGGTTACGTAAACGGGTATGACAATAGAAAACTCTTCCAGATACCTTGACCTTCGACACATGTTTGCGTATCTGAAGATGCTGCTGGCCGATCATACGCCGCCGCGATCTACGGGCGCGCCGACCTGGTTACGAATTGGCACAAGCGTAATTCTCGAATTATGGCGAATCTGAACCGGGCAGTTGAGAGTAGCTCAAGTGAAACGCCAGCCCCTACTGCTTGATGGCGATGAACCACGCAGCGACGATTGGACCCTGCGGACCGCGGCCACGTCCGCCCTTCGCCGGTGGCGGTGGTGCGTCGGCGGGGGGGGCGGGCGCGGGACCGCGTTCGGGCTGGAAGAGGTACGCGTTGTGCGTTTTCGGATCGACGCAGATTGTCTTGGCGCCCGCGAACGTGGCGACGGTCGCAACCTCGGTGTACTTGTCGGGCGAATCCTGGTGGACTACGGTAACTTGTCGGGCGAATCCTGGTGGACTACGGTAACGTTGCCCTCGCCCCCATTCGGAATGAAAATCAGCTTTTTCGATGGATCCCAACCCAAGGCGTCAACACGCGTTCCGTTCTTGATGGCGGCTACGATCTTGCCCGTGCCCGCATCCACCACGACGGAGGTATTGCTGCAACCGGAAAAAATGCGATTGGAGGCTTTGTCGTACGCAATCCCCGTCGGCCCGGCGCACGGCGCAAGCGGCCACGACGCGGTCGCCTTCCACGTCTTGACATCGATCACCTGAATCGTATTCTTGCCTTCGTTGTTCACGAAGATGTGCCCGTTGCCGTCGGCGGCCGCGCCTTCGGGTGCGGTGTCCTCGAGCTCAACAGTGGCGACGATGTCACCCGTCTTCGGATCGAGCGCGGTGAGGGTGCCAATCGGGCGGCTGTGATTGGTGAGGATGATTTTGTCGTCAGGCTCATCGTACATGATGCCATCGAGACCGGGGCCGACCTTGATCTGCCGGACCACCGCCAGTGTCTTTAGATCGAACATCGTGACGGTCTGGTCGCCGCCGTTGGTGGTGAAGCCGTGACCGGCCTTGGTGGCGATGCCGGCGCCATGCACGCCTGGCGTATCCGGAATGTCGCCAAGTACTTTGCCCGTGGCGCCTTCGACCACCATCATGTGGCTGGCGCGGGAAACGAAGACGCGGCCCGTGGCAGCTTCTACAGCGACGTAGTCCGTGCCGCCTTCACCTTTGATATCGAACTTTTCCATCTTGAATGTTTGTGCGCGCCCGACAAAGGGCGAGGCAAGGAATGTGGTGAATAGCATGGTAAGTGCTATGAGAAACCGTTTTGTCACAAAGGCCTCCGCTGTGATTGGAATCAATCGGAGCAATTGTAACCTCTTTTGCGGCTGATTGCGCAGGCCAGACGCCATAATTGTGATCGCGATGCCCGATGCAGTGCGGCTTGGACAGGCATCCCCGCGAAGGCATTTGTCTACACTGACTGGCGTTGTGAAATTCAGTCCGCGCCGCCAGGCCGCCGGAGCCTCGGGGTGTTCCGGCTGCGCCTGGCGCAGTGGCAACCCCCGCATCCTAGCGGGTAGACTGCGGGCCATCCCGGCAATCGCCATCGCCGCCTTACGGATGCCCCGAACTTTGGCATCGCCGGAAGAAGACAGACGACAAGAAACGATCGTCTGTCCCACAGGGATAGCGCCTGATGAGCAGACTTCATTCGGCTCTCAAATTGCACTGACCCCGCGCGATGCCACGCATTCAGACAAAATGTTTCGGCGAAGTGGACTACTCGCCCGATGCTGTCTTCCGGTTTCCTTATGGCATGCCGGGATTCGAAGCGGAGCATGCCTTCCTGTTCCTGGAACAGCCTGGCACCCATCCCCTGATCTTCATGCAGAGTGTCTGCAGTCCCGATGTCTGCTTCATTCTGCTGCCCGTACTGGCTGCCGACCCGGATTACAAACTGCGCCTGGCGGAAGAAGACCTGGCCGCCCTGCACCTGCCCACGGGCGGACAGCCGAGGATTGGAAAGGATGTGCTCTGCGGTGTCCTGGTATGCGCCGGCAGCGAGGAGCGGCCGCACCCCACCGCCAACATGCTCGCTCCCATCGTGGTGAATCTGAAACGGCAAATTGGCATTCAAGCCATTCAGACCCAGGCCGAATACTCTTACCGGCACCCGTTGATCGCTCAGGACCCCTCGCCGGAGTTGCTCGCGTGCTCGTGATGCGGCGCCGCGCCGGCGAGAGCTTCCTCATCGGCGAGGCCATCGAGATCGAAGTGCTGGACGTTTGCGGAACCCGCGTCAAGCTGGGCATCGTGGCGCCCGAATCGGTCATCATTCAACGCAAGGAAACCAAGATCACGCGCGATGAAAACATCACCGCCGCGCGCAGCGTGCGCCAACTGAACATCTCCTCACTGTTGAACGAGGTGCCCTTCCCGCCGGCCCGCCAACCTGTCAAGAGTTTGACGGATACTGCCATATTGACAAAGAAATGCACTTAGCCTTTCACGGAAAAAACACTAGAACGGTGCTGGTACACCCCCGATATGAATCAGTGAAAGGCTGATACGTCGGGCATCCAAACGGAGAACCCGAACCTGGACACGACGTCTGGGATGTATCGCGAACAGGACGTCAAATATTATGTCGATTTCGATTCAAACCAACTACGCGTCAATGGTGGCCCAGGAGAACTTGTCCACCAACAATACATTCCAGACCAAAACGATCGAGGCGTTAACCTCTGGATATCGCATCAATAATTCCGGCGACGACCCCGCAGGTCTGGCGATTGCTAACAAGTTTCGCAGCAGCGTGGCGGAGCTGACTCAGGGCGTCATCAACGGCAACTCGGGGGTGAGCACGCTGCAGATCGTCGATGGCGGGCTGAACAACATCAGCATGATGCTGGATCGGTTGAAGACGCTGGCGACGGAATCGGCGAGCACCACTTTTAGCGGCGACCGCAATAACATCAACGTGGAATACCAGCAGCTCGTCGGCGACATCACCCGGCAGGCTACCAACATCGGTTTGAACAGCGGCGGCACCTACAACGTCGCCAACAGCGTTTACATCGGCGGCGGCAACACCACTGCCAGTTCGCAGGTTCAAATTGACTTAAGCGGTACGTTGAACGCCGTGGATTCCAATAGCCTGGGTCTTTCCAACACGGCGGTGAATGGCGGCGGTACCGAACTCACCGGCAATGCGGTCCGCCTGGATGCGCCCGGCGCCACGTTCCTCACGGCGGCCAACCACACCGAATCCTTCGCCTTCAACCTGATCGCCAACGGCGCTGCCACCAACTTCACGGCCACGGTGACGGGCGCGGCGGGCGGCCTCACCGAAACCCAGGTTCTGAGCCAGCTCAACGGCCAGTTGAACCAGTACGGGATCAATGCGCAAGTGGGCTCGGACGGCCAACTGCAGTTCGCCGGCTCCACTCCCTTCACGGTGAGCACCAGCCTGGCCAATGCCACCACCGACAAGATCGCCACCGCCGCCGCCACCGCCACCAATCTGGGCACATACAACGTAGCGGGCGCCGACAACTTCGCCGGCGGACTCGCAATCGGCGGCGACACCGGTGAGACTCTCACGTTCCAGAACGGCCAGCAGACTGCTACCGTTGCCCTGACCGGCACCGAGACCCTGGGCGGCGCGATTGCCGCCATCAACGCCAAGACTGCCGCGCTCGGCGTCTATGCCGTGGCGGATGCGGCAGGAACCGGCATTTCGTTTCAGAGCGCTGCTAACTTCACCGTGTCCACCACCGCCGCCGGCGACGTGTTCGCAGCCGCTGGCGGGCAGACCGTGAACACCCCCAGCAGCGCCGCCAGCACCACCGGCAACGCCCTGGCCGCCATCACCGCAATCAACACCGCTCTTTCCCAACTCGGCAACGTTCAAGCCCGTGTGGGCGCCGGCGAAAACAAGCTGCAGTACGCCATCGATCTGGCCAACTCGCAGATTACCAACTTCTCCTCTTCGGAAGCGCAGCTCCGCGACGCCGATGTCGCCGCGGAAGCCGCCAACCTCACCAAGGCCCAGGTCCTGCAGCAGGCCTCTGTTGCCGCCATGGCCCAGGCCAATGCCGCCCCGCAAGCGGTTCTCAAGCTGTTGCAGTAATCCTCCCACTGCGTCTGATCCTTGACGTGGGCCGGACCTAACCGGGTTCGGCCCACATTTTGCATAGAGGTGGTATATGGCTTCCAGCGTAACTTCCCCTTCCCCTCCCACGTTTAGCGGCTCCAGCACCTTCTCCTCCTCCTTCCAGCAGGTGCTTACCCGCGCGGTGCAACTGGCTTCCCTCCCGATGCAGCAGATGCAGAACCACGTCAACGATCTCACCAACCAGCAAACTGCCCTGAGCCAACTGGAATCCAGCTTCGTATCGCTCGATACCTCCCTGCAGAATATCGGAGCGGCCAGCGGCGGCACCATCGCCGCGAATGTATCCGATCCCTCCGTGGTGACAGCGGCTACCACCGCGTCCGCGCAACCCGGCACCTATTCGATTCAGGTGGACACGCTGGGCTCTTACACCACGACCATGAGCCAGGCCGGCGCCACCACGGTAACGGATCCCAGCCAGCAGAACATCAGCTCCGCATCTTCTTTCACCCTGACCGTGAACGGCAAGAACACCACCATCACGCCCGGCACCGGGTCGCTGGAGGGGCTCGCCGGCGCGATCAACAGCTCCAGCGCGGGCGTGCAGGCCACCGTCGTCAACCTGGGGTCCAATACCAGCCCCGATTACCGCCTGGTAGTCACCAGCAATTCTTTGGGCGGCGATTCCATCCAGCTCTCCGACGGCTCCTCCAACCTGCTGAGCACCATCTCCACCGGCTCCCCGGCCACTTATCGAGTGAACGGCACGAACACCGAAATCTCCAGCACTTCGCGCCAGGTAACGCTCGCCCCGGGACTCACCGTCACGCTGTTGAACACCAGTTCGCAAGCTGACACCATTACCGTCGCCGCAGACTACAGCAGCCTCCAGAACGCACTTTCCAGCTTCGCCAGCGCCTACAATTCGTCGGTCGCCGCGGTACAGCAGCAGGTAGGGCAAAACGGCGGAGCGCTTTCCGGCCAGGGCTTAATATTCACGCTCACCAACGTTTTGCAGAACCTCTCGCAATACTCATCGGGAGGCGGTTCGGTGGTTTCCCTGAACGACCTGGGTCTTTCCGTGGACGAGAACGGCCAGATGTCGTTTGATGCGTCCGCATTCAGCGGGCAGAACATCGCAGCCGTTACGCAGTTCCTGGGCAATTCCACTACCGGCGGATTCATGAAAGCCGCCACGGACGCCCTCACCTCCGTGGCCGACACCAACTCGGGCGCCATCGAAACTGAATTTGGTGCGCTGCAGAACCAGATCGACAGCCAGAACAGTCAAATCAAGGACGAGCAGTCACGCATCACCGACATGCAGAACAACCTGATGAACGAGCTTACCCAGGCCGATGCGGCCATCGCCAACCTGCAAGCCCAGAAAGCCTACTACACCCAGCTCTTCCAGGCGGAATACTACAGCAACAACGGGACCACCGGCGCATGAGCTCACAACGTCTGGAACAACTCGAGAAAGATCTCCGGCGCGCCGCGGCGTGCCGGCAGTATCAAGAGGTGGCCAGTCTCGCCGCGGAAATCGGCGCCGCCGCAGATGGATATGCGCAGGCGATCTCACACGGTGACCAGGACGCGGCGCAAGCCGCGCGAAAACTGTACGACCTTCTCTCCTGGGCCCTGGTGATGATGCAGGCCGCGCGGTCCGGCTGCGCCGCCGAACTCCGCCGGGTCACCACCGCGAGCCGCTACTCCCGTCCGGCGGACGAATCCGCCAGGACTGCCGTGCTCGATCTGGACGTGTGAGTGGGCACCCGCTCACCGGCGACAAGATCGCCGGCGTTACCAAATGTCAATCTCCTGACACGTCACTCCGTTGACGCGACCTGTTCCCCCATTTCACTGAATTCAATTGCCGCCACAATGGAATGCCAGTTGCCTGAGTGGTGGTGCCGTGATCGACCGTCTCACCGATAGCCTCGAACAGTACATGAACGTGGTCAGCCAGCGGCAGAAGCTGGTCACGTCCAACATCGCCAACGCCGATACCCCCGGATTCAAGACCCAGGACCTGGATTTCCAGTCGAGCTTCCTGGCGGCTCTCGACGGCGGTACTTCCGGACCTGTGGAGGTCACCGGCCTCACCGTGAGAAACGACGGCAACAATGTCGACCTGGACCGCGAAGCCCGCCTGCTGGCCGAGAATGCCATGCGCTTCAGCGCCGCATCCAATTTGATGCGGTCGTGCTTGAGCACCGTCAAAGAAGCCATTCAGGGAGGCAAGAGCTCATGAGCCTGTTTTCCGCACTGTCCGTCAGCGCATCCGGCATGGCGGCCCAACGCACCCGCGCCGCCCTCCTGGTGGAAAATATCGCGAATTCGGAAACCACGCGCACTGCCGAAGGCGGCCCGTACCGCCGCAAAGACGCGATCTTCTCCAGCAGCCAGGCCAACTCCGCCTTCGCTTCGGAGTTGGACGCGCAACTGGACCCGCAACCGCTCACTGGCGTCAAAGTGATCGGCATCAGCGTGGACAACAGCGCGCCCGATAAACGCTACATGCCGGGACATCCCGATGCCGACGCCGATGGCTACGTCGCTATGCCGAAGGTCAACCCCGCCGAAGACATGGTGGACCTGATAACCGGAGCTATCAGGCAAATGTTTCGGCAATGTCCGCCGTCAAGGACATGATTCAGAAATCCATCGACCTGCTGCGATAGGAGAGCTCCGTTGACGATACCGATCTCAAACATCACCCCCATCGGAATGCCCCAGATGACCCCGGCTGCCGGCGCCACGGGTCACCCTGGCGAGTTTGAAAGCGTCCTCTCCAGCGCGATCAGCTCCATCGAAGGGCTGCAGAACAAGGCATCCGACTCCGTACAGAAGTTCCTCACGGGAGAAAACGAAGAGCTGCACACTACCGTTCTTGCCACCCAGAAGGCGGAACTCGCCTTCGAGCTGGGCCTGCAAGTCCGTAATAAAGTCGTGGATGCTTACCAGGAAATCATGAAAATGCAGATGTAGCCGGCGGAAGCTGCCATGGATCAGATCAATTCCCTTATCAGCGGGCTCTCCCTCAAACAGCGCATTTCGATTGTGGCGGTCGTCCACTTCAAGCATGAAGGCGATTACCGCCCGCTGTATACTGCGATGGCCCCGGAAGACGCCGCCGGCGTGGTGCAGAAGCTGCGAGAGACCGGTGTGGAGTATCGCTTGTCGGAGAACGGCAGCGCCGTCATGGTCCCCACCGAAAAGCTGGCGGAGTCGCGGCTGGCGCTGGCCGCCGCCGGCATGCCCAAGACAGGCCGCATCGGCTTCGAGCTTTTCGATAAGAGCAATTTCGGCGCAACGGAGTTCGTGGAGCACATCAATTATAAGCGTGCGCTGGAGGGCGAGCTGGAGCGCTCTGTCATGAGCCTGGCGGAGGTGGAACAGGCCCGCGTCCATCTGACGCTTCCCAAGGAGTCGGTATTTCTCGACCAGCAGCAGCCCGCCAAGGCCAGTGTGATGGTGAAGCTGCGGCCGGGCACGCAGATCTCCGGCAAGAACGTGCTCGCCGTCACCAACCTGGTGGCCAGCGCCGTGGAGGGGCTGACTCCCGAAGCAGTCTCCGTGGTGGACATGGACGGCACGCTCCTCAGCAGGCCCAAGAAAGCCGCCGCGGCCGATGGAGCGGAGGTTACCAGCGAGTCGCTCGAAGTACGCCAGCAGCTTGAAAGAGACCTGGTGGCCAAAATCAACGAGACTCTGGAGCCGCTTCTGGGGACCAAGAATTTTCGCGCCGGCGCGTCCGTCGATTGCGACCTCACCAGCGGCGAACAGCAGGAGGAGACGCTGGACCCTTCGAAATCCGTGATGACCAGTTCGCAGAAGACGGAAGACGTCACCGAGCATGCCACCACGTCCGGTATTCCGGGTACTGCGTCGAATCTGCCGCAGCAGGCCAACTCCGCCGGCAAGGGCACCAACGGCATTTCCCGCCGAACAGAGAACGTCGCCTATCAGACCAGCCGCGTCATCCGCCATACCAAGATTCCGCAGGGCGTGATCCGGCGCATGTCTCTGGCGGTTCTGGTGGGCCAGAGCGTCACGTGGGAAGGTGACGGGGCGGCCAAGCACCGGGTCCTGGTGCCGCCCTCACCAGAGACCCTGAAAACGATCAAAGACCTGGTGGCCGGTATTACGGGACTCGATGCGCAACGCGGCGACCAGCTCGTAGTCGAAACTCTGCCCTTCGAAACCACTCTCAACGCCGAGCCGCCCAGTACAGGGAAGCCCGTTTCCGTTCCGGGCACCAAAGGGCCGGCATGGCTGGAATTGGTCAACAAATATCGCGGCCTGTGGGGCCCTGTCGCTGTCGGACTGGCCCTGCTGACGGTGCTTGGCCGCGTTCTGTTCCGCTACACGCGGCGGAACCGCGTACGGGAAGTCGAGGTGATGGATGAACTGCACGCGCCGGCCGTGCGCACCGAGCTCAGCCCGGCAGCCGAGGAAATCGTCACTGCCGCACTCGCCGCGCCAACGCCCGTTGAGGACACCAACGAATTGTCCGAGCGCGTCCGGATGGTGGCCAAACGCGAGCCCGAACTGACTGCCAACGTGCTGCGCATGTGGCTCCAGGAGAGCCGTGCGGAGCAGCCGCAGGAAGTGGCCACGCGATGACGCGTCCGATCGGCAACCGCTCCCTGACGGTCGCGGCTCTGAACAGGCATCCGAGCCGCGACCGTAAGGAAGCGGTTGGCACAGTTATTTCAGAAGACCCACTATGACTCCAATCACCGAACCCGTTTCCGGCCCGACGAAGGCCGCCATGTTCCTGATGGGAATCGGCGACCAGGCCTCCGCCGAATTGTTGCGGCAGCTCGATGCCGATGAGATCCGCCGGGTGACCAGCGAAATTACGGCCCTCGAAGCCGTGGCGCCGCTCCACATGATGAGCGTCTTCCGCGAATTCGAGACTCTCACCGGTTCCAGCCGTTTCTTCGCCAAGGGTGGCGCCGGCTTTGCCCGGCGACTCATCGAGCAGGCGCTGGGGCCGGAGTCCGCGCACAAGCTTCTGGATTCCCCGCAGGAGTTGGCGGCCCCGACGGCTCAAGAGCCCCATCCTGAGTTGAAGCTCTTACAGGAAACGGAGCCGCGCCAATTGGCCACCTTCCTGCGCAACGAAAACCCCCAGACCATCGCGCTGGTGCTTTCGAACATGACACCAGAAGCCGGCGGAGCGCTGCTGCAATTGCTTCCGGAGGAACTGCAGGCCCAGGTGGCGCTGCGCATGGCCACGCTGGAGCGCATCTCGCCGGAGGTTTTCCGCAAGATCACCGAGGCTATTGGCAGCAAGCTGAAAGCCATCCGCCAGGTCAGCCGCTCCGATGGCATCCGTTCTCTTGCCAGTCTGCTGAACAACGTGCAAGGCGAGTTGGCCGACAAGCTCCTTTCACGGGTGGATCAGGAAAACCAGGCCGCCGCCGACTCGGTTCGCAATCTCATGTTCACCTTCGAAGACATCATGCGCATCGATAAGGAAGGGATGCGGAGCCTGCTGGCGGGGCTTGACCGCAAGATTCTGACCCTGGCCCTCAAAGGCGCGGCTGGCAAGCTGCGCGAACATTTCACGCAGTGCATGTCCCAGAGGGCCGGCGAAATGCTCACCGAAGACATGGAAGCGTTAGGCCCGGTGCGCATCAAAGATGTGCAGACGGCCCAGCAGCAGGTGGTCGCCGTAGTCCGGCAATTGCAGCAGCAGGGGACCATCGCGACCAGCCGCGGCGGCAACGAGGAATATGTTATCTAAGGTGCTCAAGGGCGCCGTGGATTTGGCGCCTGTACCCTGGCGCGACCGCGTGGCACCCGTAGCGCCCCCCTCCAGGCCGGAAGCTCCCGTCGCGGGTGATGACGAGGCCACCCACCTGCGGGCTAAGATCGCCGAACTGGAAGCGATTCTGGAGACCCAATCGCGCCAGGCCTATGAAGCGGGCGTACGCGCCGGCGAGGTATCGGCGCGGCAGGCCCTGGAATCGGGCGTTCGGGAAATCACCCAAGGGATGGCCGCGGCCATCGCGGATCTGGCCGGCACGCGCGCCGAAACCATGCGCCGCGCCGAAGGTGACACCGTTCGGCTCGCCATCGAAATCGCGCGGCGCGTGCTGCACCGCGAACTGTCCATCGATGTCTCCGCGCTGGAGGCTCTCATTAAGGCCGCGTTGGAAAAACTGCAGTCCCAGGAGGTGTACCGCGTGCGCGTTCATCCCGATCAGGAAAAACTGGTGAGGGCTTGTCTGGATCAGACCGGGCGCGGCCAGGCCATCGCCGTGGTCGGGGATCCCGTGCAGCCGCAGGGCGGCGCCGTATTCGATATCAGCCGCGGCTCTCTGGATGCGTCCGTGGAAACCCAGCTCGCCGAAATCGAGCGCGGCCTCATCGATCAACTGGAGGCGCGCTCATGACCGCGGCGCCATCGATCGACCTGAGTCCGTACCTCGCCAGCGTGCGCAGCCAGGAGCTGCTGCCCTGGACCGGCGAAGTGGTCGAGCTTGTCGGCCTGCTCATCGCCTCGCGCGGACCCGCCGTGGCGGTGGGAGATTTTTGCGAAGTGCTCACCTCCGCCGGCCGCCGCATTCGCACCCAGGTGATCGGCTTCCGTGACGGTCACGTGCTCTCCATGCCGCTGGAAGAGATCGATGGCATTCAGTTGCACGACCGCATCATCGCCCGGCGGGAGGATGCCCAGGTCGCCGTGGGACCGGATCTGGTCGGCCGCGTCCTCGATGGCTTCGGTAAACCGCTCGACCGCTTGAGTCCGATCCGGCCAGCCGGCTCCTACCGTTTGTACCAGGCTCCCGGAAGCCCGCTCGATCGCGAACACATCGTGAATCCCATCGCCACCGGGATCCGCGCGATCGATACGTTGATCCCCGTCGGCACGGGGCAGCGCATGGGAATCTTTGGCGGCAGCGGCGTCGGCAAGAGCACCCTGTTGGGCGCCATGGCCCGCCACAACTCGGCGGACATCACCGTGATCGCGCTCATCGGCGAGCGCAATCGCGAGGTGCGCGCCTTCCTGGAGCACGAACTCGGTGCCGAGGGCCGCAGCCGCTCGGTAGTGGTCTGCTCCACCAGCGACCGGCCGGCGCCCCTGCGCGTGCGCGCCTGCTTTGTGGCACTCGCGATCGCGGAATACTTTCGCGATCAGGGCGCCAATGTGCTCCTGATCATGGATTCGGTGACGCGCCTCGCCATGGCCCAGCGCGAAATCGGGCTGGCCGCCGGCGAGCCGCCCAGTCAGAAGGGCTACACACCATCCGTGTTCAACTTGTTGCCCCGCATTCTGGAGCGTGCCGGCAATTTTCAAAAGGGATCCATCACCGGCTTCTTCACGGTGCTGGTGGAAGGCGACGATTTCAACGAACCGGTGTGCGATGCCGTCCGCTCCATCCTGGACGGCCACATCATCCTGTCGCGCCGGCTCGCCGCCGGCGGGCACTATCCGGCAATCGACGTGATGAACTCGGTGAGCCGCCTGGGTCCGCAGCTTTCCTCGCCGGAGCATATGGCCGCCGGGCGCAAGCTGCGCGAAGCCATGGCGACTTACGAGGAATCGAAAGATCTCATCGAGCTCGGCGCATACAATCCCGGGACCAATCCCGCGCTGGATGCCGCCGTGCGCATGCAGCCCGAAATCGCCGCGTTTCTGAGGCAGGACACGCAAGTGGATGCGCCCTTCCCGGACGCGCTCGCCCGCATGAAGGCCATCGCGGAGAGGCTGTAGCGCCCCATGCAGCGATTCCAATTCCGGCTCGACCGCGTACTCGAGTGGTACCGCAAAAAATGCCGGATGGAAGAGAGCCGCCTGGCGGCCTGCCTCGCCCGGGTATATGCCACCGAGCGGAGCATCAGACAATTACTGGCCGAACGCGACNNCGCCTGCGCGCCGCCAAGGAAGAAATCGACCTGTCCGAAGAACGGCGCCGGCGCCTGGCCGCCGCCGCCGAACAGCGCGCGCGTGTGCAGAAGGCCCAGCAGCGCGTCAAGCTGGTGGAAAAGATGAGAGAGCGGCGCCTCGAAGAACACAACATCGCCTTCGCACGCGAGCTCGAAAACGTGGCCGCCGAGGCGTACCTGGCCAAATGGCCGCGCTGAGCGGGGCGCACCTTCGAGCATCCGTCGCAAAAGGGGACAGACGCATTTTCCCGACCAACGTCAGCCCCCCATTTTCATTCTAGGGGTGAGGCATCGCCTCATGCGCCGGCTGGCTCCGATTTGTTCCCACATCCACGAATTGCACTTCGCCAAAAGAATCGATACAGTTGACTCAATCATAGTGGCGTTTAAGCGACACTTTCGGCCCTAAATCCAACCGCGGGTTGGCCCGCTCGTGTTTTTGGGGGGACAATATGGCGCAAATACAGACGGCCAATACGCCCCAAGTAGAGCTGATTCGAATAGACAACATAGCGTCGCGGCTCGTTTTGTACGAATTCCGGGTCCAGGGATCGACCGCCGCGGATCGGGGCGTCGACGTATTGTTCATCCATGGGCTTACGGGCGACCCAATTAAGACTTGGGGAGATTGGCCCCAGCAACTCGCATCGGAATTATCAGATCGTGCGACAGTGTGGAGTCTCGGCTATCCCTCGCCGCTCTTTGAACGGCCACTCGGCACCACCCAGGAAGAATTTGCCAGCGAGGGCCGCAAGGCTCTCGCCGAACTGGTGCATGCCGGCCTCGGTAAGAAGCCCATGGTGTTTGTGACTCACAGCCTCGGCGGACTGCTTGCAAAATCGATGATCGCCGAGGCCGCAAAGACTGCGCCCGGCTCTTCGGAGTACTTACTCTTCGCCAACACGCACGCTGTGATTTTTGCCGGTACACCTCACGCCGGCTCGGGTCAAGCGAAATGGCGCCTGCTGGTGCCGGCGGTGGTCAACTACGCCGCGAAAGGGGCAACGCTGCTCATCGCGGCCGCTGTGGCAGGTCTCGCGATTCCTCTCCTGTCCGTCTCGCTGTTCGGCCGCACCTGGGAAATGACGTTGGCAGCGCTCATTGTTGCTCTTTCGGTTCCGATACTTGTTTTGGCGGCAAAGTCGCTGACGCTGCCGGGCCGTCATGTGGTGATGCTCGACCCCTCGAATCCCGCTCTCGCCAGCCTGACACGCCAGTTTCGGCGGGCCCAATTCGAACGCAAGTTCGCTGTGGACAGTTTCTACGAACAGAAACGGTTGTGGGGCTTGTTCCTCGTAGTACCGCGCTGGAGTGCCGACCCGGGCATTACAGAATCCGATCCGACGCCGATCCCGGCGGATCACATCGGGATCTGCAAAGATGCGAATGCGGAACTGCTGCGGCGCGCCATCCACAAGCAAGTCAAAGATGCCTCGCGCGGGAAAGAGGCCGCCGTCTTCCGGGAACGGCTGAAGCGCCTGTTGAAGCAGCCCGAGGAGCACGTTGCGTTCGGCGTTCTGTTCGAGGGCAAAGAGGGGGATCGCGGGAAGCAGGAGATCGTGTTCCGCACATTCGTCCGCAAATGCCTCGCCAAGGGTGAATTCGTACCCACCGGACCAGAGTTGGATCTCGCAATCAGGTCCAACTATCACGACGACGAATTGGTATGGAGTCTCTGGCAGGAGCTGCAAGTTGCCGGCGTGCTTGCCCGCGCACGGGCAACGATGGGTAGAACGCTGCGCGAGCTTGCCTCCAGGGAAATACAAAAGGACTTCTCCTCGACCCAGGCGCCGGGCAAACGGACCCTCATACCTTTCTACCGGCTCCTCCGAACAATCGAGCACATCTCATCCGGCGATTTGCCGGACCCGGGCTACGGCGGCAAGTCCGATCGCGACCTGTTGCTGGAAACAGTCGAAGAGGCATCCGAGAAGCTCCAGCAGGCTGCAGCCGAGGGTTGGGACACGAATGGGCAGACCCGCCGGCTTGTTCTGAGACTCGGTTGCATGGCGCGGGTAGTACACGTCGCACAGGACTACGTCGGCAAGGGCAAGTACAAGGAGCAAGGCGAGGAGCTCGCAGCGCTCCTACACCAGCGGAAGCAGGTTTTCGATCAAGCTCTGGCAACACTGGAAAAGCGACTCCCGCCAGCTTGAATCCGCTCGCCGGCCACAGGCTGCGGCGAAAAGCGACGATGTGCAGCGAACGACATATACGCCGCAAACCGGTGCCAGGCTCCGATTTCGCCGCTTTTGCCCTGGTCCCCTGCCCTTTCCCCTTCACCGAACGCCTTCGCCCCACTGCTTCCTTCTCGAGCTGAAACCTGTTAAAGCAAGATCAATGCGCATTCTCCCGTGTCTCGCCGTGCTGGCGGCTGCGCCGTTGTGCGGAGCATCTTATTACACCGTCCGCCTGGACGATCCCAAAGCGATCTACCTGACCCGGGACAGCTTTCCCGTCCATGCCGACGGCATCGCTGATGACACGGCTGCGTTGCAGCAGGCCATCGACGCCAGCCCGGGCATCGTCTTCGTTCCCGAAGGCCGTTACCGCCTGTCCAAAACCATCTACATCTGGCCTGGCATCCGCGTGATCGGCTACGGCGCCACGCGCCCGGTGCTGGTGCTGGGCGAAAACACCCCGGGTTACCAGGATCAGGATAAAGAGAATCTGATGGTCTTCTTCGCCGGCGGACGAGGCCGTGGCGGCGCCGGTAGTCCGCCGTCTGATGCCAGCGCAGGCACCTTCTATTCCGCCCTGAGCAACATCGATATCGAGATTAGAGACGGCAACGCCGGCGCAGTTGGCGTGCGCGCCCACTACGCCCAACACTGCTTCCTGGCGCACATGGATTTCCACATCGGGTCCGGTCTCGCCGGCATCCATGAAGGGGGCAACGTGGCCGAAGATGTGCGCTTCTATGGCGGCCGCTACGGCGTCTGGACGCGCACCCCTTCGCCGGGATGGCAGTTCACGTTAGTCGACGCCACGTTCGAAGGACAGCGCGAGGCTGCCATCCAGGAGCGCGCCGCCGGGCTGACGCTCATCCGCCCGGTCTTCCGCAACGTTGCGACCGCCATCGCCATCGATCCCGGCTATCCCGACGATCTCTGGGTGAAGGACGCCCGCATGGAGAACGTCTCCGGTCCCGCCGTGATCGTCAGTCTGGAGAATAGCGCCCGGACCGAGATCAACCTGGAGAACGTGGTGTGCAGCCGCGTGCCCGTGTTCGCCCAGTTCCGCGAGAACGGCAGAAAGGTGGCCGGACCGGGGGCCGTGTACAACGTCAAGGTGTTCTCCCATGGCCTCCACTTCGCCGATCTCGGCGCCGTTCCGGAGAACAAGGACATCTTCGAGACCGCCCCTCTGAGCACTCTGCCCGCGCCCCTGGCCTCCGACCTCCCCGATCTGCCGGCCCGCGATTCGTGGGTCAATCTTCGCTCCCTCGGCGCCAAAGGCGATGGATCCACAGACGATACCGCAGTGTTCCGCAAGGCCGTTGCCGAACACCGCACGCTGTATCTTCCTTCGGGCCATTACGTGATCAGCGACACCATCGCGCTCCGGCCAGACACCGTGTTGATCGGCCTGCACCCCAGCGCCACCCAGATCGACCTGCTCGATTCCACCCCGGCATTTCAGGGCGTCGGCGCGCCCAAGCCGCTGATCGAGGCGCCCAAAGGCGGGACTAACATCGTGATCGGAATCGGCCTTTACACCAACGGCATCAATCCGCGCGCGGTGGCCGCAAAATGGATGGCCGGCAGTAACTCGATGATGAACGACGTCCGCTTTCTGGGCGGACACGGCACCAACAAACTCGATGGCACGCGCGACAATCCGTACAACAATACGCACACGGCCGATCCCGACCTCAATCGCCGATGGGACGGCCAGTATCCCAGCTTGTGGGTCACCGATGGCGGCGGCGGCACCTTTTTCGATATCTGGACGCCCAGCACCTTCGCGCAGGCCGGCATGCTGGTGTCCGACACGGCGACACCGGGCCGGGTCTACGAAATGTCCAGCGAGCATCACGTGCGCTACGAAGTGCAATTGCACAACGTCTCGAACTGGCAGCTTTATGCGCTGCAGACTGAGGAAGAGCGGGGCGAGGGCGGTTTCGCGCTGCCGCTGGAAATCGCGGGTTCCCGCAACATCACCGTCGCCAACTTCCACATCTATCGGGTCATCAGCTCCTATCAACCGTTCCCCTGGGCCATCCAGGTGGCGGACTCGAAGAACATCCGGTTCAGAAATATCCATTGCTACAGCAACAGCAAAGTCTCGTTCGACGATTCGGTCTACGACCAGACGCATCGCGCCGGCATCCGCCAGCGGGAGTTCGCCTGGCTGAATCTCTCGGGTAACGCGCCGCCGCCCGCGAGCGCCAGCAAGGTGGAAAAACTCGCGGGAGGCTTCTTCAACATCTCGGGTGGCGCCGTCGATCCTGCCGGCGATTTCTACTTTGTGGACGCCCACTGGCAGCGCATCTACCGCTGGTCGGTGGCCGGCCGCCAACTCTTCACCGTGCGCGACAATCCCTTGGACCCGGTCAATCTGGCCTTCGATCGCGCCGGCAACCTGCTGGTGATTTCGTACGCCGGCAGAGGCACCATCTACTCCTTCAAGCCCGGCACTCCGGATGACGCGATCACGCTTCTGCAACCCGAGCCCGCGGCAAAACGCCCCGGCATGACCGCTGTGCTGCCGGTGGGCGATTGGCGCGTGAACGCCGCGGTGCTGCAGCAGCCCTATCGGCAATACGCCTCACCCGATGGCACCACGTTCATTCCGGCGGGCCAGGACTTCGTCAGCGGCGCCATGTCCTGGGGCGTTAAAAGCAGCGCCCTGCTGCGGGGATTCGGCCTCGCCCGTGCCGTTCCCGGAAAGCCGTTCTACATCACCGACGAATCCGAAGTGACTACGTGGGCCGGCACCGTGCAACCCGATGGCAGCATTCCCGAGATGAAGGTGTTCGTCAACAACGGAGGCGAAGCAGTGGCCACAGACACGCAGGGCAACGTGTACCTGGCTGCCGGCCAGATCTACGTCTACACTCCCGCCGGCAAACTGATCGACACCATCGAAGTGCCGGAGCGCCCCGTGCAATTGGCGTTCGGCGGCAAAGACGGGCAGACCTTGTTTATCGCAGCGCGGACGTCCCTATACGCGTTCCGCGCGCGCACTGCAAAGTGAGGAGGAGCAATATGGCAAACGATTTTAGCCGGCGAAAGCTGCTCATGCGGGCGGCGCAGACTACGGCATTGACCGGCCCCTTGTTTCAGGCGGCCGCTCAGAGCAATACCCAAGGGCCCATCAACCGGAACTCGGCCCCGAGTTCCCTCAAGATCACGGATATGCGGGCCTGCCGCGTGGCTGCGAACTACGACTATCCGATTATCAAGATCTACACTAACCAGGGCGTCTACGGGCTGGGCGAAGTCCGCGATGCCGGCGTGGAAGGCATCGCGCTCATCCTGAAGGCCCACCTGGTGGGCCGCAACCCGCTGGAGATTGAAGCCAACTTGCGGCGCGTGCGTCCATTCGCCAATCATGCCCGCATGGGCGGCGGCTACAGCGCTGTCGATATGGCGCTGCACGATATCGCCGGCAAGGTGTACAACGTGCCGGCCTGGCGGCTGATCGGCAATCAGGTCCGCGACCGCATCCGCATCTACGCCGACACCACCGACCACAAGGACCCCAAGGTCTACGCCGAACGCATGCGCAAGCGGAAGGAAATGGGCCTGACCTTCTTCAAGATGGATCTGCATACCGAGCTGGTGGCGGACCGCCCCGGCGCCGTCAATGAACGCGGGGTAGCCACCGAGAAGGGCCTCGGCTACCTGTGCGAGTACATCCGCGCCATCCGCGACGTGATCGGGTGGGGAGTGCCGCTGGCCGCCGATCACTTCGGCCCGTTGAACGTGAAAGACGCCATTCGGTATGCCCGCGCCTTCGAGCCCTATCAGCTCGCCTGGGCGGAAGATATGGTGCCGTGGCCCAACTGGCAGGGGTTGAAGGAAATCCGCGCCAACACCACGACGCCAATTCTGACCGGCGAAGACGTCTTCGCACTACAAGGTGGATTCGATAACCTGATCGACAACCACGCCGTCGACGCCATTCACCCCGACATCGAAACCTCCGGAGGACTGCTGGAGACCAATCGCATCGCCGACGCCGCCAATCGCGCCGGCATTCCCGTCGCCATGCACCACGCCGGATCGCCCGTGGGCGGATTTGCGGGCTACCATTGCGCCGCCACCGTGCAGAACTTTCTGGCCATCGAGAATCACGCGCTGGACATGCCGTGGTGGCAGGATCTGGTGAGCGGCGTTCCCAAACCCATCATCGACAAAGGATACGTCCAGGTCCCGAAAGGCGCTGGTTTGGGCATCGAGCCTAATGACGCGGTGGTCAAAGAGCACTTGCGGAGGCCGGGCTACTTCGAGCCCACTCCCATGTTCGATGACGTCATCGTCTCCGGCTTCGCACCCGGAGGCGCATGGCCCCACTTCGACGAAGAGGGCAAATGGTGTAATTGCGTCAGCTATCAGTAGGGTGGTAGCGCCAACGATCTCGGCGCCGGTCCAGTCACCCGATGGATGCCGGCGGCAAGACCTCGGCGTTACAGTGTTCTTTTTTTCGTCACGCGATGTAATTACCGACGTCAAAAATCCCACATGTGGTATTTCTCGTAAATATTGACAGTCCTGCCATACCTTACCGAGTGATATTCATCGTTTAAACTCCTGAATCTTTTGGTCAGTCATAGTTTTGTAACATTTCGACCGATAAGGGGATCTGGAGCGAAACCACATATGAAAGCAGATCGCCACCGTCTGACTAGATCCAGATCCCATCAGTTCTTGCAAACCGCGATGCCGGTGCTCCTGTTGGGAATTGCCACAATCTCCCCAATGAACGCGCAGCAAGACCCCTTGCAGCATGCGAATCAGGAGTTGAAACAGGCCACACGGAACAAGGTCTTTTGCACCTTTGAAGAGCGGACACGATGGGAGCAGAAGTTCGGGGTCAACTTCGGAAAATCCGTCAACCAGCAGGATATGTTGAGCCGGATGCGCATCGGCTGTGGCGTCTCGCCGGCTTCCTGGCTGACCGTTTATGCCATGGGACAGGATGCGCGGGTCCCGTTCTATGGCCTGCCGGCGCCGAACACCATACGGGACACCATGGACCTGCAAGAGGCATATATCAAGCTCTTCGATCAGCGAGAGACGGGCTTCGGCGCAACGTTTGGCCGCTCGATGTTGGATTACGGGGAGTCACGCGTCATCGGAACTCCGCAATGGAGCAATGTGGCGCGAACCTACGATCAGGGCCGGATGTATTACCGCACTCCCAAGGCGCGCTTGGAGATCCTCATGGTTTCGCCCGTCAAGGTGCTGCCCGACGCGTTCAACACGCCGGACCTGGGCGAACGAATCTGGGGTACCTACAACACTCTTACGCGCATTTGGCACGGTGCTTCCGTGGATGCGTATGCGTTGCGGCATTCGCAAAACAAGATTGGCGGCTGGACTGGCACAGGCACTCTGGGGACCGACAGTTTCGGCGGGCGCCTCTACGGTCCTCTGCCCTTGGGCCTGGCATACAGCTTCGAGGGAATCGGACAGACCGGTCACGTGGGACTGGTCACACAACGGGCCTACGCCTGGTTCGCCGGCGTCTCCCAAAAGGTGGCCCCCTGGAGCAGGTCCCTTACTTCCTCGGCGGAATACAAAGTCGCCTCGGGCACTAAGCTGGGGGCGGTGGACAGCGGCACCTACGACCAACTCGCGCCTGCCAACCACGACAAGTTCGGGCACCTGGACCTGTTCGGATGGCGCAATCTGAAGACGTTCAAAGTGCTGGAATCGTTCGGCATCACCAAACCGCTGGCGCTGAATACGATGTATACCAACGATTGGTTGTTCAGCGCAGCCGACTCGCTCTACAACAGCCAGGGTTCGTCCCTCGCCCTTTCAAAGAAGGGCACCGCGGGCACGCACGTGGGCCAGGAACTCGACTCTTTCGTGACGTATAAGTATCATGCCCACACGTTTGGAGCCGGCATGGGTTACTTTTTCGCCGGCGGCTTTGTGCATGACACGACCCAGCACGTCAATCCCAGGTACATGTACATATTCCAGCAATACACGTTCAAATAGGAGCCTTGTGCAACGAAACGGATTGACCCTCGGGTCGAAATTGATGGGCGCATTCGCCGCAATGATCGCCCTCATCTTGACACTACTTGGGGCGTACTTGCAATCGGGACGCCAGGCCCACAGTCAATTGGAGGAGATTCTTTACCGCTACAACAAGAAAATGGACATCGGCACACAAGTGGAGCTGGCAACCACCGAAATGCAAGGTTCGCAGCGCGGGCTCATGTTGTCTTACGCCATGAAAGACCCGGGAGCGTCCGACCAGTACAAGAAGCTCTACGACAGTTCCGGGCAGAAGATCGACAGCCTGATGGCGGAATTGCAGCCGCTATTGACCAACGTGATCGAGAAAGCGGCCGCCACCGATATCCAGGAAAACCGCGCCAACTGGGCGCCACGGTTCCGGAAGCTGGTCGAGCTCTGTGAGGCGGGTAAGACGGCCGACGCATATAAGCTGCGAAACGAGAACAAAGTCATCTCCGCCAAAATGCACTCGGCTGCGACGGAGTTGGTAAAGCAGCAGAAGATCGCCCTGGAGGAAGCTAAGGCTGCTTCTGAGGCCGCGGTATCCAGATCGATCTGGGTTTCTGCGATCATCACCTTCCTCTGCATCACGGTCAGCTTCACCTTGCTTGTGGTGGTGCGCAGCGGGATTGCGAAACTACGCGGCGCCGTGCAGGATCTCGATCAGGGCGCGGTCCAGGTAGCTTCTGCCTCGCAACAGGTAGCGGCGTCCAGTCAGTTGGTGGCGCAAGGCGCCAGCCAGCAGGCGGCTTCCGTCGAAGAGACGAGCAGTGC
Source organism: Candidatus Sulfopaludibacter sp. SbA3 (assembly GCA_900290315.1). Lineage (GTDB taxonomy): Bacteria > Acidobacteriota > Terriglobia > Bryobacterales > Bryobacteraceae > Sulfopaludibacter. The sequence continues at coordinate 9,927 of OKRF01000074.1, read as the reverse complement.
CACGGAAGAGATTTCGGCGATGACGCTGAAAAACGCGGACAACTTGCGGGCCGCCACGGAACTGACGGTGCGCACTGGCGAAGCCATCGACGAAGCCGATCGCGCGCTCACCGGCATGCAAACTTCCATGCAGGAGATCAACACATCCTGCGAGAAGGTCGGAAAGATCATCCGGGTGATTGACGAAATTGCCTTTCAGACCAATATCCTCGCCCTGAATGCGGCAGTGGAATCGGCTCGGGCAGGCGAGGCGGGTATGGGTTTTGCGGTGGTGGCCGACGAGGTGCGGAACCTGGCGCAGCGTTCCGCCAAAGCCGCCAGCGAAACTGCAGGGTTGATTGAAGAATCGATCGCCAAATCCAAACAGGGCCGCGCACATCTGGACCACGTGTCCGGCGCTATCGGCAAGGTGACGGGCAGCGCCCGGCAAATCGCGTCGCTGGTAGACGGGGTGAAGAACGGAAGCGCAGAACAGACTCGGGGGATTCAGAGCATCGCTTCGGCCATGGTTCGCATCGAGCAGGTTACGCAATCGTCCGCCTCGTCCGCCGAAGAAACAGCGGCGGTGGGCCAGGAAATGAGCGCCCAGGCCAACAACCTGAGCGACATCGTGCAACGGCTGCACTCCATGGTCGGATGACCCGCGACTAAGGCATTGGCAGCGCCGGCGATCGTGTCGCCGCTAATCCACCCGGGGAGGGCTGGATAGATACCGGCAACAAGACCGCCGGCGTTACCCGGCGATCAGTCTTCCTTTCAGACAACAGTATCCCTTTAGTTCCGTCCTCAGAAACTCTATAATCGACTCAGGCCCCCATCCCAGCAGAAGGAGTTGTTCGAATGCTGATACGCCTCCTGTTCGCCTGCTCCCTGTCTGCCGTACTCCTGTGCGCGCAGAACCAGCCTCCCATCCGTTCCTGGGCGGAAGCCGAGAAGCTCGAAGCCACACTGGACTCACATCCCGATGACATCGATGTCCGTGTGCAATTGCTCCGCTATTACACGCAACAGAGTATGAGCACCCACCCTCCTACGGAGGCCCAGCCGCTGCGCCGCAAGACCCTGGTATGGTTCATCGAACACNNCTCCTCCGCGGACGCGGACGGCTTCGCCGTGTGCAGCGCGGCGTGGCAGAAAGCACTGAGCGCTCCGAAGCCCTTGTTCGACACATTCACCAATGCCATCGCGTTTTACGCCACGGCCGACCCGGCGCGCGCGCGCCGTATCGCGGAAGACGGTCTGCAGCGTTATCCCGGAAATTCCCGTATCGCCAATAAGCTGGGCATGGTGATGGCCTATTCCATCATGGGCGTGAAAGCCGCGGATCTGTACGGGCGTCCCACATCATTCGACGAGACGCAGCCCAGTAGCAGCGAGGCCGAGCGCGATCGCAAGGTGCTGGAATCGAGCGACGACACTAACCTGATTGAGGGCGCTGCCCGCGCCATGATTCAGCAGCTCTACCAGCTCAATTCGCACCATCTGACCGCGCGTCTCCAGGACGTGGAAGGGTTCATCGTGCGCCTATACCAGCACGCGATCGAGATTGACCCCAATTTCGGACGCTGGAAATCCAGCCTGATGGGCGCTTACCAGACCTTCGCGTCCAACTCGGCCGCACCACCCGAGAAGATCGCGTTCCTGGAGAAAGCCCTGGCAATCGCACCCTATCCAACCTCACGAATCGGCGTATTGCCCGAGCTTTCGCAGCAGTACTTCAATGCCGGCAACACCGTCAAGGCCGCCGAGGCTGCGAATGAAGTCCTGAACTCCGTCCAGGACAAGAACGGTTGGGCCATCTTGACTGCCAACCTGGTGCTGGGCCGCATCGCCCTCAAGCAGGGCGATAACAAAGAGGCCGCGCGCCGCCTGCTGGAAGCCGGCCGCGCACCCGGCAACCCCCAGTTCAATTCCAACGGTCCCACCGATTGGAACCTGGCGGAGGGACTGCTCGCCGCGGGCGATCGCGAGTCCGTGCTCAGCTACCTGGACCTTCTGCACGGTTTCTGGAAGAACGACAACGGCCGCCTGAACGCCTGGGCCTCCACCATTCGCAGCGGCGGCACTCCCAACTTCACCGGACCCACCGGATTCAACAAGAGCCAGTACGTGGGCCGGCCTGCGCCCGAGTTCCGCCTCAAGGACCTCCACGGCGGGGACGTCACGCTAGCCGATTTCAAAGGTAAAGTTATCCTGCTGGATTTCTGGGCCACCTGGTGCGGGCCCTGCCGCGCGGAGATGCCGGAATTCCAAAAGATCCATCGCGAGCTCGCGGCCAAGGACGTAGTGGTGCTGGCGCTCGACGTGAACGAACCGCGCGAGACCATCGCCGAGTACATCGATAAGGAGAAATTCACCTTCCCCGTGCTGCTGGCGAGCGGCACCGGCGTGACCGAGCGGTACGGCGTCAACGCCTACCCCACGACTTTCGCCATCGACAAGAACGGTCTTGTGGCCGATGTCATCGTGGGCGGCGGTACGGAAAGCGGCCCGCGTTTGCAGGACCTGATCGAAAAAGCGCGCGCCGGTGCGCCGCCACCCGCTCCAGGCATTGCTGCTCCGGTGCGCTCCGCCCCGACTGCCACGGCGGCCAACAGCCCGGCGCCACCGACGCCCGCTGTCACCGCCGAAGATCTCTTCCGCGACGCGACGCGCCAACACACCGGCAAGGATTATGCGGGCGCGATCGAATCCTTAGACCGCGCCCTGGAGAAGCGTCCCGAGTGGATAACGGCACTGGCTGCGCGAGCCGACAACTACTACCACGAGAAGAGCTGGGATGAAGCCGTCGCTGCATACGACCACCTGATCCAGCTCGACCCCAAGCGCGCCGCCAGTTACGATGGCCGCGGCGTGGCGTATTCCAACTCCGGCAGGCACCCAAAGGCCATCCCCGACTATACGCGTGCCATCGAGCTGAATCCCGAGTTCGTAGCGGCGTACAACAACCGCGGCTGGGCATACCTCGAGACAGGGAAATTGGACCTGGCGCTGGCCGATCTGAACAAGGCGCTCGAAATGAATCCCGCGTACACCGTCGCCCTGTTCAATCGCGCCCACCTCTTCGAGAAGAACAAGGAGTACGCCAAAGCCATCGCCGACTTCGACTCCATCCTGCACGTGGAACCGGCCAATACATCAGCGGTCAACCAGAAGGCAGCCGACGTGCGCCGCCTCCCGGCGAGCGTTGCGCCCGCTTCCGCCGTGCCGGTAGCCGCCGGCATTGCCCGCGCCGGCAGCACCCGAAAAGTCGTCGTGGGCGAGCCGTCCGATCCGAATTGTGAGCCGTTCGGTTGCCCCTGGATGCTCACCGATGCACGCCCTCCGCTGGTGGCCTATCAACAGGTGTACGCTGCCAGCGCATTCGGCACCACTCCCGTGCGGATCACGGCCCTCACCTTCTATGCCAAGCTCGGCCGGTCTGTTGCGATCACACATGCCACCTACACCTTCCGGTTGGCAAGCACCGATGCGCGGGTAGGCAACGTGAGTCACGATCGAAACCAGAACTTGAATGGCGACGCGGTGCTCTTCTGGTCCGGTCCGCTCGATGGCGACGTATCCGGCAGCTTCACGATTACCGGGGCCAGGAGCTTCGTGTTCGATCCCAGTGCCGGAAAGAACCTCATCCTGGACATCGGCATCTCCGGGCAGGGCGTCGCGCCGCGCGGTGTGGGGAGCGGTTCCTTCGATCGCGACGCGCTCGAGTCTACGGTTACCAGCCGCGCCATGTTCACCAGTGAGACGGACGGGTCCAACAACGCCTCGGGCCTGGCCACCGGCTTCACCGTAGGCTCGGCCGGTGGCCAGGCGGCCGCAGTCACGGCGCTGCTTGCTCCCAGCCTTCTCAGCCCCGCGGAGGGCGCGGTTCTGGAGCACTTCCCTCGCGAGACGACGGTCGTCTGGGCCAAAGTCCCCGGCAGTGCGGCCTATGTGGTGGAGTGGGATTATAAGGACGATCATGGGTGGGCCGCCGAGCGCACCAGCGCCGTTCCCCGGATCCACGTTACGGAGCCCGTCGCCACCTTCCGGTTCGTAGGCGCGCAACCGGGACGATGGCGCGTCTGGGCGGTGGATGCCGACGGCACCGAAGGGCCGAAAAGTGAATGGCGGGAATTCCGCTATACCCATTAGCGAGTCAAAATGAAGACAGCTTTGGCTGCGCCAGCTCTCCCAGTCAAGCGCAGCCCGGCGACTTGACCGCGCACGCCAGGGCCGTCCGCCAAGTGAGTAGAACTGTTGTTTTCTGCGCCACGCTCTATAGACGATAGATTTTCCATCTGGAGAGAAGACTATCCGGTCGAAGCTCGTATCCTGACATAGGGCGCTGGCGCTCGGGAATTGGCCGGAGTAACATCGGATGAAATATGCGCTACCTCCCTGGACTCCTTTTTCTGGCGGCGATCCCTATCTGGGCGCAGCCTTGTGAAATCTCCGGCGAAGTGAAGGGCGCTCTTGATGCCGCCCGCACCGCGGGCGCCACGGCCAATGAGGCCGCGAAAAAAGTACGAGACCAGTTCCCCAACGACTACTTCGCGCATCGCGTCTACCAGGACGCGAACATGGCGCGCGGTGTCTTCTCGGCCTACGTGCAAGGCGAATATCGCGCGATGCGCGATCAGCACCCGGACGATCCGTTCTACATCACCCTGTTCGCCCGCGCCCTGACCGGCACTAAGACGCCCGACGCCCTGAAAGAGCTGGAAAGGGCGTTAGAGAAGCACCCCGACTATGCCTACGCCCATGTGAAAATGGCGGAGATTTACAACTCGCAGGTATTCCGCGACGACCCGAAGATGCGGGAGCACGTGCGCGCCTATCGAAAGAGTTGCCCCACGGCGCTGTCCGCGTACACTTTGGCGGCGCGGACGGACGATATGGCATTCCTGGCGGAGACGGCAGCCGGGATGAGAACGGTGCTGGAGCCGCGCACCGATCCGGATGCGATTTCGGCATACACCGCCCTGTGGACCATGGAATTCAAAGCCGTGCCGCTTTCCGCGCAGGAACAGGCGCGCGAGCGGGTGCGCAAGGATGTCGCGAAGCTGCGCAATATGGATCTGAAAAAGAATCCCTCTTTGGCCGTGACGCTGCTACAGGGATACAAGATTGTGGGCGATGTCGAGGGCACCAAGTGGGCGGAAGGGCAGGTGCCGCAGATTAACTCCGGCATGAGCCCTGCAATGGAAGCCATCAACAAGTGGCGCACGGCGAACATGTCGAGGATGACGTCGTCCGTTATGGAGTATCAGGACCTTCACGCAAAGCAGGCGGACGAGTGGATCCGGCAGTGGCCCGATGATCCGCAGCCTCGGGCGGAGAAGTTCCAGGCCCTGCGCATGCAAAGGGACGCGCCGCCGGAGCAGGTAGTGAAGGCCGCTGAGGAGTGGGTTCGCGTGTACGAAGCGAATCCTGGCGCTTCGTCGCCGTACAGTTCCGTCGCGCAGTATTACGCCTCCAACGACATGCATTTCGACGAGCTTCCCGGGTTGCTGGATAAGGCTCTTAAGGATGTTCGGGAAGTCCCGCCGCCGAGTTTGTCGGATCTGATTCCCGCGAGTGGCGCGTCACGAGTGGCCGGGAATACTTCCAAGTGGATCACCTGGAATACGGCCATCAACGCTTACATCAAACTCAAGCAGTACGATAAGGCTCGCGAACTACTCGCGAAACTGCGATTGTCGTTGGAGGAGAACAAGCCGGCGGCCACCGCCGCAGCTCAGGAAAACCGGCAGTACGGAAGGCAGGAGTCCCTGTACTGGCAGACTAAGGCGGAACTGGCACGCGCTGAAGATCGCAAACTGGATGCGCTGGTGTTCCAGAAGAACGCCTACCGCACCAACACGTTCCCGGTACCTGCGGGCATGCCGGACTTCCGGCTCACCGAGGTGAAGGACATCTGGAAGGAACTGGGCGGCAGCGACGAGGGATTCGAGGCATTCCTCAATCCCGCCGGCGGCACGCCCAGGCCCGCTGCCCCAATGGAAACGGCGAAAGAGCCCACCGTGGCGAGCAGCGCCGGAAGGTGGACCACCATGGAGACACCGATGCCGGAATTCCAATTCTCCGACGCCAAAGGCAAGGTCTGGACGCTGGCCGATCTCAAGGGGAAAGTGACGCTCATCAATTTGTGGGCCACGTGGTGCGGACCATGCCGCGTCGAGTTGCCGTATCTGCAAAAGGTATACGACAAGGTGCGCGACAGGAAAGATCTACAGGTGATCACGTTCGACACGGATGACAGCCGGGGGCTGATCCTGCCGTTTATGGCCGAAAACAAATACACCTTCCCGGTGCTGCCGGCCCTGGACTACGTCCACAAGCTGGTGCCGCAGTTGAGCATTCCACGAAACTGGATTGTCGATGCGGACGGCGTGCTGCGCAGCGAGATTGTGGGATTCGGCAGGGGCGATGACAAGTGGGTCGATGACATGATCGCCACCATGGAGAAGGCTCGGAGGTAGACGGCAGGCGCAATCTGTGCGGGCTCCTGCTCCTGGCGGCGACCGCGGTGTGGGCGCAGCCATGCGGAATCCCGGATTCCCTGAAACTGGCGCTGGATGGTGAGCGAACGGGCGGCGCGACGGCCGCCGGCGCCGCAAAAAATGTACGGGACCGGTATCCTGCCAATTACTTCGCGCATCGCGCCTGGCAGGACTTGAACATAGATCGCGGAGTTTTTGCCGCGGACGTGCAGATCGACTACCGGGCGCTGCGCGACGAGCATCCGGACGATCCCTTGTACCTTACTCTTTACGCCCGCGCCCTGACGGGCACCCGGACACCGGAAGCGCTGACGGTGCTCGAAAGCGCGCTGGCAAAACAGCCCGGTTATCCCTACGCGCACTTGGAGATGGTGGAGATCTACACTTCGCCGATGTTTCGCGACGATCAAAAGCTGCGGGTGCACCTGTTGGCCTATCGCAAGAGCTGCCCCACGGTGCTCGCAGCGTACACGATGGTCGGACGAATCGACGACGCCGGCTTCTTAAGGGAAAGCGCAGCGGGATTGAGGCCGCTTTTGGAGAGGCGCACGGACCCCGAGGCGTTGGCGGCGTACGACAAGCTCTGGACTATGGAATTCAAGGGCGTGCCGCTCACCGCGCAGCAGGAGGTGCGGGAACGGGTCCGCGGAGACGTGGCGAAACTGCGTGGCATGGAGCTGAGCGCGAATCCATCGCTAGCGGCGACGCTGCTTCAAGGTTACAAAATCGTGGGTGATGCCGAGGGCACGAAGTGGGCGGAAGGGTTGCCCGGGAACCAATCGGCATTGAGTCCTGCAACGGAGGCGATCAACAAATGGCGCTTTGCGAACCCGCCGTCAAAGTCGGCGTCCTACCAGGATTATCGGGCTCTGCTGGCCCAAAAGGCGGATGAGTGGATTCGAGAATGGCCGGACGATCCGCGGGCGCGAGCCGAAAAATACTGGACTTGTACGTGGGATGGGCCGTTAGAAGAGTCCACGAGAGCCGCGGAGGAATGGGTGCGAACGTATGAATTACATCCCGGAGGCAGCCCGGCGCCGTACGACTCAGTGGTGCAGTTCTACGTTGGCAAAAACACTCACTTTGATGAGCTACTCGGGCTGATTGAAAAAGCCCTCAAGCAGATAAAGGAGGTGCCGCAGGCGAGCCTGTCAGACCTGTATCCGCCCAGAACCATTCCGCGGGCGGAGGGGGATTCCTCCAAGTGGTGGTCCCTGAGCAATGCCGCCCACGCTTACATCGAACTCAAGGAATACGGCAAAGCTCGCGAGCTACTGGCGAAGCTCCGAGCATCGCTTCTGGCAGACAAGCTGCCGGCGGACGCACCGCAATCCGAGAAAGCGCACTATGCCGCAGGCGAACAGTTCTACTGGTCGACGAATTCTAGATTGGCGCACGTCGAGGGTCGCAAGCTGGATGAATTTGCGTTCCTCCGGAATGCCTACCTCACCTTCAGAACCGATGAGCCTGCGTCCTATCAAGATGACCGCCTGAATGCGATGAAGAGTCTCTGGAAGGAACTGCATGGCAGCGAGGAGGGCTTCGAGGCCTTCATGAATCCTCCTGGTGGCACACCCAAGCCTCCCGATCCAGAGCCACCGAAGCCCGAAGTGGTCAGCACCTCAGGCACCTGGACCCCCAGGGAGAAGCCGCTGCCCGAGTTCCAATTCTCCGACGCCAAAGGGAAGACCTGGCAGCTGGCCGACCTCAAAGGCAAGGTGACCCTCATCAATCTGTGGGCCACATGGTGCGGCCCCTGCCGCGCCGAGTTGCCTTATCTGCAGAAGGTATACGACAAGGTGCGCGAACGGAAAGATCTCCAGGTGATCACGTTCGACACCGACGACAGCCTCGGTCTGATCCTGCCGTTTATCGCCGGGAATAAGTACACATTCCCGGTGATGCCGGCCGTGGACTACGTCCGCAAACTGGTGCCGGACCTGACCATTCCGCGAAACTGGATTGTGGATGCCGATGGCGTCCTGCGGAGCGAAAAACTGGGCTTCGGCAGCGGCGATGACAAGTGGGTCGACGACATGATCGCGACGATGGAGAAGGCGCGGAAGTAGGCACTTGCCGTGGGACAGACGATCGACTTTTGTCGTCTGTCTTCTTGCGCTCGCAGCAGGCACCATGCGGTTTGCTGTACAATGTCTGGCGGCGGCGATTGGCCGCCGGAGGGAGCTCCCAACTACAGGTTATGTCGGATCGCGGATTCCTGTTTCTTTTTAGCGTCTTGATGATTTTGGGCGGTTTGGGGACCGCCGTGTGGCTGTTCATCAGCGGACAGGCCGGCACGGTGGATGGTCTATTCCTGGTACTGACGGCACTACTGGTGGCCGCGGTATTCGTGCTTTACGTGGCTTTCATGATAGGCCGCGAGATGGAGGCGGCTGCACCGGCAGCCAAGCCGGCGAAGGCGGCTGCACCCGCAGCCAAGGCGCCGGCTCCGGTTGCACAATCGTAAGCCCGCTCACTGTTTGGCGGGCGCGGCCGATTTCTTGGTTGCCGGCGGCGCGGCTTTCTTGGCCGGCGTCGCATGAGCGGGCTCGGGACCCACGCGCTGGATGGTCAGCGTGATCAGTTTCGCCGGATTCTTGGCGATGGTGGCGATTGCGGCCACACGCGAGATGGCCTTCACCACGTCCTGCCCTTCCACCACCTGGCCGAAGATAGTGTAGCTTCCGTCCCAAGGCGGGGCCACCACATTGGTGATGAACCACTCGCACTCGGCGGTGTTCGGCGCACTGCGATTGGCCATGGCCAGGCGGCCCGGTTGGTCGAATTTCAGATTGGGGCGGATCTCGTCTTTCAAAGTGATGCCACACGGGGTGCTGCCCTTACCCGTGGGGTCGCCAGCCTGGATCATTTGATCCATCATGATGCGGTAGAACGCAATGTTGTTGTACATGGGCCGCTTCACCATGGCGCCGGTCTTGGAATCCTTCCAGGCCTTGGTGCCCTTGGCGAGGCCCACAAAATTGGCCACCGTGAGCGGCGTTTCTTTTTCGAAAAGCTGTACTTTGATCACGCCTCTTTCGGTGTTGAAGATGGCGTACAGGCCATCCGGCAGGGCGGCGCCGCCGGCCGCGGGCGCGCCTGGGGGCGGCGCGGGCGTTTGAGAAAAGGCGCAGGCCGCAACGGAAAGGAAAAGTAGCCGTTTCATCTGATTCTCCATTAAGTAGATTATTGTGGCACAGCGCGCCGCTTATTTCTTCAATTCGGCCTGCAACTGGCGGTAAGCCGCTTCGTCATAGTTCTTCTTCAGACGCTCGCGGCCTTCGGTTTTAGGATCGTTCGGGCGGGGACCTTCGTGCTTCAGGGCGAAGCCTAATAGCTCGGTCGCTTCGGTGTCGCTGGCATTGCGCGCCACCGCCGCACGGAAACTCTCCACTGCCTCGTCGAATTGGCCGGCCCGCCACAGCGTATAACCCAGATTGAA
>OKRF01000113.1:6480-38734 GCA_900290315.1 Candidatus Sulfopaludibacter sp. SbA3 | reverse complement strand
GCTTCGCTCGCTATACCGGCGGCGGAGACCGCCGGCGTTACCGGGCATTTTCGAGAGAGAGTCGGATCTCAGTAGAGCTTCACATTGTCCAGTTCCAGCCAGGCGCTGGTCTGTGCGGCGGCAGATAGCTCGAAGAGGAAGGCGCGGGCATCGTTCCGGGTCCACGAGTCGGTGTCTGCGGCGCGGCGATGCAAAGTCGCGAAGGGGATGCGGATGGTTTGCCACTCGGCGGCCGCGGAGAAGGGTGCCCGGTAAGGATCGGACGTGCGGTCACCGTAACTGTTGACGATCAGTTGGCAGGAGCCCTCACCGCGGGCGTCGAAAGAGATGCCGGTGTAGGCGGTGAGGTCGGCCAGTTCCACGCCACCTGGTGTGAGCGGGAATTCCAATCGCACGAACGGCCGGTCCCTGGCGGCCATCCGTGCCTGCACCATGAGGGCGTGATCGCCCGGTGCGCGCACGATGGGCTGGAACAGCATGAGCGAATGATCCACGCCGGCATCGGTGGCGTTGACGCGCAGAGTGCCGAGTTGTGTGCGGCCATCGGTGCGCTCCATGTCATCGATGAGCGCGGGCACGGGCGTGGCGGGTAGCGCCGTCTGGCTGGGAGCCTGGATAGCCGCTTCCAGGGCGCGGGGATCGAACTCCACTCCGCTCAGAAAAACGCGGCTGGTCTTTTCGATATCGGCGATCTTCTCGTCGGGGCGGCCATCGATCAGCACCAGGTCGGCGACTTTTCCTGGCGCGATGGCGCCCCGCTGGCCTTCCACGCCGAGCGCGCGGGCACTCACGGTAGTACCGGCGGCGATGGCCTGCAACGGGGTCAGCCCGGCTTCCACCAGCAGTTCCAGCTCATGCAGCGCGGCGAAGCCATGGAACGTGCCGGCCATTCCGGCGTCGGTTCCGGCTGCTACGGGGATTCCGGCATCGTTGAGTTGGTGCACGTTGGAGAGCAAATTCTGCCAGCGTTGCTGCCGAGCCGCGTTCGGCGGGATGGGCGTGGGCCGCGCAGAAGCGGCGATGGCTTCCCGTGAGGGAGGATCGAGCAGTGCCAGCACGCGGTCAGAGAGATGGGCAAGCTGATGCGATTCGTAAACCGCCAGGGTGGAAACGTAGAAAGTCCCTTTGGCCTTGAGCAGACCGATGAGTTCGGCATCCACGGGAGCGTCCCCGATGCCGTGCACCAGCACGTCCACACCGGCGCGCGCGGCGATTTTGGCGCCGGCCAGAGTCACTGTGTGGGTGAACACTTTGATGCCGGCAGCGTGGGCGTCGGCCACGATGGCGGTGAGCGTTTCCAGATTCATGCTGGAAAGGTCAGGCGCGCCGCCGTAGCGCCAGCCGTCGGTGAACACTTTGATGACATCGGGCTTGTAGGCCAGCACGCTTTTCATTTCCGCGTGGGCCTGCTCGGGAGTGCTCGCCTGGTACGTCATGAAGTCGCCCCATCCGGCCTCGGTACCGTGGCCCCCGGGAGTGCTCAGGCGGATCGCCATGTTGACGCGCGGTCCAGGCACTGCGCCGCTGGCCAGCAGGCGATGCATGGGTGCGATCATCTCGGCGCTGGTGGAGTAGTCGTTGACGGTGGTGATGCCGCAGGCCAGGTAGGCTTTCAGATTCTTGCCCCAGTCGCCGGAGATGCCCGTGGCGGCGGAGGCGGTGAGGTGCGTGTGCAGGTCAAACAGGCCGGGAAGCAGGGTTTGTCCGGCGGCATCGATTACGCGCGCCCCCGCGGGCGCGGCGCCGCCCACCGATTCGATGCGCCCCCGGCGAATCACCACCACCTGTGCCCGGGCCGGCGAGCCGGTGCCATCCACCACGCGCGCACCGCGGATCGCCACCACATCCGATTGCCCGAAGGCGGACAGGGCGAGACAGAGAAGGAGGGCGATGCGTTTCATGACTCTTTATGTTATTACTCCAGCATGAAGAAACAGGGACGGCGCGGTTTTCTGAAGAGCGTGGCACTGGCGGGCGGAGCGGCGGCCAGCGCTCCGGCGCAGACGGCAGCGCGGGCGACAGCCGCATCGGCGGCGGCGGGACCGTGCGAAGACGGCCTCACGGCGGTAGCGTATCCCCGCAAGTTCACCGGCCGCAAGCTGGCCATGCTGGCCTTTCCGCTGGGCGGCGTGGGCGCCGGGTCGATCGCGCTGGGCGGGCGCGGGCAGTTGCGCGATTGGGAGATCTACAACCGGTCGGAAAAAGGGAGATCGCCCTCCTATGCATTTCCCGCGATCTGGGTGCAGGCCGGCGATGCCAAGCCGTTAGCACACGTGCTGGAGGCGCGGATGCTCGCGCCCTTCGAAGGCCGCACCGGACTCGGCGCGGACAACGCACCGGGACTCTCACGGCTGGAAGACGCGACGTTCACCGGCGAGTATCCGCTGGCCACGGTGGCGTTTCACGATTCCCGCTTGCCGGTCAACGTCACGCTGGAGGCCTTTTCGCCTTTCGTGCCGCTGGATCCGGAAGGCTCCGGCCTGCCGGTGGCGGTGCTGCGCTATCGCGTAAAGAATCCTGGCAAAGTGGCGGCCAAGGTGGCCATCGCTTTCGCCATCGATAACCCCGTCATAGCTGAGGGCGGCGGTGCGAACGCTTCCTCGGCGGCGCGAGTGAACGATTTCAAAACGGCCGAGGGTCTGGCCGGAATCTTCATGCACAACCCATCGCTGGGCGCCGCCGCACCGCGGGCAGGCTCGTTTTCGGTATGCGTGATGGACCCCGAAGGCGGGCGCGTCAGCCATCTGAGTGGGTGGCCCAAGGCGCGATGGTGGACCAGTCCGCTGCTCTACTGGGACGATTTCTCTGCAGACGGCGAACTGGGCCCCGAGAAGGGAGAGCACAACGGCGTGGGCTCTCTGTGTTTGCAGCGAACCATTGCCGGCGGCGCGGAGACTGAGTTCACTTTCCTGCTCGCCTGGCACTTTCCCAATCGCACCCCGGCGCGCATGGGCTGGAGCTCCGACACAGGCTTTGGCGACACTGTGATCGGCAATCACTATTGCCAGCGCTTCGCCGATTCCTGGCAGGCGGCACGGTACGCCGCGCAAAAACTCCCGGAACTGGAAGAGCGGATGCGCCAGTTTCTCACCGCCATGCGCGAGACCACACTGCCCGCGGCGGTGAGAGAAGCCGCCATGGCCAACGCGTCCACACTGGCCACCACCACCTGCTTCCGCACCGCGGACGGGCGCTTTTTCGGCTGGGAGGGATCGGGCTGCTGTCATGGCAATTGCGACCACGTGTGGAACTACGAAACCACCACGCATCACCTGTTCCCGACGCTGGCGCGCTCTATGCGCGAGACCCACCTGGAACTTTCCGCCAAGCTCGATGGCGCCATGCCCATTCGCGTGAATCTGCCGCTGGACCATCAGACCGGCGGTGCTGCCGCCGCCGATGGCCAGATGGGCCAGATCGTGAAAGCCTATTTCGACTGGCAACTCTACGGCGACACCGAGTGGCTGCGCCAATGGTGGCCCGATATCAAGAAGGCCCTGGAGTTCGCCTGGATCCCCGGCGGCTGGGACGCCAACCGCGACGGGGTCTTCGAAGGCGTGCAGCACAACACCTACGACGTGGAGTTCTACGGCCCGAATCCGATGTGCGGCATCTACTACCTGGCGGCATTGCGCGCCGGCGAAGAGATGGCGCGGGCGGTGGGAGAGAGCGGTGCGGCAGACGGGTATCGCAAGCTGTTCGAGCAGGGCCGCCAGTGGATTGACCAGCCAGTGGATTGACCAGCACCTTTTCAACGGTGAGTATTACGTGCAGCAGGTGCACGGCATCCCCAGGGAGCAGATCGCCAAGGGATTGATTGCGGGCATGGGCGCGGAAGACCCGGCGCATCCCGATTACCAGCTCGGCGATGGCTGCCTGGTGGATCAACTGGTGGGGCAGTACGCGGCGACGTTTGCCGGGCTCGGACACCTGGTGGATGCGGACCACATTCGCAAGACGCTGCAATCCATCTACAAGTACAACTACAAACGCAGCATGACCCGGCACGACAACGTGCAACGCACCTTCGCGTTGAATGACGAAGGGGCGCTGGTGATCTGCGACTACGGCAAGGGCACGCGGCCGGAGGTGCCGTTTCCGTATTTCGCCGAAGTGATGACGGGCTTTGAGTACTCCGCGGCAATGTTGATGCTCGCCTACGGAATGGGGAAGGAAGGAGTGGAGTGTATCGAGAACATCCGCAAACGCTATGATGGCGAGCGGCGCAATCCGTGGGACGAAAGCGAGTGCGGTCCGCATTACGCGCGCGCCATGGCGGCGTGGACGGCCATCCCGCTGCTCAGCGGATTCCGCTACTCGGGTCCGGAGAAGCGTCTCGCGATCCTGCCGCCGAACGGCGCGGCGCCGATGCGATCGTTCTGGTCGACGGGCACAGGATGGGGCTCCTTCGCCTTACGGGAAACTCCCACGGGCACCGAGCTTGCCATCTCTACGCTCTTCGGGACGCTGCCCGCACAGGTTGTGGAAATGGCATCCGCCAAAGGCGCGGCCAGTTCCGTCACGCTGGCTGGAAAGGCAGTCGCGCACACGATGGCGCGCACCGGCGGGCAGGCGGCGCTGCGTCTCGCTGAGCCTCTGACGGTCAGGGAAGGCGAGCAGCTCACGATCAAGATTGCCGTCAGATCCGGTGGAAAGCCTTGAGCACTTCGCGCGTAGAGTAATGCAGCGCGATCGGACGCCCGTGAGGACAACTCATGGGGCAATCGGTGGCGGCGAGCGCGCGCAACAGCCACTCCATCTTGGCCGCGTCGAGGCGGGTATTGATTTTGATGGCGGCGCGGCAGGCGATGGAAGCACAGATATTGCGGCGCAGGTCGTCGAGCGATGCGCCGCGCAGTTCGCCTTCGGCCACCTCCAGAATCTCGAAGAGGATCTTGTCGAGTTCGGAAGCGCTCACGGCGGCAGGCGCCGCTTTGACCGCGATGGTGCGATTGCCAAAGGGCTCGGTCTCGAATCCGGACGCGTGCAACTCATCGGCAATGCGGGCGTAATCGATCTGCTGCCCGGGAGTGAGTTGCAGGAGCTGCCCGGGAGTGAGTTGCAGGATGAGCGGCATGAGCAGGCGCTGCATTTCCACGCGGCCGGCGGCGCGCTGCTTCATCACCTGCTCGAACAGAATGCGTTCGTGAGCCACGTGCTGATCGATGATCCAAAGGCCGTCGCGCCCCGCGGCAATGATGAAGCTCTCGTGAATCTGGCCGAGCGGGCGCAGATCGGAAAGCGCCGAGAGCGAGACTTCGGGAGCGGGCACGGCATCGGCGGGAAATTCGCCATGGGCGTCCAAGTGGCGCGAAAGTTTGCCCGAAGGTGGCGGCCCGGGCGTCACTTCGAGCGGCGGCGCGCTGAAATCGAGGCGCGGAGCCGGGCCGGCCGTGGGGCGGAGCGTGAACTGGGGAAGCGCTTCCTCAACCGGCGCGGGCTCCTGTTCCATCACGCTCACGGCAGCGGGCGCTTCGTTCTCCAGCATCTGGCTGAACTCCGAATACGGAAGGCGCGCGGCGGGCTGTTCCGCGGAAGCGTGGCGCGGCGCGGGTGAAAACGAAGGGGCGGGCCGGCTCTCCATGAGACGCTCGCGGATGGTGTCGCGCACGAAATCGTGCACGAACGATCCGTGGCGGAAACGGACTTCGGTCTTGGATGGGTGGACATTCACGTCCACCTCTTCGGCATCGCACTCCAGGAAGAGCAGCACAAAGGGGTAGGACGATGCCGGCATCAGGTTGTGATAGGCCGAGGAGAGCGCGTGCAGCAGCAGGCGGTCGCGAATCAGGCGACCGTTCACGAAGATGAAAATAGAGTTGCGATTGGCCTTCTGCACTTGTGGGCGTGAGAAGAATCCGGAGATGCGGAAGGCGTGCACGGGCTCCTGCTCGCCCGCCTCTTCGCGGCGGTATTCGGCGATGGCTTCCGAGGGCGGCACGCTGGGCGCGGGGATGAACAACTGCTTTTCGCGCGCGCCGATCTCCACCAGTTCTTCCAGCACCTGGCTGCCGAATACCTGGTAGACACGCTCCTTCAAAGTGGCGACAGGAGTGACGTGCAGCAGTTCCGCGGCGCCGCTGGTCAGCAGGAATGTCTTATCGGGATGCGCCAGGCTGTAGTGCGTGACCAGCGAGGCGATGTGCGCCAGTTCGGTAGGTTCCGTGCGCAGAAACTTGCGGCGCGCGGGGACGTTGTAAAACAGGTCGCGCACGGTGATGACGGTGCCGCCGCCCAGCGCCGCCTCTTCGCAGCGCAACATTTTGCCGCCGGCGATTTCGATGCGCGTGCCGGTGGTCTCCTCGGCGGAGCGCGTCTCCAGCAAGAGGCGCGAGACGCTGGCGATGGAGGGCAGAGCTTCGCCGCGGAACCCAAGCGTGGCGATGGAGAGCAGGTCTTTCACGTCGCGCAATTTGCTGGTGGCGTGGCGCTCGAAAGCCAGCAGGGCATCGTCGCGAAGCATGCCGCAGCCGTCATCCACAATGCGGATCAGGCGCCGTCCGCCGTACTCTACGTCGACGCGAATCTCCGTAGCGCCGGCATCCAGCGAATTCTCCAGAAGCTCCTTGACGACGGAGGCAGGCCTCTCCACCACCTCGCCAGCAGCGATCTTATTGGCGACCTGATCGGGAAGGATCCGGATGCGGCCCATGAAACTAGATTAACAGCGAAAATCGGTCAGCCTGATCCGAGCGATTTATTTCCTCTACAATAATGGCCGTGAACGATAAGTTGGCGGCAGCGGAAGAGAAACTTCGCAACCCACGGCCCGGGAGCCGGATCGCCGCCGCACAAGAGTACGGCGTCGACCTGACTCTCCTGATCGAAAGCCTCCGACTTTCTCCAGCGGAGCGCGTCCGCAGAATGCAGGATGTGATCGAGGTCGCGCAAGAGGTCCAGGGCGCCGCCCGGCGCAGGAAGAGATGAGTTTCATCCAGGCGGTTCAGATCCTGGTGGACTGTGGAGTCGACTTCGTCATCGTCGGCGGGTGGTCGGCGATCATTCATGGCAGTTCCTATCCAACGCGAGACCTCGAGATCTGCTACGATCGCGCCGCGGAAAATCTGAAACGCCTTGCCCAAGCCCTCACCCCGTTTCGGCCGCGCCTCCGCGGGCTTTCCCGAAGGTCTGCCCTTTGTCTGGGATGACGTCACGCTACGCAATCGAAGCCAGTTCACACTCGCTACCGATCTGGGAGATATCGACCTGCTGGCGGAGATCAGCGGCGTGGGGACCTTCGAACAGGTGAGGGAACACTCGATTCAGGTGGACGCATTCGATCGTTCCGTGTGGACTCTGGACCTGCGCACGCTGATTCGTGCGAAGCGCGCGGCCGGGCGTGAAAAGGACCTGCGAGTGCTCCCCGAACTGGAAAGCTTACTCGAAGCGGAGGAGTAGCGGCGGAAAGTGCGTCAGCATTTTTGCGTGCTAGCTTGGAGTTTCGATGATTTCCTTTTCCGGCATCAACAAGCAGTACGGCAAGCAGTTGATTTTCGTGGACGCTTCCTTCCAGTTGAACCCTGGCGAGAAGGTGGGACTGGTGGGTCCGAATGGCTCCGGCAAGACCACCCTCTTCCGCATGGTGATGGGCGAAGAGGAGCCCGACGAAGGCGACGTTTCCGTGCCGAAGAAGCTCACCATCGGCTACTTCCGTCAGGATGTGGAAGAGATGAAGGGCCGCAGCGTACTCGATGAAGCCATCGCCGGCAGCGGACGCGCCGGCGACCTGCATCACGAACTGGAAGCCTTGCACCACGCCATGGAGCACTGTACGCCGCAGGAGATGGACCGCGTGCTGGCCCGCTTCGGCGAGGTGCAGGAGGAGTACGAACATCTGGGCGGATACACCCTGGAAGCGCAGGCGCGCGAGGTGCTGCACGGCCTCGGCTTCGAGGACGATCAGATCGATGGCGACGTGGGCGCGCTCTCCGGAGGCTGGAAGATGCGCGTGGCGCTGGCGCGCGTGCTGCTCGGCCGGCCCGACGTGCTGCTGATGGACGAGCCCACCAACCACCTCGATATCGAATCCATCATCTGGCTGGAGCAGTTCCTCAAGAGCTACCCTGGCGCGCTGCTGATGACCTCGCACGACCGCGAGTTCATGAATCGCATCGCCAGCAAAATCGCCGAGATCGACGCCGGCGAGATTGTGGTCTATTCCGGGAATTACGATTTTTACGAGCGCGAGCGCGCCATCCGCGAGAGCAACCAGCAGGCGGCATTCGTTCGCCAGCAGGCCATGCTCGCCAAGGAGCAGCGTTTCATCGACCGTTTCCGCACGCACGCCGCCAAAGCCGCCCAGGTGCAAAGCCGCATCAAGGCGCTCGACAAGATCGAGAAGATCGAACTGCCCAAACGGCGCCAGGTGGTGCGGTTCGAATTCCGCGTTCCGCCGCGTTCGGGAGACCAGGTGGCGGTGATCGAAGAACTGCACAAGCGCTACGGCCCACGCGTGATCTACGATGGCTTCAGCCTCACTATCCGCCGCGGCGAACGGTGGGCCGTGATGGGCCGCAACGGCGCCGGAAAAACCACGCTGCTGAAGATGATCGCGGGAGCAACCCAGCCCGATGCCGGCACCGTCCGCCTGGGCGCCAGCCTCACCATGGGGTACTTCGCGCAACAATCGCTGGAGGTGCTGGACGCCGAATTGACGGTCTTCGAGCAATTGCAGAAGGATTTCCCGCAAGATGGCATCGGCTCCCTGCGCACCCTGGCCGGCGCGTTCCAATTCTCCGGCGACGATGTCGACAAACCCATCCGCGCCCTGTCCGGCGGCGAAAAATCACGCCTCGCCATGGCGCGCATGCTCTACAATCCACCGAATTTCCTGGTGCTGGACGAGCCTACCAATCACCTCGACCTGGCCACCAAAGAGATGCTGGTCGATTCGCTCAAGGAATTCGAAGGGACCATGATCTTCGTCTCGCACGACCGCACGTTCCTGCGCGGACTCGGCTCGCGCGTGCTGGAACTGGGCGGAGAGAGCGGGAAGGAACGCGATCCGGTGGTATATCCGGGCAGCTACATGGAGTACGTGCAGCGATTGGGCCACGAAGCGCCGGGCATTGTGAATTAGCGCAACAAACTCAAATCGATCGACATCGCCATGGCCAGATAGCCTGCGCGATTGGGATGCAGTTTGTCGCCGGCGCCGCCCGTGGTGCTGTCAGGGACGAACTCCCGTCGTAAACCGCCCGTCGTGGGGTCGAGCGTTGCGCGGTCGAAGTCGGCGACCCCATCGAAGAGGCCGGAATTCCGGATGAATTCGTTCAACTGTTGCCGCTTCCGGTCCTCCGCCGGCGACCCGTGCGCGGCATTGGTGCTGCCGAGCGCGGAAACCACCGTGGCGCCGATCACCTTCACGCCATTCAGACGGGCGCGAATCCGGCCCACCACTTCTTTCATGCCGGCTTCCACAGCATCCACTTCGGCATCCGCATTCCGGCTGAAATCGTTGATGCCCTCGAGCCAGATCACGGCAGACACGCCCGAGAGACTCAGGACATCCCGCTCCAGCCTTTGAGTCGCCGAAGGCCCGCCTGCAAAGGGCTTCTGGGCGGAATACTCCGCGGGTCCGGCCACCTGGTTTCCGCCGATTCCGGCATTCACCACCACGATGCGATTGCCGTAGGTGGCATGCAGCCGCCGCGCGAGCGCATTGGGCCAACGGTCATCGCCGTTCAGGGTGGATGCGGTGCCGTCCGTGATGGAGTCGCCCAACGCCACCACCACGCGTGTGGCAGCGGGCGCCATGACATCCACCGCGTCCAGAAAATACCAGGACGTGGTGCTGAAAGGGAACGCCGATTCGTCCCCAGCCTGGCCTTTCGAACCGGCCCCGGGAGCGGTCACATAGGACGTGGTCAACGCCTTGGCGTGCCACGTCATCGGTCCGCTGTCTCCGGCGACGTGAAAACTCACCGCGAGTCTGCGGCCTGCCAACTCCGGCTGTACCGGATTGCGGACGAAGGGCAGCGCCACCGCGTCGCTCCACACCCAGGCGCCGGGAGAGATGGTGACACCGGGCTTGCCACCAAAACGTACCGGCCGATTGGTGCCGGCCAGCACGGCGGCCGCGCTCCACTGCAATCCGGCGAATACACCGTCGAGTGTCACGGGCCGCGTTCCGAACGCATTCGAGAAACGCAACCGCATTCGCCCGCTCCAAAGGTCGGGCTGCACCATCAAGCGGAAGGTTTGGTCGTGCGCCCCCGTCTCTGGCGTGGGGAACACCAGCCGCAGGTCGGGTTGCGCAGAAGCGTTCCCCACCGGATACGGCCCGTGCACCGAAGCCACCCAGGTAGTGATCCATTTCCGGCCGGGCTGCGCCTTCGTGGGCAGGCAGCAGAAGGCCAATGCAATCAGAGCGTAACGCATTTCCAGATTGTAATCGCACCAAATCAGGTCTGATTGGGCGAAATCTGCTAGACTGGGATTGGCCGTTCATCGGATCGCATCGCCCCTCCTTCGTTCTGCCTGGGTAAATAAATGATTACAACTCACCCTAAGGGTGCTCGCGCCCGTGTGTTGCTCTCTTCCGTCTTCGGCCCATACGCCCAAGACGATTCCTTCGGCAGCCGCACCATCAATCCGATGGAGCTCTACCACAACCAGGTGACCCGCGCGCAGGGCTCGTTCTCCGTGCGTCGGTTCCACCGCTCCTGGGGCATTCTCATGATTCAGGAGAATATTTCCGCGCCTTGTACGGTCCTGGATTTCCCCACCCACAAAGCCTTCGCCCGCGAACTCACGTCCCACCATTACGACATCGTAGGAGTCTCTTCCATCATCGTGAATGTGGGCAAGGTGCGCGAGATGTGCCGCATGATCCGGGAACTCTCGCCGCATTCCACCGTCGTGGTGGGCGGACACGTAGCCGCCATTCCCGGAGTCGAACACATTCTCGACGCCGACCATATCGTGAAGGGGGACGGCATCGCCTGGATGCGGCAGTATCTGGGCGAGGACGTCGAGGCTCCCATTCGGCATCCCGCCCTTTCTTCCGGGTTCGACCTGCGGGTCATGGGCGTGAAGATTCCCGATAAGGCGGAACGTTCCGCCACCATCATCGCTTCCATGGGATGTCCCATGGGGTGCAATTTCTGTACCACGTCGTCCTTCTTCGGGGGTAAGGGAAAGATGCTCAATCTCTACTCCACCGGCGAAGAACTGTTCCGCCTGATGGAGGAAGCGGAAGTCACCCGCAAGGTGAAATCGTTCTTCATCATGGACGAGAACTTCCTGCTCCAGCGGCAGCGCGCCCTGGACCTGTTGGCGCGCATGAAGGCGGCCGGCAAGAGTTGGGCGTTCCATATCTTCTCGTCGGCTAACGCCATCAAGAAATACACCTACGAACAGTTGGTGGAACTCGGAGTCTCTTCCATCTGGATGGGCCTGGAATCGGCGCAATCCGGGTACGCCAAACTGGAAGGCGCGGACACACTGCAACTCACGCGCGAGTTGCGCGAGCACGGCATTGTTCTGCTGGGGTCCACCATTCTGGGGCTGGAACACCACACCCCGGAAAACATCGGGGCCGAAATCGAGCACGCCGTGGCGCACGAGACCGACCTGCACCAGTTCATGCTCTACACGCCGGTGCCGGGAACGCCGCTTTATCACGATATGGAAGATCAGGGCAGGCTGCTCCCGGACGTCGACCTGGCGGACATCCACGGGCAGGATCGTTTCAACTTCCAGCACGCCGCTATTTCGCGGGAGGAGTCGAAGAAGTTCCTCGATTCGGCTTTCCGGTGGGACTTCGAGCGCAACGGCCCGAGCCTCTTCCGCATCTGCCGCACCACCTTCCAGGGTTGGATGCGCTACAAGGATCATCCCGATCTGCGCGTGCGCGAGCGCTTCCACCGGGAAAGCCGAACGCTGCGGCACGCCTACGCCGCGGTTCTCTGGGCCATGGAGCATCGGCTCAAAAACGCGAACTTCTCCGTGGCGCCGCAAATCCAGGCCCTGCGCAAAGAGATCGAACAGGAATTCGGTTTTCTGACCGCATCCGCCAGCCGCCTGCTCGGCCCCGTCCTGTGGTGGACCAGCCTGCTGGAAGACCGCCGTCTCGCCCGGGGCAACAGCCACGAACCGCCCACCATCATCGGGCGCAGGAATTGGGTAGAGGCGTAAAGGTCGAAAAACAGGGGCCGGGGCCGGGGGCCAGGGGCCGGGGTTGTGTGAGGCTCGCTTCACTCGCCCCAAGAGCGGGCATTGTGCTAAAAAGGACAGCGGAGTCTTATGCGCGTCCTGTTGCTTGCCGTACTGGCCGCGGCTTCACTACGGGCGCAACTCAGCCTGGCCGATGCGCGGGCCGATGTAGATCAATTCTTCGCCACCCTGGAGCGCGTCCATCCTAACCTTCTGGCGAGAGTTATGCAAAGCGACTACCGGTCTCTCAGAGAGAAGACGTTGAGCGATCTGGCCACACAAGCCAAGAACGGCACCGTGCGGCAACACGATCTGGAAATGACGCTCTCGTATGCGGCGGCCTTCTTTCGGGACGGCCACACATCGGTCCGCCCGAGTGAGCGCCCCAACGCGCAGAACACTGCGGCCACCCGCTTTCCGCCATTCCTGCTGGAGTTCGACAATGGCGCCTTCAGCATCGTCGCTGCACTAGACGAAACGCTGCGTGGAGCCGAGGTGACGGCGGTCAACGGCGTGCCGGTGCTCCGTTTTCTGGCGCCGATTCTGGATCGCTGCTCGGGCGAGACGCTTCCGTTTCAGGCTGCGCGCTTCGTAGGCTCCCAAGCCTCCTGGTACTTTCTGACCGACCTGTTCCGCGCGGACGCCTGCCAATTGACGCTTGCCGGCGGCCGGCGGCAAACCGTGCAAACCATATCGTTCGCGGAGTTCACGAAGCTGCAGCCGCCGCAGCAAGTGCGCGAGACCCACGTGGAGTTCCTGGAGGGTGGCCAAGTCGCGCACTTCGTCTACCCCGCGTTTCACCAGAGCGACGCCGAAGAGAGGAAGATCGACGAGGTTTTCCGTCAGATTCAGGAGCGCCACGCCGCCGAACTCATACTCGACGTTCGCGGCAACGGCGGCGGCAACTCGCTGATGGGGGACTACATCTTCAGCTATCTGTACGCGCGGAAATTTCGCATGTTCTCTGGAGGGAGCATCAAAGTATCGCCCGACATCCTGGCGCGCGATGGCGCGAATATGGCAAAGTACCAGTCCAACGAGGGTCACGTGGTAGCGATGCATATAAGGGAAGAGAATCACCCTCGGCGAACGGCCCTCTTCAACGGCAAGACGTGGCTGCTGGTGGACAACGGCACATTCTCCTCGGCTGCGAGTTTTGCGGCCCTGTTCCGGGACTACGCGGCGGGAACGATTGTGGGATACGAGACCGGCGGCCTGCCCACCACCTTCGCCACCACCTTCGGCGACCTCTTCGTGGTCAAGCTGAGCCACAGCG
The DNA here is from genome assembly GCA_900290315.1 of Candidatus Sulfopaludibacter sp. SbA3. GTDB lineage: Bacteria > Acidobacteriota > Terriglobia > Bryobacterales > Bryobacteraceae > Sulfopaludibacter. The sequence continues at coordinate 25,302 of OKRF01000113.1, read as the reverse complement.
GAATCACCTGCACCGTATCGCACAAACAATTTCTGCCGCCGAAGCCTCGGCCAGGCGATGACCGCCACGGCGTGCTGCCCGATATCCCCCTGAATCGCAGTCTGCTGGCGCCCTATCACGGGCAGGCAGACCCGGTGCTGGCGTACACACTGGCGGTGATTCGGGGAAAAGGCCGTACACCCTGACCCCTTCTGCGGCCCGTCCCGCCTTTTCATCTGTGATACTCTGAAATTTCCACGTGTGCCAGCGCGTGTCAGCGAAGCTCTCGTTCTCCGTACGTACCCGCTGAAAGAAGCCGACCTCGTCGTTAGCTTTCTTACCAGGGATCAGGGAAAATTGCGGGGTGTGGCCAAGCGGGCGCGGCGTCCGAAGAGTAATTTTGGAGCGGGGCTGGAGCGGTTATCGCACGTGCGGATGGCGTATTTCCAGCGCGAGTCCCGCGAGCTGGTCAACTTGGATTCCTGCGAATTGATCCGCTCCCAATTCGCTCTTGCCGCCGATTACGGGGCGAGTGTGGCGCTGGATTTCTTCGCGGAAGTGACGGAGCAGATGCTCCCCGCCGCGGAGCCGAATGAGAGGTATTTTCGCCTCCTGCTGGCTGTGCTGGATTTCCTTCAGCCGCCGGCTAAGGGGCAGCCCGTGGCTGTTACCGAGCCCGTGGGCAAGGCGTGGCGGGCTGTAACGTATTTTTCATTGTGGGCGGTGCGGCTTACGGGATGGCTTCCGGAACTGCATGTCTGTCTGAGTTGCGGCAGCCTGCTGAGCGATGGGGAAGCACCCGAACGGGCCTTCTTCAGCCGCGGCCAGGCCGGTTTGGTTTGCGGTCACTGCCGCCGGACGGCCGGCGCGGGAGGCAGTTGGGAGTTGGGAGCGGAATCGAGAGCTCTGGTTTCGGAAATGTTACGTTTGCCCGTCGCGCAGCTCTCGCGGACGAATTGGAGCCAGGACACCGCGGCGGATTTGCGCCGTTTCCTGGTGCAGCAGATTGAGGGACACGCAGAACGGCGCCTGTTGACGGCGCGGGTACTGGAAGAGAGCGATTCGTAGCCTGATGCAATCCTTTCAAGACATCATTTTCAAGTTGAAACAGTACTGGGCGGAGCGCGGATGTATTATCCAGGAGCCGTATGACGTGGAAGTAGGCGCCGGCACGATGGTGGCGGAAACCTTTCTGCGCGTGCTGGGCACCGATCCGTATCGCGTGGCTTACGTGCAGCCCAGCCGCCGTCCGGCCGATGGGCGCTACGGCGATAATCCCAACCGCCTGTACAAGCACTCGCAGCTCCAGGTGATTCTCAAGCCCTCGCCGGCCGACGTGATCGAGCTGTACCTGGGCAGCCTGGAAGCCATCGGGATCGACCTTCGCAAGCACGATATCAAGTTCGAAGAAGACAATTGGGAGGCGCCCACGCTGGGTGCCTGGGGCATTGGCTGGCAGGTGATGCTGGACGGTCTGGAGATTTCCCAGTTCACCTACTTCCAGCAGTGCGGCGGGATCGATCTGGACCTGGTCCCGGCGGAGTTGACCTATGGCCTGGAGCGGCTCACCGCGTTCCTTCAGGTGAAGGACAGCGTCTACGATATCGACTGGGGCAACGGCTACACCTATCGCGACGTGCGCTATCGCGATGAGTTGCAGTACTCGGTGTACAACTTCGAAATGGCGGACATTGCCACCTTGTGGAAGCTGTTCGACCTGCACGAAGGCGAGGCTGCCCGGCTGCTCAAGCTATACGACCCCAAATCCCCTGAGAAGAAGCGCTTCCCGTTGCTACCAACTTACGATCAAGTGCTCAAGTGCTCCAACCTCTTTAATACCCTGGATGCCCGCGGCGCCATCAGCGTGACCGAACGCGTGGGCGTTATTCAACGGGTGCGCAAACTGGCGGTGGCCGTGGCGGCTGCCTGGGTGGATCAGCAGTTTGAGGTGGCCCAATGAGAACTGCTTGGGTAGGGCCGGCGGTCTTGCCGCCGGTCAAACTCGCGATACGCCCGAGTCACACCCCGTTCCATCCGACGCAGTCGGTGGCGTTGCTGGCCCCTGGCCCCGCCGCGGAGGTGACCCAATGAGCCTTCCGTTCCTACTGGAAATCGGCACCGAAGAGATTCCCGACTGGATGATTCCGAACGCGCTGGAGAGCCTCCGGCTGCTGTTTGAGAAGCTTGCGATCCCCTACGAGTCTGTAGCGATGGATGCCACGCCGCGGCGGCTGGTGTTGCGCGCCGAGGGACTACCGGAAAAGCAGGCCGATAGCGAAGAGCGTGTCATGGGGCCGGCGAAATCGGCGCCCGTGCAGGCGGTGGCGGGGTTCGCCCGCAAGCAGGGTGTCGCTGCGGAAGCTTTGAGCGTCGAGACAACTCCCAAGGGCGAGTATTACACCTTCCTCAAGAAGGTGAGCGGCCGCCGCACCAAAGACATTCTGGCCGAAGCGCTGCCCGGCATCATCCTGCAGATCTATTTCCCCAAGACCATGTACTGGACCGGCAAGGGAGGTCCGCGCTTTATTCGCCCCATCCGCTGGATTCTCGCGCTGCTCGGAGATGAAGTGGTGCCGTTCGAACTGGCGGGCGTGCGCAGCGATGCGCTGACCAGTGGCCATCGCCGCCTGGGGGCGCGCGAAGTGGTGGTCACCACCGCCGATTACACCCGGCGATTGCGCGATCATTACGTGATCCTCGCGGCCGAAGAGCGCCGCAACAAGATCCGTGGCGAACTGGCTGGCATGCGGGTGAAGTCCGACCCGGCACTGCTGGAGACCCTCGTCTACATTACCGAATACCCTACCGCCATCCAAGGTAGCTTCGATCCGCAGTTCCTCACACTGCCCGAAGAGGTGCTGATCACTGTGATGCGCCACCACCAGAAGTATTTTTCGGTGGAAGACGCCGATGGCAAGTTGGCGCCGAGTTTCGTGGCTGTAATGAATATCGATTCCGACCCGGAAGGCTTCGTTCGCAGCGGCAACGAGCGTGTGCTGCGCGCCCGCTTCAACGATGCGCGCTTCTTCTGGGAGACGGATCAGAAGAAGACGCTGGCCGATCGCAAGGCGGACCTGGGGCATGTCACCTTCCAGGCCAAGTTGGGCTCTTACTTGTTAAAGACCGAACGCACGATGTCCCTGGTCCGGGACTTGGGCGGCGATGCCCACGCCGTGCGCGCCGCGGAGTTGTTGAAGTGCGACCTCACTACCGAACTGGTCAAGGAGTTCACGGAGTTGCAGGGCGTGGTGGGCGGCCTATATGCCCGCGCCCAGGGCGAGCCGGCGGAAGTCTGGCAGGCCATCTACGACCAGTACAAGCCGGAGAGCATGGAAGACGCCATCCCGCGCAACCGGACCGCGCTCCTGGTAGCCCTGGCCGATAAGCTGGATACGCTGCGCGGCTGTTTCGGAGTCGGACTAATCCCCACCGGGTCGCGCGATCCCTTCGCGTTGCGGCGCGCGGCGCAGGGCGTGGTGCGGATCATCGTGGAAGGCAAACTGGAGGTTGCGCTGCAGGATGTGATCGGGAGCGATGCCGCTTTGGCGAGCTTTTTCGAGGATCGCATCAAATTCTACTTCAAGGATGTCCGCGGCTTCAAGTACGACGAAGTGAATGCCGCCATGGCGGCCGGCTGGAGCAACCTGGTGGACCTGGAGGCGCGCCTGGAGCGCGTCCAGATGCTGCGGCTGACGCCGGACTTCGAGCCCCTTGCCGCCAGCTTCAAGCGCATCCGCAATATTCTGGAACAGGCCAAGTTCGAAGGCGCTGGCGCGATCGACGCCGGGCTGCTGGAAGAAGGGCCGGAACAGGAGTTGTATCGCGAATACCGCGGCATTGCGGGGCAGCCCATCGAAAGCGTGATTGCGAAGCTGCGCCCCAAAGTCGATCTGTTTTTTGACAAAGTGCTGGTGAATGCGCCGGATGCTCGCGTCCGGCAAAACCGTTTGACGCTGCTCAAAACGCTACTGGCGGAGTTTTCCACCGTAGCGGACTTTTCTGAAATTGTTACTACTTCTTAGGAGCGAATCATGAAGAAGGTTGTCTACTCGTTCGGCAACGGAACGGCCGACGGTGACGGAAAAATGAAAGACGTGCTCGGCGGCAAGGGCGCCGGGCTGGCCGAGATGTGCCGGGCCAAGCTGCCGGTGCCTCCCGGCTTCACCATTTCGACCGAAGTCTGCAACATCTACTTCCAAAACAAGAACACCGTGCCGGCGGACATCAACGAAGAGGTGCTCGCGGCGCTGGCGATTCTGGAAGAGCGCATGGGGCAGAAGCTGGGCGATGTCTCCAACCCTCTGCTGGTGAGCGTGCGCTCCGGCGCCAAGTTCTCCATGCCAGGCATGATGGACACCGTCCTGAACCTGGGCCTGAACGATGAGACTGTGAAGGCGCTGGAAGCCAAGAGCCAGAATCCGCGCTTCGCCTACGATTGCTATCGCCGCTTCATCCAGATGTACGGCAACGTGGTGCTGGAAGTGAGCAAGCACGATTTCGACGAAGTGTTCGAGGCTCAAAAGAAAAAGGCCAAGGCCAAGCTGGATACCGAACTGACTGCCAGAGATCTGCAGGAAGTCATTGCCGGCTACAAGAAGCTGGTGCAAAAGAAGACCGGCAAGCCGTTCCCGCAGGACGCGCTGATTCAGCTCGAGGGCGCACGCAACGCCGTGTTCCGCTCCTGGTTTAACGACCGCGCCTACACCTACCGCCGCATGAATCAGATACCGGACGACCTGGGCACTGCCGTCAACGTGCAGGCCATGGTATTCGGCAACATGGGCGAAACATCGGCCACCGGCGTGGGCTTCACGCGCAACCCGGCCACTGGCGAGAAGGCCTTCTACGGCGAATACCTGGAAAACGCGCAAGGCGAAGATGTGGTAGCCGGCATTCGCACCCCGCACCCCATCAGCGAACTGCACACCTGGAATCCCGCGGTCTACGACCAGCTTCGTGAGATCACGACGATGCTGGAAAACCACTATCGCGATATCCAGGACTTCGAATTCACCATTCAGGACGGCAAGCTGTACATGCTGCAGACCCGCAACGGCAAGCGCACGGGTCCCGCAGCGGTCCGCATCGCCGTCGAGATGGTGGGCGAGAACCTGATCAGCAAGAAGGAAGCCGTGCTGCGCGTCGATCCGCAACAGCTCGATCAACTTCTGCACCCGGTGCTGGATCCGGCCTCCAAGAAGACGTTGACCAAGCTGGCTGTGGGGCTGCCTGCGTCTCCGGGTGCTTCGGTGGGCACGATCGTGTTCACCGCCGATGAAGCGGTGGAGCAATCCAAGAAGACTCCCGTCATCCTGGTCCGCAAAGAGACCGTGCCGGACGATATCCACGGCATGGAAGTGGCCAAGGGCATTCTCACTTCGCGCGGCGGCATGACCAGCCACGCGGCGGTGGTCTGCCGCGGTATGGGCACGCCCTGCGTGGCCGGCGCCGAAAGCATCACGGTGAGCGAGCAGAAAAAGCTGGTGGAAGTCACAGTCAACGGCAAGGTGGTCACATTGAAGGAGGGCGACTGGATGTCGCTCGACGGGTCAACGGGTGAGGTATTCGCCGGTAAGGCCTGCACGCTGGATGCCGACCCCACGTCGGGCATTCTTGCCACGTTCATGGGCTGGGCCGATGAGTTCCGCGGCGGCTTCGGAGTGCGCGCCAATGCCGACATCCCGCGCGATGCCAAGGCGGCTCGCAAGTTTGGCGCCGAAGGCATCGGGCTCTGCCGTACGGAGCACATGTTCTTTGCCGAAGATCGCATCGAGCACATGCAGGCGATGATTCTGGCGCGCGACGAAAAGAGCCGCCGCAAGGCCCTGCAGAAGCTGCTGCCCTTCCAGCGCAAGGATTTCGCCGGACTGTTCATGGCGATGGACGGTTTCCCGGTGGTCATCCGGACGCTCGATCCGCCGCTCCACGAGTTCCTGCCCAAGCGGGAAGACCTGATGGTGGATGTCGCCATCCTACCGTACGCCGATATCAAGAAGAAGAAGGAACTGGTGGCCAAGTATGTCCGCTTCGGCGCGGAAGTCAAAACGCTGAAGACTGTGCTGCCGGCTCTGCTGCACCGCGTCGAGGAACTGCATGAGTTCAACCCCATGCTGGGCCATCGCGGCTGCCGCCTGGGCATCACCTATCCCGAGATCACGGAGATGCAGGCGCGCGCCATCTTCGAGGCCGCGGTGCAGGTGGCCAAGAAGGGCAAGAAAGTGATTCCGGAAGTCATGATTCCGCTGATCGGCGGCGTCAAGGAACTGGAGAATCAGAAGAAGATCGTGGTGGCTGTGGCCGAAGAAGTTCTCTCCAAGGCCAAGATGAAGAGCCTGAAGTACCTGGTCGGCACCATGATCGAAATCCCGCGCGCAGCCCTCACCGCCGGCGAAGTCGCCAAGGAAGCGCAGTTCTTCAGCTTCGGCACCAACGACCTGACCCAGACCGCTATGGGACTCTCCCGCGACGACTATACGAAGTTCCAGAAGGATTATCAGGATCGGAAGATCTTCGCCAACGATCCATTTGCAGTTCTGGATCAGGAAGGCGTCGGCCGCCTGGTGAAGATTGCCGTGACCGAAGGCCGGGCCACCAACCCCGAACTGGAAATCGGCATCTGCGGCGAGCACGGCGGCGAGCCGAGCTCGGTGCAGTTCTGCTATCGCGTGGGCATGAACTACGTTTCCTGTTCCCCGTACCGAGTGCCGATCGCCCGCCTCGCCGCCGCACAGGCCGCCATCGCGGGCGACGGCTCCGAATCGCAGCGGACAGCGTAAGGTCGGTTGTTTCTCGATGGGCCGGGGCGCAAGCTCCGGCCCTTTTATTTGCGCTGAATTCTCGCCACGAGATCTTCGACGACGAGGCGTACTTCAGGTGAGAGTTTCTCGATGAGTTCGCGGTCCCCCGACTCGACATATTCTAGGGCACGTAGGAAAGGGGCGAGGGGCTCGGCCCACGGCGACTTGCTGATGGTTTCGAGCAGGAACTTGCGATTCGCGACCCTACCGGCGGAGGAGAGAATGGCGACGATTTGGGGCGCGATATCATCCCCGTACAGTAGGGCCGACAGAACGTTCCATTGCACTGTTGCGTCGGCGTAACGGCCGTTCTGAGTGAATACGGAAAAGAGGCAAGCCAACGCAACCAACTTTGGCTGGTAATCGTCGGTCAATCAGAACAAAAACGGCAGATCAGGAAGCCTGACCTGCCGTTCGTAAAGGAGTAGTCGAGATGCCAAATTCAGGGTCGTCGCGTATTCCTACGCCGTGCAACAACGCCGAGTCCAATCAGGGAACCGCCGACCAGAACCAGAGTAAAAGGCTCGGGAGTGAGTATCTGTTCAGCGTTGTACGTAATCCGCAGAATACCACCGGCAGATCCGGTGCCGCTGAAGCCCAAGTCGGTTTGGTCGCCGGTTGCATGGGCAGTGCCGGAGGAGACACCAAAGTTGACGGTCAAGGGAGCGCCGCCTTCGAAAGCCGAGAGTGCCAGCCCGCTCGAAGTAGTTGCACCAGTTAGTTTTCCCGAACTGGCTGCCGTAACCGTCGCACTGGAAGTGGTGCCCGTCTGCACACCGCCGCAAGATTTCGCTCCGGAGTTGAAACTGCTACCGCCCTGACCGCCACCGGAAGTGGGATCGCTGTCAATTGGGGCGTAAAATCCCTCGCTGAGGCAGTAGTCATGCGTGTCGGCCAAGGCGTCGGCCGCAGCATTGGGATCGCCGAAGTGGTTTAAGAAGGCCAACTGGGAGTTGTAGTGCCCGGTATCGGAGACAGTGCTAAACACGGGTACCATTGTCGCCCAAGCCGCGGTTCCGTTCGTGTCGGCAGAAGTGGCGGTCACAGTTAAGGTTGAACCGCCCGGTCCCGAAACCGTCAGTGGAACAAAGGCAAACGCGTTGGTAAAGGATTCTCCTGCCGGATTCGCACCGCCGCCGGGGTTCAAAGCGAAGTTCGTAACGGAAATCGAGCCGGTGGCGGCCCATTCGAGGGTCAGGGACACGCTCGTCAGAACATTATCTGCGTTGGGAGTGGTGCTCTGCGTATTCCAACCAGCGACCGTAAGAGGTTGGGTCGATACCGGGGCCGCCGGTAAAGTCGCCTGAGTGGCTAAAGGGTCGGTTTGGTAGAACTGTCCACTGAAAATGTCGTACCAGTATGTGCAGGTGAGGTTGACACCGTTATTGCAACTCAACGGGCTCGCTCGCGAAACCGACGCGCCAATTGCGAGTACCATGAACATGGTTGCAAGCCCCGGAACTCGCCTGATTAGCTGATTCATCGTGGTCTCCGATTACAGTCCGATCCTCATAGTATGCCAAAGATAGCGCCAATTCTGTAACTGCTTGACTGGCCACGAGATTCTCTGACACTGTCCTCAGTGTAGGGAAACCGTTGATTCGAGTCAAGCAAAAAAGGCCGTGTTCAGGTGTTATCCATTGTGCTTATAGTACCGCTGGTACCGGTAGTGAAGCGACTCTGGAAGCTTTCGTGCAAATATTTGATAATAAATATCTTACTGCATTTTCAATATCCGGGTCACACCGGCGGGCAAGGGGCGCTAGTCCCTGGCTGGCCCTGCCGGGCCATGCCAAAGCTGACTGAGCTAGGACTATTGTTCGGAAATCCTGGTACGAAACCGTGTGGAGCGCAGCCCGCCGGCTGGGAGGGTAGAATGGTCTTAGGTATTTGGATCGAAAAACGGCATGGCTACGCTGGCAGAACAACTCGCGCGCCAAGTCCGCGAATCGGAACTGCATGGGCCGCTGGAAGGCAATCGGGTGCAGTGTTTTGCATGCGGCCACCGATGCCCCATTCCGGCGGGATTCGCCGGCGTCTGCAAGGTTCGATACAATCGAGGCGGCACGCTCTACGCCCCATACGGGTACGTCAACGCGGCGTATTGCGACCCGATTGAGAAGAAGCCGTTTTTCCACGCCCTGCCCGGAACCCGCGCCCTCAGCTTCGGCATGCTGGGCTGCGACCTCCACTGTGGTTACTGCCAGAATTGGGTTTCCTCCCAAGCTCTTCGCGATTTTCGGTCCACTTTGGATTTCGAGCCGGTCAATCCCCGGGGCTTGGTCAGTATGGCCCTGCGCCAAGGTGCGTCCAGCCTGGTCAGCACGTATAACGAACCCCTGATCACCGCCGAATGGGCAGTGGCCGTGTTTCGCGAGGCGAAAGCCGCCGGCCTGACCACCGGATTCGTCTCCAACGGCAACGCCACACCAGAGGTCCTGGCGTACATCCGCCCCTGGGTGGACCTTTATAAGGTGGATCTCAAGAGCTTCGACGACCGCCGGTATCACCAACTGGGCGGCCGCATTGCCCCGATTCTCGATTCCATCGGCCGCATCCATGAGTTGGGTTTCTGGCTGGAAGTAGTCACCCTGGTGGTACCGGAGTTCAACGATTCCGATGGCGAACTCACCGGGATAGCCCGATTCCTGGCCGGCATTTCTCGGGACATTCCCTGGCACGTCACGGCATTCCATCAGGATTATCGGATGACGAGTCTGGACAACACTCCGGCGACAACCCTGATTCGAGCCGCGGAGATCGGCCGGGCCGCCGGATTGAAATACGTCTACGCGGGCAACCTGCCGGGTGCCACCGGCCGCCTGGAAGATACGCACTGCCCGGCGTGCCAGGCGACGCTCGTCGAGAGAATGGGTTTCCGCGTGCGGGCCAATCGCATCACCGTGGATGGCACGTGCCCGCATTGCGCCACCCTGATTCCCGGTGTCTGGGCACGCAACCCCGCAGGCGCAGGGCTCCCGGTGGCGCCGTCCGACCTGATTCATATCCGTTGTGGATGATGCATGGCTGCCGTTCACATTTCGCCATATCGCGGCCGGTGGTATCCGGATGGGGCCGCGGAGCTGGAAGCATTACTGGAAGAAAAGGATGCCGAATCGCGCCGCCGCATAGGCGAGTGGCTGCCCGGCGGATTGGGGTTCGTGGTGCCGCATGCCGGGCCGGCCTATTCCGGTACGGTAGCGGCCGCTGTCTATCGCACGCTCGGGCAGCAGAGAGCGGAACGGATTGTGATGCTGGCATTCCCGCACCACGGCGTGCTGCACGGCGTTGCCGTGCCCGACGTGCAGGCCATTGCCACACCGCTGGGCGAGCAACCAATCGATGGGCGGTTCGCGCATGACTTTCGGACGATGTCGGAAAGCCGCCTCTGCGATCACTCTTTCGAAATCCAATTGCCGTTTCTGCAAAGGAGCGTGCCGCGATCCGTGGTCACGCCATTGTACGTGGGCCACCTCACCGTCCAAGAGCGGGATCAGGCGGCCAGAGTGCTGGCCGCATCCTGGCAGCCCGGAACGGTCTTTCTGGCATCGTCGGACTTTACTCACTACGGGCGCGAGTTCGGCCATCTTCCTTTCCCCACTGACCGCCACACGGAAGACCGCTTGCGGGATCTGGACTTCGAGTACCTCGAGGCTGCCGGATGCCTGGATGCCGAACGGTTTCTGGAAACGGTGAAGCGCCACGAAGGTACTGTGTGCGGGACTGGCCCCATCGCCCTAATGCTCGCTGTGCTGCGCCGGTTGGACGAGTCCATATACCCATCCACGCTGGACTACCAGACGTCCGGGGAACTCACCGCCGATTGGCACCACAGCGTGAGCTATGCCGCGCTTGGCTTCCACCCCAGTTCGGCGTTTTCCCTGGGTGCGGAAGATTGCCGGGCCCTGCTCGATAGCGCCGCCGAGACCCTGTGCCGGCTGCGCCTTGAGGGGAACCAGAATGGGGTCCCCCCGCGCGGTGGTTCACCGGCGCTGCAAATGAAGCGAGGCGCTTTTGTGAGCCTTCACAGGGGCGAGGAGTTGCTGGGCTGCATTGGCAACCTCGCTGGACGCGATCCGCTGGCCAAGGAGATTGGCAATCTGGCTCTCGCCGCGGCACTCGACGATCCCCGGTTCCGCCCAGCGACGTCAGGCACCGGCCCCATCGATATCGAAGTCTCGGTGCTCACTCCTTTCCGCCGTATTCACAGCGCTACGGAATTCTGCATTGGCAGGCACGGTGCATTCCTGAAGCTGGAAGGCCGCTCTGGCCTTCTGCTTCCGCAGGTGGCAGAAGGTCGCGATTGGACAGCGGAAGATTTCATCCGCGCGGTGGAACGTAAGAGCGGCTTATGGAAGGACGCCTGGCGCGATCCCCAGGCGAAGCTGTATGTGTTCGAAGCACAGGTGTTTTCGCGGAAGAACGCGGTGAGCTAGCGGGTCGAACCGGCGGCAAGACCGCCGGCGTTACTAGCAAGCCAGGTCTTCGCGACCGATCTTCAAAGTCTCCAGATTGCCCAACACGGTGAGGGCGATCTGCCTGGGGTCGAAGAAGGTGCGGGCGATGCGCTGAACATCGTTGGCAGTCACGGCTTCGATGCTCTCCACCAGTTCGTCCAGCGTGAAGAACTTGGCAAAGTACATCTCCTGGCGCGCCAGGTTGGACATGCGGCTGGATGTGGATTCCAGGCTCAACATCAATGACCCCTTCAGGTGATCCTTGGCGCGGCGCAGTTCCTCTTCGCCCACGGTCTCACTCTTGAGTTGGCGGAACTCCTGCATGATGGACTCCACCACCTTCCGCGCCGATTCGGTGGACGTCCCGGCGTAGATCGACATGCAGCCGGTATCGCGATAAGGATTGAGCTCCGAGAAGACCGCGTAGGCCAGCCCCTGCCGCTCGCGGATGTTCTGGAACAGCCGCGAACTCATGCCTCCTCCCAGCAGCGTGTTCATCACGTAGCAGGCGAACCGCTCCTCATGCGGCAAGGGATACGAAGGCACTCCCAGCACCAGGTGGACCTGCTCCAGCGCCTTCTTATTGCGCAGCGCGAGCCGCGCGTGGGTACCCGGGACGGGGCCGGGCGCCGGCAAGCCGACCGGTGGAAGGCTCTCGAAATGCTCGCAGACCAGCGCCACGAGCCGCTCATGCGTGAGGTTGCCCGCGGCCGTGACAATCAGGTTGGCAGGCACATACGTCGAGCTGTAGTAGTCCTGAATCATGGCGCGATCGAAGCGCTTCACGGTCTGTGGAGTCCCTAGAATCGGCTTGCCCAGCGGATGATCTTTCCAGAAATTGGCGGAGAAGATTTCGTGGACCAGGTAGTCCGGACTGTCCGCCTCCATCTTGATTTCTTCCAGAATGACACCCTTTTCCTTTTCGATGTCCTCGGTACGGAACATAGGGTGCAGCACCAGGTCGGCGAGCACATCGAATGCCTGGGAGAGATGCTGGTCGAGCACCTTGGTGTTGAAGCAAACCAGTTCCTTGGCCGTGAAGGCGTCGAGATTGCCGCCAATCGAATCCACCGAACGGGCGATGTCTTCGGCGCTTCGCTTGGTGGTGCCTTTGAACAGCATGTGCTCGATGAAATGGGAGATGCCGTTCTGGTCCGGCGTTTCGCTGCGCGAGCCGGCGTTGATCCACACACCGACGGAGACCGAACGCACGTGAGGCATAGCCTCGGTGATGATCCGGACCCCACTCGTGAGCGTAGTCATTTCGATGTCCCTCACGGGACTGATTGGCGATGTCATGTCGGATTGGGAGTGCTGAGCCTGTACTTCCTTTGTAACACCTTTTTGGCAGGACAGGCCATTCCGGTAGAATGAGAAGAGAATGTCCCAACCTCTCGTGGGCATGGACCTTGCCGATCTGCGCGAGGCCCTGGGCTCCGATCAACCAGGATACCGGGCGAAGCAGGTCTATGAAGCCATTTACCGGGGCCAGGCGTCCGAATTCGTGCAGATCTCCACACTTCCGGCGAACCTGCGAACGGACTTAGCGGCGCGCCACCGCGTCGGCCTGCCGGAGATCGCTCGTCTCTACCAGTCGGCGGACGGCACCCGCCGCTACCTGCTCCGGCTGGACGATGGCCGTACTGTGGAAACCGTCCTGATGCCCGAAGGCGAGCGCGACACCGTCTGCATCTCCAGCCAGGTGGGCTGCCCGGTGGATTGCAAGTTCTGCATGACGGCCTTGATGGGTCTGGAGCGCAGCCTGACCGCGGGGGAGATTGTCGGCCAGGTGCTTCTGGTGGCGCGCGAGAATCGACTGCGTCAGGAGGGAGGACGCCTCAACATCGTGATGATGGGGCAGGGCGAGCCCCTGCTCAACCTGGAAAACGTTGTCAAGGCCACGCGCATTCTGCTGGACCCCGGCGGCTTCGCGCTTTCGCCACGGCGGGTCACCGTCTCCACTGCCGGCATCATTCCGCGGATGGAGGAATTGGGCCGCGAGCCAGTGCGTCCCAAGCTCGCCATCTCTCTCAATGCGTCCACCGAAGAATCGCGTCAGGAGCTGATGCCCATCACGCGCAAGTATCACCTGAAAGATCTGATGGCCGCCTGCAAGGCTTACCCGCTGCGCCCGTGGGAGAAGCTGACTTTCGAGTATGTGCTGCTCAAAGCGGTGAATGATTCCGACGCCGACGCGCGCCGCGTGGTGAAACTGCTGGCCAACCTGAACTGCAAAGTGAACCTGATCGCCCTCAATCCGGGCCCGGGTATCCCTTTCGAGACACCCGATCCGGAACGCGTGACGGCATTTCAAGCGTTGATGCGCCGCAGCGTCCCCTGCTTCGTCCGCAAGCCGCGCGGACTGGACATTTACGCCGCCTGCGGGCAGCTCAAACGGAACGGCGAAAATCTGTCAGCCTGATCCGCGCGATTTATTGCGATATGCAATAAATCGCGCGGATCAGGCTGACAGATTTTCTAATTCTCCGTAGGGACCCTTTCCACGTGGTCTACGACGACCACTTCGATCGACCCTTTTTTCTGTTCGAGTTTCAGCCCGAGCTGGCTCTGCAGCGCGCTGAGAAGCGTGGGACCACCATCGGTATCGGGCAAGCCGGCGAGCGGCGAACCGCCTTCCGAGCTGCCAACTGCCACACCCCGCCCGCCGCCAAACGACTCCGTAGCCCAGGACAGGGTGAAGTCGTATTTGCCCTTGAGCCCGGTAACATCCGTGACCGGTTGATTCAGTTGCGCTCCCAGCATGGAGGCGACTTGATCCATCGTTGCCTTGGAAGCGCGCCATCGGGCCTTGCCGTTCATCATGATCATCGAGGGGCCGCGCCCGGCGGGAAGCTCCGGAAACCCGTCCTTGTCCAGTTGGAACTTCGGAGGCCCATCGCGGGGCGGGACAGACGGAGGGGCGTCGGCGCTGGGCGGAGGCTCTTCCACCGAGTCCTTCGCCTTGAGACCGCCCTTCGCCACCGACAGTTCATACACCTGCATCTCTTTCTGTTCCCGGTGAACGGCCAACTTGAAACGCTCCTTGAGCAGGTTCTGCCACATCAGTTTGACCTGCTCCTTGGTAGCTCCCTCAGGCACCTTCGCGGTAATCTCGAACCGGTCGGTATCGGAAAGGCTGAGGCCGAGGAGCTGATAGCGCGCCAGCCCGTACGCCATGCTCACGAGGTTGGCCAGGTTGATGTTTGTGCAGGTGATGCGGCCGGGGTCGGAACTTCCCGGTCCTCCGGGGCACCCAACTCGCATTCCCCTGCCGTCCGGCGGCGGCGAGGGCTTGATAGAAGCCACCTCGAATGTCAGCGGGGCGTCGGCGGATTGGCTCCACGCCGCGCCACATGAGAGAACCATCAGAAAGATCGTTGCCGTCGTTCGCACGTTTGGCACTCCTTGGGTTTAACGTTTAGACGCCGGAAACGGAGAAACGTGCATTGATTTTCCTGAACTCCAAAGGAGGCCGCATTGGGAGTCACGACGGATCCGAATCTGACGAGAACAACGCGTCGTTATTTCGCGAAGGGGCAAACTCCAGCCAGGCACGGCGAATTTCGAGCCTGTTGGGGCGCCCGCGCGCGGGCAACGATGGGAATGAAAATGGACGATAGGTACAGTTGCAAGTTCTTTCGCCTCTCTCGAAAATGCCCGCATAGCCTGAAGAAGACAGACGACAAAAAACCATCGTCTGTCCCACGGGGCTAACGAATTCTCATCCGGGCGGGTGAAGCTTCGCCTCATGAGCCGCCTGTCAATGGACTTGGCCCGCGCCGACCACCTCCGGGCGATTGGGGGCGATTTTCGAGGGTGGCACGGGTTTGCGGCGGGCTCGCGGCTCAGGATTTTCGAGAGAGAGGGGCAGCTTTGGGGCGATTCCGACTTCCTCGACTCCCAGATCCCGACGGGATACCTCGTCCTGTTAGTTCTTATGCACGCGCCGCAAGGTGTAGAGATCGGCTCTCATGTTGTCCTTCTCGAATCGCTTCCAATCGTCGTTCACGTGAATCAGTTTGCCGCTGACGTGGTTGGAACGCTCCGAGGCCAGAAACAGGGCGAGTTGCGTCTGGCGTTCGGGCGATTCGCCTCCTGTGATGCGGATCTGCTGGGCCTCTTCGATTTCCTTGCGGCCGGCCTTTTCCTCGCCCGCGTTCAGGATTTCGTCGGTCATGTAGGTGTAACTGCCGCCGGGGATCATGGCGTTCACCTGCACGTTGGCATCGCGCACCTCGTCCGCCAGGCATTCGGCAAATCGCACCAACGCCGCCTTTGACGCTGCGTACGCCGTGAAATTCGGGCGCGATGCGGACGCTCCGCCGCCGGCGATGAGAATCACCTTGCCGCATCGTTTCTCCACCATGGGCGGCAAGGCGGCGCGGCACGCGTTGACGACCCCGATCAGGTTCACGTCAATGGCTTCGTTCCACACCTTGGGCTTGGTGGAAAGCAGCGGGCCAATGGGGCCGGGCACACCGGCCGCGGCAATCAGCACGTCCAACCCGCCGAAAACCACCCGCATGCGATCCACTGCCGCGGCCAGTTGTTCCAGATCACGCACATCGGCGCGCAGCCTCAGGGCGTTCCCTCCAGCCTGCTCGATTTCCAGTTTGGCGAGGTCCAGTTCCGCCCCGCTGCGCCCCAGCAATCCCACGCGCGCTCCCGCCTGGGCGAAACCCATCGCCAGGCGTTTCCCGATGCCGCGCCCGGCGCCGGTAATCAGAACGCTTTTTTCTTTGATGGTTTCAGGCAAGATCAATTCTCCAGGTGCGTGTCGAAAACTCCCGTCTCGATTTTTCCGCCGTGCTTAACCTGAACGAAAATGCGATAGGCGCCAGGTTTGGGAAAACCGTAGGGAAACGACACCGTGGCGGGCAACGCCCCGGAATCCATGTCCATCATGCTGTGCCCGGCGTGAGGATTCGCCGGCTGCGTCAACTGCAGCGCGGCCATAGGAACAGACCCGGAAGGATGCACGTGAGCGAACGCGCTCCGGTCCGCAGATACAAACGCGGCGTGCCCCAGCATCCCCATGTAGAGTTGCATGTCGTGCACCGGCTGTCCGCCGGCATCTTCCACGCGAAACCGGAACATGCAGGGCTCGCCCGCCCGCAAGGGCGCACTGCCCCGCTCCCAGAGCATCCGCCCCCCACCCGAAAGTGCTGTCACACTGCGATTGTAATCCGCTTTCGAAAGGGGTGGGGCATCCGCCGCCGCATCATCGCCAGTCAAAGGCCGGCCCTTCATGGCGGGCAGCGCGATTTCGCCCGTAGCGGTTTCGCCAAGCCCGTTGGCGTGGACAATGTCGCCATAGAGTGCGTAACGTCCCGCGGGCATATCTGGCAACTGCTGGTCGAATTCGTCGCCCTCGCCGCGCTCGGGATGCAGGTGCAGGACGCAGTCCATCTCGGGCAGGCGGATGACATACAGATGCATCAGGTGATCGTGATCGGGCAGCAGATCGTCGGTGCGGCGGCTCAACCAGCCGGGATCTTCCAGGCGCAGTACCAATCGGCTGCCATCGAGCCTGGCATTCAGTTGCAGCGGCTTGAACACCAGCCTCCGGTAGGCGCCTTCTTCCGAACTCCACCATTCGTTGCCGAAGTACAGCACGGCCGCCAGCAGGAGCGCAGTCGCAGCCATCACGGCAACGGAACGGGTGCGGCGGGTGCGGTCGGGCCGCACGCCCGGCTCTAGCGGCGCATCCCGTACACTCGCTCCGGCGATGCTCACGAGGCCCCCGCAGAGCAACAGGCCCAGCACACCAAGCAGAATCCCCATGGCCTTTTGCATGCCGAGCACTCGCGTAGCGAGCGCGGGCACGGGAACCGAGAGGGTGCCCTGGCCGCGCGCCCCTTCCGCCATCAAACGGACCTGCCATGAGCCGGTGGCCATGAGCCATAGCGATCCCGTATAGAATTGCGGCTCTTCCGGCGAAGGACGCGCCAGATCGGGCACCGGAGCGAATTGCTTTGCGGTGGTGATGCGCAGCGGCACCATCCGGATTTGCCGTACGTCGGAGGAGAGGCTGCGGATCTCGATTTCCGCGGTGCCTGGAATCACCTGCGGCGGCCGGATGGTTACGAGCAGGCGATAAGGGCCGGCATCGCCTTCGTAAAAGACATCGGGACTGCCCACATGCGCCGGGATCGGGCTGGCCAGCGCAATCAGGAGTGCGGCGAGTGCGGCGCGAGACCTCATATTAACGGCGAATTTTCTGCATCCAGTTGCCCCAGGCCAGTCCCAGCGCAGTGGTGACGATGGCGGTAGCCAGCGCCGCCGCGGCCTCCTGCCAGAACACGGGTTCCGGCGGAAAGAACTGATAGCGGGCGTACAGGGACGTGGCCGGCACGTAGTAGCCGAAATAGTGAGTTCCAAAGAACCAGTTGCGCGCCGCCGGCGTCATCAGGAAACTGGCGAACGGCCACTGCACAGCCGCCAGCGCCAGCACAAAAACCGCGCCGGACACCACCGCCCGCCTCCAGATGCTCCAATTGCCTGTGCGCTGCCAGAGGAGATCCAGCGCCAGGGCCGGCACCACAAACAGCACGGGGAATTCGGGCGGTGTGAACTGGGTGAGGTGATGGTAAACCGGCCCCAGTTTCGGCTGTGCGGGGAAGAGCGGCAGGATCCAACTCATGAGCAGCACGAATAGGGTGTAGACACCGGCAATCGCGGTGGCAGCCCACTTAAACTTGCTGGCGCGGGCCACTCCGGCCATCACGGGTGGCGCGACCATGGCCACGAGGCGGTAAAAATGTGCCGAATGCATGGAACTGCGGGAAGTGATTTCCATCTGCAGCACGGAAAGGCACACCAGAATCATGCCGCCCACGTACAGAAAGAGCCACTGCAAACGCGCCCGCTGCACTCCTTCGGCACGATTCATCTGGCCCAGAATCAGGAGCAGAGCGCCCGCGTGTACCGCGAAGATGCCGGCAGCCAGCACCATGTGAGGCGGACTGAGAATCTTGACGTCCAGCCCGTAGGCGTTGTGCCACCAGTTGTCGAATGGGGCCGAGGTGAGCATGGCCACCCCACCCCAAGCTGACAGAAACGCGCCCAGTGGCCCGCGGAATCCCCACATGCGCACGGCGCAATCGCGCAGCGGGGAGTTCCGCCGGAACGTGGTGGAGAGAATCAGGTAGCCGCACGAAATGCCGGCCAGCACGCCGCACAGGTGAATCACCAGGTGGGCCGGTGTCCAGAAAGTGTCGCGGCCGATGGAGCGATGCCAGGAAATATCCCAGTGGATCCCGATCATCGCGCTGGTCACCGCTGCCACGGAACACCAGACGTACCAAGGCACGGAATCAGCGGTGGGAGCCCGGAAAGTTGCCTGCAAACCTAGATTATAAAACGATGTAAAAGGGGCCTGCGGACGTGGAGACCCGCCCAAAACGTGGAATTAGAAAACCAGCTTGAAGTCAGCTCCGCCGAGGTCAATGACATTGATTTCGGAGGTGCCGTTGGCATCTTTGGTCTCGACGGCCGTATATTCGGACTTCTTGGTCACCTTCTCGACCTTCACCGGGGCGGTGAACTCCTTCTTGTGACTGTCGATAAATGTGGCGGTAGAGCCGTCC
>OKRF01000113.1:0-6470 GCA_900290315.1 Candidatus Sulfopaludibacter sp. SbA3 | reverse complement strand
GGGGCCAGGGGCCGGGGGTCAGGGGCCGGGGCTGTGCAACGGCGCGCTTCGCTCGCCGCACCGGCGCAAGACCGCCGGCGTTACCGACTCCGGTCTTTCATGAAGTTTCGCGGGCGGAACACCCAATCCCGACAGACGACAAAAGACGATCGTCTGTCCTACTTGGAAGCTTCGCGGGCTTTGACGAACGCGGCAGTTTTGGGATTGTTGGCATCCCACTGCGGAGTTTCGATGCTGGTGGCGATGTCCAGTGCGGCCAGCGCTATCGTGCGATCGACCTTCGCCATATTGTCGTAGTCCAGCTTGGGCCATTCGTCACCCACAGCGTGATAGTCGCTGAAGACATAAGTCACCGACAGCGTGGTGGAAGGCACTCCGGCGTTGGCAAAGGCGGCGTTGTCACTGCGGGTGAAGAAGGGGTCGCTGTTCTTTTCGTCTTTCACTACCTGCACGCCGGTCTGTTCTCCGGCCTTGCGGAACACGCCGGCGATGTTGGTGAAGTCGAATCCGGTGAGGTTGAACTGCGACAGTTTCTGTCCCACATTGCTCTCATCGGTGCGGCCGAGTTGCTCCAGGTTCACATCGGCCACGGTACGCGCCAGCGGGAAGATGGGATGGCGCGCATAGTATCCCGACCCCAGGTCGCCCAGTTCCTCGCCGAACAAGGCGATGAAGACGATGCTGCGCTTCGGCCGGCTGGGCAAAGCCGCCAGCCCGGCGGCGATTTCGATCACCGAAGCGGTGCCGCTGGCATCATCGTTGGCGCCGTTGTAGATGTGATCACCGGGTCCGGAGCCGCGAACCCCCAGGTGATCGTAGTGGGCGGTGAGCATCACATACGTCTCTTTCAGAGCCGGGTCGGATCCGCGCAGAATCCCTACAACGTTGCGCAGTTTCACCTGTTCCACTGTAGGAGCGGCAATGTGCGCCGAGACCGTGGCTTCCAGGGGGCCCGGCTTGGCTGCTGCCAAGGCATTGCGGATGGCCGCGTCGGACACCACCAGAATGGGCATCGCCGCGCCTTCAGTGGGCATGGCTTCGCGCAGCCGCTGGGCCCTGCCACCGGCCGGTCCCGCCGCCGAACGCAGCATCACCAGCAGCGAAGGGCGCAATTTGGCCGCCGCCGCCGGTAGGCGCCGCAGCGCCATGGCCGCACCGCGTCCACCTCCCGGCACGGCTGGCCCGGCCGGTGCATCGGGAAGATCCACCAGCAGGACTTTGCCCTGAACCTGTTCGAGCGTGAGAGAGTCCAGCGACGCCGGGTCGCCCATGGACACTTTGAACGCCGCCGCATTTTTGAGATCCAGCGCAGCCGCCTCCTGGATGGACAAGCTGGCCTTATCGGCGGTGATGGTCTGGCCGCCGGCACTCAGGCTCAACTGCAGCCCATCCAGACTCGGCGCCACCTGTGCGAAGGGCGCGGTCTGAAAGTAGCCATCGTCGCCTGCGGGTTCGAGCCCGGCACGCCGGAACTGCGCGGCGATGAACTCGGCTGCGATATCCAACCCGGGCGAGGGAGTCCCACGTCCCTGCAAGGCATCGGAAGCCAGGAAGGAAACATCCGCTTTCAGTGCGTCGGCCGTGAGACGGGAGGCAATCTGCTGCAGAACGGGAGTGGTCTGGGCCACGGCGGCAACTGCCGCGAAGGCCCCGCAGGCCAAAGCGAGTTTACACTTCATCATTCGCTCCATCATAGCCTGCCGCGCACGGCCTATTTGAGATTGATGGTGCCGCGGCAGTTCGGCGCCCCGCAGCGGCACCGTACATCGCCGATCTTCTTGTCGAACCTGTAGTCTATGGTCAACTCCTCGCCCCGCCGGATGGCGCGCTTGCTCAGGTAGAGAATGTGGCCCTTTTGGATGCTGGCATACAGGTTAGGCTCGCAACTGTGGTTGATGATTTCGGCGCCGCTGCCGCCGAACGCGCCGTCGAGCGTCCAATAATCGTCCAGCGTAAAGAGGTAGGTGAGGGAACCCGTGCCCCGCCGCTTGGTCTCGCGCCGGCTGATCCGCTCGCCGGTATATTCGATCACTTTCCGCCGGGGCGGAATGGGTTCCAGCGCATAGACTCCCCGGCGATGAATCTTCGATTCGCGAATGGCCAGGCGGAAGCAGGCGAAGCGGGGATCGATGACGGGGGACTTGATGAGAGCGGTTCCCATGGTGCGCAAGCTATTTCTCGAATTGTAACGGATGTAAGCCTCTGTAACCGAAGATTTTTGTGTCCGGCGGGTCGATTCCGGCGCTTCTCATGCGTCATAACCGTGGAGGTAATGCCATGCCAAACCCCTTCGTGCACGTGGAACTGAACACCACTGATCTGGACAAAGCCAAGGCTTTTTACGGAAGCCTGTTCGAATGGACGCTCGAGGATACACCGATGGGAGAAGACAGCTCCTACACGATGATCAAAGTCGGTACCGGAACCGGCGGTGGGATGATGAAGCACCCCATGCCCGGCGCAAGCTCGGCCTGGCTCGCCTATGTAGTAGTCGACGACATCCATAAGTCCACCGAGAAAGCCCGCACCTTGGGCGCTCAGATCATCAAGGACGTGACGGAAGTGATGGGAATGGGCTCCCTGAGCATCCTGATCGACCCGACGGGCGCCTGCCTCGGCCTCTGGCAGCCGAAGATGTAGCTTGGAGACAGACGACAAAAGGCGATCGTCTGTCCTACACCACGCAGGTGTCCTGGTCGGAAGTCTGGCGGACCATCTGTTCGATGGCCTTTTTCACGGCGTCCGGCGAAAGGGAGCCATCTACCGTGCGGACTCTGGAGGCGCCGTACCAATCCAGGATCGGGCCGGTGAGCTCCCGATAAGCCCGCAAACGGTCCAGAATGACCGATTCCTCATCATCCTCGCGTTTGACCAGGGGGGCTCCATCGATATCGCAACGTCCTTCCACGTGGGGCGGCTGGGACAGGCGGTTATAGATGTGCATGCATTGACTGCACTGCCGCCGGGCAGCGAGACGGGCTACCAGTACGGCATCCGCCACGTGGAGATGAATCACCACTGGGGCGGGCAAGCCACGCTCTGTTAATAGCCTGGAAAATTGGTGGGCCTGGGGAACCGTGCGGGGATAGCCATCCAGCAGGAAGCCTCCAGCACAATCGGCGCGGGCGATCCGGTTTGCGACGATGCCGTTGACGATTTCATCGCCCACCAACCCGCCCTTGGCCAGGATGGAACAGGCCGTCTTTCCCAAAGGCGTGCCAGCCTTGCACTCGGCGCGGAACATCTCTCCAGTGGAAATGGCGGGAATGTGGAATCGCTCGGCCAGAAAGGCAGCTTGTGTCCCTTTGCCGCAGCCGNNTCCGGAAACCACGTGGCCGGGTAGCTTTGCAGAACGGAGCCCGGTACAAAACAGGTGACTCACCCAAACACCAGTCTGAATGCCAGACTAACGTCATAAGGGCAGCGGAGTCAAGACGGACTATGTGGATCTAAATACTAGTATTTACGGATCTTTCCGTCAGTACTGAGGTGAAGTTTCTGCCCGCGCCAGTCCACCGTATTCCCAGCCAGGCCGCCGAGCCACACGGCGAAACCGAACAGGTCGCGCAGCGGAATGAGCCAGAACCAGGTAGCGGCGTGGCGATCCTGGAGAATGCCAGCCCCAATCCATATACCCGCGATCATGCGCAGCAGCAACGCGGCAGCGGCGGCCCACGGTTGACCGGCGGCGAACGCCACGATCGCCCATAGGGTGGCGTGGGTGACCACATAACCCAAGTATCCGGAGGAACGCGACACGCGGATGGTCCGCGACCAGCGCAACTGGTGGCGCCAGACCTGCGCCCAGGATGCGCTGCCCAGATTGGTTTCCACCACCGCGGAAGCGAAGCGGATGCGGTAGCCGCGCCGGCTGATGCGGCTGCCGAGCTGATAATCGTCGGCCAGGTATTCGGCGATACCTTGGAACCCGCCGATCTCGCGGAGGGTCTCGGCGCGGAATACCATGGTGGACCCGAGAGCGAACTCGGCCACGCCCAGGAGGCGCGCCACCAGCACGCTGGGAGCGAATTCGGTGGCGATGCCGAGGGCTTCGGCGCGCGCAGGGAACGATTCAGCGGCGGCCCGGTAGAGGCAGGTCACCAGGCCGATCTTGGGATCGGAAAGCGGCGCAGTGACGGCGCGAAAATAGCCGGGCTCCGGGCGGATGTCGCTGTCATTGACCAGGAGCAGGGGATGACGAGCCCGGCCGGCGAGCTCGGCCAACACCCCGGCTTTGACGTTGGCAGCGTCCGTCGAGACTACGTGCAGAGAGATCGGAAGAGCCGGAAAATCCCGGCGCAGGCGCTCGATATCGGCAATCGCCGGGTCCTGGGGATCGCTGACGCCGAAGAGGATTTCGAATTCCGGATACTCCTGCGTGGCGTGCGAGCGGATGGCTTCGTAAAAGCGCGGATCGCGGCCGTGGACGGGCTTGAGGATAGAGAGCGGCGGTGCAAAATCCCGCTGGCCGGGTGGATCGTGCCGGCGCCACTGAAAGGAAGCGATCAGGGCCAGCAGGTAGTAGGCGGCGGCAGCCAGGGCGGGAAGCGCCAGCAGAATCACAAAGAGACCAGCACCACGCCGCAGATCACCAGCGATGCGCCCGCCCAGCGCAGCCAGTTGACGTGCTCTTTCAGAACGTATTTGGCGAGGATGGTTTCGGCCACGTAGGTCACGGCGGACACAGGGACCGCGAAGCTCAGCTCCGTGAGCGTCAGCAGCTTCATGAAGGCGAAGAAAGACACCGCCATGGCCACAAAGCCGCCGATCACGAAACGGTTACGCACCACCAGGGCCAGAGCGCGTCCCAGGGCGCTGGGCCGGAAATCGTGGATCTCGCCGTGGCGCTTCATGCCCATAGCCTGCAAGACTTCGCCAATGGTGGTCGCGGCGGTCATGATAAGCACCACGACCCACTTCATGGCGCGACTCCGTGATGGGCGGTCTGCGGCGGGGACTCACCAGCGCGACCCCGGCGACGATCAGGACAATGCCGGCCCAGCGCGTGGAGGTGATCTGTTCGTCGAGCAGCAGCCGTCCCAGCAGCGCCACGAAAACGTAGCCGATGGACGTAACGGGAAGCACGTAGCTCAGGTCGGCCCAGCTCAGCAGGGCCATGCGCGATAGTTGCCAGGCAATCAGAAGCGCCACGCCCAGCGCCACCCAAGGTTGAAAGAGAGTGGCGATATAGCCCAAGGGCGAATGAATGGGCGGCACGGCGGACATGCCGCGCTTCATAAAGAAGTCGCCGAAAACGTTGGTCAGAACGACGATGGTGGCGCAGACCCAGGTCTTCACCCGAAGGCGCGCGGATTCGCCGCTCATGCTAGTCGCCGGAGTGGGCCGCCACCGGCTTCGCGGCTTTGTGGTCGGCCACGAACTTCTTGCGCTTGGAGCGAAGCGCCATATACTCTTTGGCCTCTTTGGTCAGGCGGCGGCGTTCGTCGCCGTTGAATACCGCTTTGCGGACGATGCGCCAGACCACCCGCGGCCGGAAGAAATACTCGCCGTAGAACTTCTCCACCCAATCCACCAGTTCGCCACGGTCCAGTCCGGGGTAAATGATGTTGGGGAGCTGGTGGCCGGTATCGTCGGTCATGGAATCGATGGTGATGAGATTGTTCTTCTTGACGTAATCGTAGAACTCGGTACCCGGGTAGGGGTGCGCGATGGAGACCTGAATGGTCTCGGTATCCAGCTTCTTAGCGAAGTCGATGGTCTTGCGGATGCTCTCGCGCGTCTCACCCGGCAAGCCGATGATGAAATCGCCGTGGACCAGCAGTCCCAGCTTCTTGCAGTTGGCGGTGAAGCGCTCCGCCATATCGACGGTGGCGCCCTTCTTGATGTTTTTCAGAATCTGCGGATCACCCGATTCGTAGCCCACAATCAGCAGGCGGCAGCCGGCCTCTTTCATGGCCTTCAACGTGTCGTAGTCGGTAGTGACGCGAGAGGTGCAGCTCCACGTGAAGTTGAGCGGCTTGAGCTTCTTGCACAGCTCGATGGTGCGATCCTTGCGGTAGTTGAAGGTGTCGTCGTCGAAGAAGACTTCCTTCATGTGCGGGAACTGCTCGATGGCGTAGCGCACTTCGTTCGCCACGTCGTCGCCCGAGCGCAGGCGCCAGCGATGCCCGGAGTGGGTCTGCGGCCACAGGCAGAACGTGCACAGGGCGGGGCAGCCGCGCGAGGTGTAGAGCGATACGAACGGGTTCAGCAGGAACGGAACGTTATAGCGTGTGATGTCGAGATCGCGGTCGAGATCGCGCTTGTAGACTTTCGTGACCCAGGGCAGTTCATCGAGGTTTTCGATGGCCGGCCCTTCGGGATTGTTGACCACATGGCCGTTCTTGCGGAAGCTCACGCCGGGCAGTTCTTCGAGCGGCTTGCCCTTGGCATAATCGGCAATCTGGTAATCGAACTCGCGGCGCACTACAAAATCGATGGCCTTGTTGCTGAGCAGGGTCTTATCCGGC
>OKRF01000295.1 GCA_900290315.1 Candidatus Sulfopaludibacter sp. SbA3 | reverse complement strand
CTCAGTTCACCTTGGTGACCGTCGCCACCACCTGGCGCGTCGCGGCGGAAGCCGGATCCGCTGATGGCGCCTTCGGGTCGTCTATGATCACGGTCCGTGTCCCCAGTTCGACGGTGGTGTTGAACGCCATTTTCCTCTGTCCGACGATCGGTTCGGATATGGACGAGATGTTTGAATACCCCGTGATGCCGGAGAGTTCAATCTCTCCGTGCAAGGCGGCCTTACCGCCCGATTCCTGGACCGCGCATTCTATGTTCACACCCACATCGACATATTGGGGCGAACCGGCAGCGACCGGGACCCGTTTTGCCGCTTGGAAAACTCCCTTCCGTGCTTCGTCAACCAGCATGCTGAAGTGCTGGCGGGGTTGCGCTTCTCCGGCGCTACCATTGGGGATCTCGAATTCCACCTTGTAGACCATCCGGCGCTACCATTGGGGATCTCGAATTCCACCTTGTAGACCGCGGGACCGCCCGACTCCTTGCTTTCCTGAGCGTGGACCGGGAGCGTGGATCCCAGAAATGTGGCGATGATGAGTGCAGCGGGAATGCGCATGTTTTGTTACTCTCCTGCCTATGCTGACGAGCGATGGTGAGTAATCGTGGACGTATTTCGGTCTGATAAGATGAGTGCCATCCGCATGACTACCGTTCTATCCTTCGCGGAGTTTGAGCAATTGCCCACCGAGCCGGGCAAGCTGGAACTTCTGGACGGAGAACTGATTCGCATGCCTGCTGCCAAGCTCATTCACCTGGAGATCGTCCACCAGCTTTGGGCTCTGTTAAGGGTTGCCATGGACGCGGCCGGCCCTTCCACCCAGCTTGGGACTTTGTACATGGAAGCCGGATACAAAATATCCACGCAAGCGTGGCTGCAACCAGACATCAGCATCGCGCACGCCAATCAACCCNNCCCGCATTGGCAGTCGAAGTGATCTCCGAGGCCAACACCGCGGAAGCAATGGATCGAAAGGTCAAGACCTATCTCGCCCACGGATGTATCGAGGTCTGGGTGGTGTATCCAAAGACCCGATGCGTGTGGGTGTTCCAGGAAGGCCACGCCGAAGAGTTTCGCAGGGTCCTACGCTGCACTCTGGTGGACGGCCTGCAGATCGATCTCGACGGGGTGTTTCCTAGCGCACAATCTCGTACTTCTTGATCTTCTCGTACATGGTCGACCGATCGATCCCTAAGATCGCCGCCGACTCCTTAATGTTCCCGGCGTTCCGCCGCAGAGTCTCCTCGATCAGCACCTTCTCCATCTCCTGCATCGTCATTCCCACGGGGATCGCCATAGGCCTGGATGCCGCCCCGTTGACGCTCAGGAAGGAGAAATCGTCTTCCGTCAGCGCCCCGGTGCGACAGGTGACGATGGCGCGCTCCACGGCGTTTTCCAGTTCCCGGACGTTGCCGGGCCAGTCGTGCGCCAGCAGCACCTTGAGCGCGCCTTCGGTGACCTCACCGACGGACCGGCCCAGTTCGTGCGACAGTTTTTCCACGAAGTGCGCGGCCAGCAGGGGAATATCCTCACGGCGCTCGCGCAGGGGAGGGATGCGAATTTCGATCACGTTCAGGCGGTAGAACAGGTCTTCGCGGAACTTGCCGCCGGCCACCGCCTGCTGCAAATTCACGTGAGTCGCAGCGATTACCCGGACATCGACCTTCACTTCTTCCGAACCGCCCACGCGGTAAAAGCTGCGGTCCTGCAGGACCCTCAGCAGGTCCACCTGCAGCTTGGGTGAAATGTCGCCGATTTCATCGAGGAAGATGGTGCCCCCGTCGGCCATTTCGAACTTGCCCTGCTTCTGTCCGGCAGCTCCGGTGAAGGCGCCTTTTTCGTGGCCGAACAGTTCGCTCTCCAGCAGAGTTTCGGCCAGCGCGGCGCAGGAAACGGCCACGAAGGGTTT
Source organism: Candidatus Sulfopaludibacter sp. SbA3 (assembly GCA_900290315.1). Taxonomy (GTDB): domain Bacteria; phylum Acidobacteriota; class Terriglobia; order Bryobacterales; family Bryobacteraceae; genus Sulfopaludibacter. The sequence continues at coordinate 4,297 of OKRF01000295.1, read as the reverse complement.
CGCGGAACGGTCGCCGGAAAAATGAACGGCGCGAGCCACCATCTCCTTGCCCGTTCCGCTTTCGCCCTGGANNGGCGCGAGCCACCATCTCCTTGCCCGTTCCGCTTTCGCCCTGGATCAGGACCGTGCTCCGCAGACTGGAAACTTCGTGCGCCAGCGCCAGAATCTCGTGCATTTTCGGATTCTTGCTGATCACATCCTGCACGCGATAGTGACGGGTCAGTTTCTTGCGCAGGATGGTGTTCTCACGCTGCAGGTTCTTCACCTTGATGATGCGGTTGACCAGCAGGGAGATCTCCTCGGGATTGCAGGGCTTGACGATGTACTCCTGGGCGCCTTCCTTCATCGCCGTGATGGCCGTATCCACGGTGGCATACGCCGTAATGATGATGATGGACGCTTCAGGATGCAGGCGGCGAACCTGCATCATGGTCTCGATGCCGTCCATGCCGCCGGGCATCTTGAGGTCGACAAAGTAGATGGCGTAATCGCGCTGCTGCGCCTTCTCCATGGCCTCCCGGCCGGATGCGGCGGTGTCCACATGGTAGCCGTCCTCGCGCAGCCAGGCGGCCAGCGATTCGCACATCACTTCTTCATCGTCCACCACCAGAATCTGCCAGTGGGTCTTCATCGCATTACTCCCTGCATCCGCCGCAACTGTGCTGCGCACGCAGCACACCATGCAGCCCTCTTCTCATCAATCTGCCGGACGTTGGTCGCCAATGACATGGCGCAACTCCGGTCTGCACAATGCACCAGGCCGAATGTGTGGCCGGTTTCATGCAGCGCTTCCTTGGCGGCGCGCTCCAGCAAAACCTGGCCGTTGGGCGCGAGCCCGTAAAACTCCTGCCGTAGACGCGCCAGCGAGACTACTGCCAGGCGGCCTCCCAACTGCGCCTGCCCAAACACAAACGTCAACACCGGGACGAACAGGTCCCGCTCCGTGACAGCCAGTAGCTTCCATGCGTCGGCCGGGCAGTGGCGCCCCAGCATTTCCAGTACGTCCAGGGACCGGTACTGCTGCCGGCCCGCATCGAACGCGAACTCCACCCCGGGAAGGACCAGTTCCTTCACCGGCACACCGTATTCCGCCGCCAGGCTATCCCGGACGGCCTCGAACGCCGGGCGCGCCACCTCCGGGGTCGCGCCGGCGTAAAAATGCTTCATCCCTTCACAGCCGACTCCACAGGCGGCGCTTCAGCGGATGCCGGCGCGTGCTGCTCCACCGGCAGAGTGACGATGAATGTGGCTCCCTGGCCCACCTGGCTCTTGACTTCGATATCGCCGCCATGCGCCTGGATGATGCCGTAGGAGACGGCCAGCCCCAGCCCGACGCCCTTGCCTTCCGACTTGGTGGTGAAGAAGGGATCGAAGATCTTAGCCAGGTTCTCCGGCTGGATGCCTTCGCCATTATCGGCCACCAGCAGCCGTACTTCCCCATCGCCGGCTTCGGTGGTAACCGTGACGCGGCGTTCGATCTTGCTCTGGGTGGCTTCGGCGGCATTCAGAAGCAGGTTCAGCACCACCTGCTGCACCTGCGAGGAGTCACACGCGGCAAGCGGCAGGTTGTCGCACAGATTCTGCTCGACGCTCACGTTGCTGAGTTTCATTTTGTGCTGCGCCAGCGAGAGCGTCATGCGGACAATTTTGTTGAGGTCGGCGGGCGCGCGCTGCGGTTTGGAACGGCGTGAAAACGCCAGCAAGTCCGAAACGATGCGGCCCACCCGCGCCGTCTCATTCACCACCTGGGAAAGGTACTTGCGGAATTCCTCGATGCGGTTGGGCGGGATGCCATCGTCTTTGAGCATGCGCTGGAGCAGCATGGAGAGATTGAGCACGCCCGAAACCGGGTTGTTGATTTCGTGCGCCACGCTGGCCGAAAGCTGGCCCAGAGACGCCAGGCGGTCGCTGTGCAGAAGCTTTTTCTGCGCGGCCTTGAGCTGCTGGGTGCGCTCTTCCACCTTGGTTTCCAGATTTTGCGTGAATTGGTTGATCTCAGACAAGGCGGTGCGCAAACGGTCGCGCATCACCTCGAAGGATCGCGCCAGTTCGTCCAGTTCTTCACTGCTACCTACAATGTTGAGCGGCTTGTCCAGTTCCATCTGGCTGATGGCTTTGGTGCCTTCGATCAGCTTCTCGATGGGACGCCCCAGGAAACGGCGAGTAAAGAAGATGATGCACAGGCTGATCAGCGTCACTTCGACGGCGGTTACCAGCAGCACGCGATACTTCATGCTGTCCACTTCGTGATCGACGCTTTCCAGATTCAGAGCCAGGTCCAGCACGCCCAGCACTTTGACGTCGGCCGGATGGGCATGGCAGGCGGCCTGGCTGCAGGAGCGCTCGTTGTAAATCGGGGTCAGCATCTCCATCCGCCGGTGGCCGTCGGCGGCGCGGCTGGAGCGGACCGGGTAGGTGAGGTCCAACTTCGTTACCGTGCCGTTTCGGGTGTCCTCGCTATTCGTGGAGAACATCACCTGCCCGCCGCTGTTATACATGCGGATGCGGTCGATGCCCTGTTTGAGCGCAATAGTCTGCATCACCTGGTAGGCAGCCTCCCGATTGTCATCGAGCATGGCGTGCCAGGTGGCGCTGGTGATCCCTTTGGAGAGCTGGTCGGCTCCCAGGATCATGGTTTTGAGGAGTTGCTGTTCCTCGGTTTTTACGTTCACCAAGCCTGAAACCGCGGCCACGATGATGACGATCACCGTGATCGAAAGCATCAGCTTCCGGCCCAGACGACGGGGCATAAAAGCTATTCAGATCGTAATAGGATTGTAGCAAGTGGCACAGGGGATCAGGGGTTGGGGTTCGGGGGTGGGGAAGGGCGCGCTTCGCACGTCTTTTTTGATTGTCTGCTCCAGATTGTCAAAGATCGCTTGCGATCAGCGCGGGTTTTGAGGCCGCAGAGAAGACACAGCGCGGCGAAGCCGAGCGCCACTCTCACAATTCTGCCCGGCAGCCGACTGTACTGCTGGGCAATAGTCTTCCTTTGGCGATCAATGGAACGGAAGACCGGGCTAAGCCACGCCCAATAGATTTTTGCTCTTAGGCCGCGGCCGATCCCACCACCGTTGGAGTCTCTTTCGCGAAAATCAGGCGCTTTACGCGAGTGTCGCACTCCACCGTCAGGGAGTCGCCGGTTTGCAATTGTCCCGAGGCGATCAGGTTCGATACTGGCTGTACCAGGAGGCGCTCAATCGCTCTCTTCAGATGGCGCGCTCCGTAGCGGGCATCGGTCCCTTCCGCCAGCAGCAGGTCGCGGGCATCGTCGCTCAGGCAGCATTCGATGGCGGCCGCCCCCGTGGCCAGGCGGATCCGCCGCGACACCGTTTCCATCTCCAGGGTCAGAATGCGCTGCAGTTCGTCCCGCCCGAGCGGATTGAAGACCACCGTGCGATCGATGCGGTTCATGAACTCCGGCGAGAACCGCCGCCGCGCCGCTTCCGTTCCGGCGCTGTCCAGCCGGCCCGCCTGTGTTGCCGGCGGCAGTGTTGCCGGCGGCACCAATGCATCGTGAATCCGGAAACCCAAACGCGGGCGCAAAATCGCATCCATCTCCGCCGCCCCCAGGTTGCTGGTCAGGAAGATCATGGACCGCGAAAAGTCCACCCGGCGGTTGTCGCCCAACGTCAGGGTAGCTTTGTCCAGGATGCCCAGGAGCAGGTTCCACAACGAGTCGCTGGCCTTCTCGATTTCGTCGAAGAGAACGAAGCTCACCTTAACCTTTTCGGTGTAGTGCTGGTCCAGCGCCTCTTGCGAGAGCAGCGCGTGCGTTTCCTTGTGCCCCAGGTATCCGGGAGGCGAGCCGATCAGTTTGGCAATCTCGTGGCCGTGCTGATATTCCGCGCAATCGATCTTGATGACCGCGCGCCCGTCACCCGTCAGGCTTTCCGCCAGCGCCTCCACCGTGTGCGTCTTTCCGGATCCGGTGGGACCCAGGAACAGGAAATTGCCAATGGGCCGCCCGGGAGCCGACATTCCCGCCAGAAACGTCTGGTAGACATCCACGATCTGGCGAATGGCCGAATCCTGACCAACAATGCGCTGGCGCAGGTTGCCCTCTAGCGTCTCCGCTTCCGTCCCCATCCTGGTGGGGTCCAACAGCATCTTGAGTCCGGCCATCTGAGTTCCCCTTTCCACTAATACAAATGCTGCGGGGAACTCAAAGACTCGCGACATCTGTAAAGGTTTGCCCTAACCTTCGTAAAGGTTTGTCTCAGCCTGAGCGCGGGTCCGCCGCAAACCCGTGCCACCCTCGAAAATCCCGAGCCGTGTGTCCGCCGCAAATCCGTGC
>OKRF01000073.1:3333-14580 GCA_900290315.1 Candidatus Sulfopaludibacter sp. SbA3 | reverse complement strand
CGCGTATATCGCTTATCGGTTGAAAACGACGCTATCTCTCCCGATAACAGCTTGGGCAGCATCGCCAACTGCTCTCTGATGTCTTTCGCATGGGTGATCTCCAGAGTGCCTTTTCCCAACAAATCCTCTCGATTGTGGCCGACCACTTCGCAGTACCGGTCGTTCGCCAACTCGACCTTTCCTTCAAGGCTGATCTGGGCTACCCCGGCGCCGGCCTGTTGAAAGATCGCCCGAAAGCGCTCCTCGCTCTCCCGCAACACCCGCTCGGCCTGCTTCTGCCGGTGCCGCGACACGGTTAGCACAACCACGACGAACAGCACGAACGCTAATGCTGATACGCCCCAGGCTAGCCGCTTGGAGCACTCCGCGGCTTCCATCAATTCGTATGTGTTCCAGGTGTCGTCCAAACCGTAGAACGAATACTTCGCCATGATGACCGCCAGAGTACCGTCGCGATACATCCCGCCGATCTCGCTGCGCAATCGATCGGCCACGCCTGCGGCTTCGAAGGTGGCCGCCACACAGGTCTTCAAAACGACGTCGTCAAGCATCTGCACGCGAATCGCCGTCGAACCACATTCGGAGGGCATTTCTTTTAGCGCGGTCATCGCCACACGCTTTTCCAGGAATGCCGCATAAGCGCTCCCTCGACAGACTGCCTGCAAGGCCTCGCGAGCGTCGGAGTACGGAACCGCCTGCGCCTGCGGAAACTCGCCATGCAACAGCCGCACGTGAAGTGCCACCTTGAAGATCGCGATATGCCCGACAAAGTTTCGTTTTGGAGTTGCCGAGTTGGCACGGAGCAGCAGAACGTGGCTGTTGATCATCCAAGGCCTACTGAAGTGCACCCGCTTCCGCCGCTCGGGCAGGTCGCTCATCAGCGGCCAGAGGTCCACCAGCCCCTTTTGAAACGCCTCGTCGGAGCTCGTGCCGGTTTCGATCCACTCCAGACGCACACCGGCGCGCTTCGCCGCCTCGTTTACGGTCTCAATTGCCAGACCGCCAACACCGTTTTCCGTCCGAATCTGGAACGGAGGATTCGGCTCGAAGCCGATGCGTAGCGGCCGTTGCGGGATGGGGGCCAGCCGGTTCGCAAAATAGGAATACCCCAAGGCGCCTGCGATCCCAGCCGCAACCAGCGTCGCACCCGCCCACGCGAGCCAGCCCGATGTAGAGTACCTGCGCATGCCTATCCGGACCGCTCAACGAGCGCCGTTTCGCCTTCCCGGCCATCGGCCAATTTTCCGGCAGCCAGTTTGAGACCAGTCTATCTCATTTGACGTGGATCGGCAGGCGGTGAGTTGCTCGCGACGGGCAGCAACACCTCGAAGGTCGACCCGTCGCCAGGCGTGCTTTTGGCGTGAATCGCTCCGCGATGGGAATGAACGATACCTTGCACCGCTGCAAGCCCCAGACCCCGGCCCAGAAACCTGGTGCTGAAGTAGGGATCGAACATCCGATCCTGTACCTCCTCGGCTATCCCGCTGCCGGTGTCCGATACTTCCAGCTTCACGTACGACCCGGTGGGCAGTCCCTCCCGGGATCCCTCCATGGAGTCTCCGGGTATCTCCACCGGCGCGGTGGTCAGTGTAACCAGTCCTTTCTCGCCTTCCAGAGCCTCCACCGCGTTGAGAATCAGGTTCAATACAACCAGCCGAATCTGCTGCATTCTGCCCCGTACCGAAGGAAGTCTTGCGGCAAGGCAGGTGCGGATTTCGGCCCGCCTCAGAATGGGAGCCTTCAGATGTGGCACTATTTCTTCCACTACTTCCGTCAAGTCGACAAGCTCCGTCTCGCTGTCGTCCGACCAGTCGCCGACATAGGCCAAAAGCAGGCGCACGATGTCGGCGGCGCGCTTCGCCACGGCGAAGATTCTCTCCACGTTCTCGCGTCCCGGAGAGTTCGCAGGCATGTCCGACAAAGCCAGGTCGACTTCCCCGAAGATCGCGCCCACGAGGGTATTGAAATCGTGCGCGATCCCCGCCGATAGCACCCGCAGATTCTCCAGGTTCTTCTCCCGCAGCGCCCGCTCCTGGCCGCGCTTGATGTCGGTAAGGTCGAATACGATCCCGACGTAGCCCGCGAAGTCGCCATTGGGGAGAAAACGGGGCGTTCCCTTTTCCAGCATCCACCGATATTCGCCATCGGCCCGCCGCAGCCGGTATTCCACTTGAAAATTGTGGCGGAGTTCAAGGCATACCCTTGCTGCTGGCGCACCAGATCCTCCGGGTGAATCAGCTCGGCCCAATGATTGCCACTCATTTCCGTGATGCTTCGCCCGGTAAAGGCCTGCGCATATTCATTTCGGAAATCGGTGCGATTGTCCCGGTCCGATGTCCAGATAATGACCGGCGCTGCGTTGGCAATTTGCCGGAATCTCTGTTCGCTCTCGCGCAAAGACTGTTCGGCGCGGCGGCGCTCCGATACTTCAAGCCGCAACTGTTCAATGGCACTTTCCAATTCGACCGTGCGTTGCACTACCAGCGTTTCCAGGTGGGACCGCAGTCGTCCCCATTCCACATGAGCCCGTACTCGGGCCACCAGTTCTTCCCGCTGAAACGGCTTGGAGACGAAGTCTACCGCACCCAGCGAAAGACCCTCCACCCACTCCTTCTTCTCACAACTGGCGCTGACGAACATGACCGGAACGCCCCGGCCCGCTTCCGTCCTTTTCAGTTGCCGGCAGACCTCAAACCCATCCATGCCGGGCATCTTGACATCCAACAGGATGAGATCCGGCGGCTGGGCTGCCACGGACAGCAGCGCCAGTTTTCCGCCGTCCGCAGGTTGCACATGATAGCCTTCCGCACCCAGAACGTTTACGAGCAGGGCGAGCGCCTGCGGGTCGTCATCCACCACTAGCACGCAGCCGTAGTCCTCGTTCATAGACCACGCTCCACTCCGCCGCCCGCCGGATATTCCAGCGCATTCAGAATTTCGGTGTAGGCGAATCGATCGGCACGCTGAGCCAATGCGGCCCCAAGCGTTGCGTCATAATCGGAGACAAGCCGAATGACGCGAGCAATACGATTGACGTCCAGGGAAATCACCCCGTTACGCAGTTCCTCGCGCATATTGCCGGGCAGTTTTGCCAGCGCCTGGAGGGAAGCTGACTCCCACTCATTCCAGTCCACGGCTGCCCCTGGTCTGTTGAGATATCTCACGTTTAAATGTCGCGCCAGGCGATCGAAAATCTCATCTGCCCGGAACGGCTTCCGCACGAAATCGTCCACGCCGGCCGCCATAGCCGCCTCGCGATCATCACCCGATACCGAAGCCGTAACCGCCGCGATCTTCCGCGATCTTCACCTCCCGTCCCCCGTCCATCGCACGGATGCGCCGCGTTGCCGCCAGACCGTCCAGAACCGGCGTGTACAGATCTATCCAGATGAAGTGCGGCCGCCAGCGCCGGAATAAGGCAAGCCCCTGCGCGCCGTCTCGTGCGGACCGCGCCCGGAAGCCCGCGTTTCGCAGCAGACGCTCCAGGAACACCCGGCTCTCCGTGTCATCCTCGACAACCAGTACCCGATATTCCGGCTGCCCCGGCGCAAGCGTGACGGCCGATACGCGGCTGGCCGTCAGTCCCGCCACCTCGGACGCTTCCGCCGCTATTGCCGGCACCACTACGCGGAACAACGACCCCCTGCCGCGTGCCCTTTCGACGGAGATCGAGCCGCCCATGAGCGCCACGAACTGCCGGGTGATCGTGAGCCCCAGCCCGGTGCCCGCCCCCTTGCGCGATCCACCCACTTGCACGAAGGCGTCGAAGATCCGTCCCCGATCCTCTTCCGCGATACCGATGCCCGTATCCTCCACTTCGAACGTCAATTCCATGCGGTCACTATCCGCTTCGCATCTGGTACTCATCCGCAGGGCGACGGACCCACGATCCGTGTATTGGACAGCGTTGGCCAGCAGGTTGGTCAGCACCTGGCGAAGTTTGGCGGCGTCGAGTCGAATGTAGCGTAAAAACCCCGCGGCTTTGTCCACCGCCAGCTCCAGATGTTTCTCATCGGCCCGCACCCGAATGATATCGGTGACCTCCTGCACAATCCCCCACAGGTCGCACGGGCCTATTTCCAATTGCCGGCTTCCAGCTTCGATTTTGGCCATATCGAGTACGTCGTCGATGAGTTGCAGCAAATGCTCGCCGCTACGCTGGACAATATCGAGGTCCCGCCGATGTTCCTTGCTCAGACCGGAAGCTTCGCGCACCAGGCTGGTGAAACCCAGAATTGCGTGCAGCGGCGTTCGCAATTCGTGACTCATGTTGGCCAGGAAAGCGCTTTTGGCGCGGTTGGCGGCGACCGCCTCGTCCCTCGCCGCCACCGCTTCCTCGGTCCGCTGCCTCACCAGATCGCCGAGATGCTCCCTGTGCTTCCGAAGTTCCTCCTCCCTGTGGATCCGTTCGGTGATGTCCTCCACAGTGGCCACCATGCCTTCAAACCGGCCCTCCGGCGTCAGCACCGGCGCCGCGTTGATCGATAGCAGTACGCGCTCGCCGTCCGGCCGCGAAACGGCCATTCGCACGTCACGCACCGCGCGACCCGTGGATCGAACCTGCCAGAAAGCCAGTTCCTCCTCCGGGTACGGGCTGGCGTCATGACGGGTAATCCGCCAGTCGGGGGTATTGTAGGTTCGCTGTGTAATCTCGTCCCTGCTCAGGCCGTGGATTCGCTCGGCGGATGCATTCGCGAACGTGATCTCCCCCCCTTGGTTGAAGGCCATGATTCCCACCGGGCTGGTTTCCATCAGGCGGCTCACCAGGTCGCGCTCGCGGCGCAGCGCATCCTCGCTAGCGCGAAGCTCCCGGATCCACCGCTCCGTCGCCCCGAGCGAATCTTTCAGAATCCGCAGCACCAGCATCACCGGAACGGCCGCAACCACCGCAGCCATCAGAAAGACGGCCCAGATGCCGAATGGAGAGCCCGGAAAATAGCGCAGAGGCGGTACGCCCAACAAATCGGCTATGGCCATCGCCAGGGCACCGAACAGGCAGAGTGCGCCAGTCGCGGCCATACCGCGATTTCCCAGCAGCCAGGCCGGCCGAAACCGGGATTGCTATATATAGCGCCAGGCCGGGACTGCGGATTCCGCCATTCAGCACGACCACTGTTGTCGCGAACACCCAGATTCCGCCCAGATAAATCAGGCTGGCCATCCGGCGTGCACCTCGATTGAGAACAACCAGCGCCGTGAGATAGGCAATCCCGCCGAAGCCACTCACGGCCACGTGCGGCAGCGGTCTGTAGACCAGAAACGTGAAGACCAGAAGGTGCACAGCGGTGAACAGCAGCAAGCCGATCAGCAGGGCGTGCAGTATCCTCGCTGTCGGATCTTCGACCAGAGGACCACGCAAACGAAGAAATTCCGCCTTCTCCGCGAGGTATTTTCCAGACGCGACTAAGTTCGCCAAGAAACAGCCTCACTATGAATAGCAATTTACAGCTTGTTTTATCTTATATCTTGACGGCGGCGATTTGGTCTGCCTGGAATCACACCCGGTTCCAGCCGCCCCGCGGCAATGCGGGCGATCCTGCCAGTTTCGGCCGGATGTCCGCGGCCCGCAATCCCCGCCTGATCCAGATCGGGTTCAAACGCCCCTGATGAGACTTACTTCTTGACGGGGTATTTCTTGAAGATCTTTTCCGCCGCCATCGGGATCTTCTTGGCTCCAGCGCCGGACTTATTGTCGATGCTTTCGGTAACCATCCCCACAAAAGCGCTCTTCTTCGTTCGGCTGTCGATGAGGTTGACGGCCAGGGTCCCTTCCCGGTTGTATCTGCCCATTGCGGCGAGCGGTGTCGGGTAATCGTAGTAGGTGCCCACCGGAAAGATATAAGCTTCTAACTGCGGAATATAGCTATCCAGGGCCAGGGTCGCGACCTGAAGATCTCCTTCCTCGGCCACTTCCTTCAGGCCCCTCGCCGCCAGTTCTCGATTCACCGCCCCCTTGATGACTGGCGAGAGGATCGGATCGTTCTCCACAATCCCGGACTTCGCCAGAATTTTCGTTGGCAGCCATTGGTACGTTTTATAGTTCGCAAAATTGACCTTCTCGTCGACGAACGTCTTTACCTTCCCGGCGTAACATGGAGCCAATACGGTTGCCCACAGTAGCCACACCGCTCCGGCCCGGGTGCATCGCTTGATCATCGCGTGTGGGTCCGTCATCTTGCCTCCTTTGGCGCAATCTGCCATCACCGTTGCCCCACGTGCAGTAAAATGCCAGCCACCACGTATAGCCCTGCTGCGACGAACACCACCACGGTGGCTAAGGAAAGAACAGGACCCTTCCGCACTCCTCCGTTACGCCGATCCCGGATTGCGATCGCGTTTGAGAGAACCCTGAGCGCCAGCAATGCGGCGCCGAATGCAATCAACGCAAACCCCGCCGCGCCCAGCCCCCATGACCCATCCGGCGGGAGTGCCATGCAATTTCGCAGCGGTGTGTGGCCTGTAATGCCGGCCCCACAGCTACTGCCGATTTCCACTTCAGTCAAGGTCATTGATCCTCCTCCAGCTTCGATCGGGATTGAATGCCGCCATGCCCTCGGCGATTCGCGCTGTATCGGCGCCCAGATCTTTCTGATAGATGTCGCCGAAATGGTTGAGCAGGAAGGATTGCGTGCCATCCGCTCCGTACTCCGCCGGCCATGCAATCAGCGCGAAACCTTTGCGCAGTTGGCCCTTCGTGCGGTAGTCCAGCACTCCGCCGCCGGCGTCCGGCCCTTGCGCCGGCAGAATTTTGAAATAATACCCGAAAAGCGGTTGGGTTCCGTCAGCCGCTTGCCGCTCGGCATACGCAGCGGCCGCGAACGGAGGCCCCAGCGGGCTCTCGTCCTCCGCGCCGAGCTCCGACCAGAACAATCCATCATGTTGCCCCGGCGTGCTCCGGATCCGCGCGGCAAAGGCCTGAGCCCCTCCAGTGAACATGCCGAAATAAGTGTATTCCGCTTCACGGAATCGCAGGCAGAGCTCGATCACCGCGATCTCGTTGCGGCGGATGCGCCGCGCCGCGAGTTCCCTGGATCCGGCATCATCGTCGAATCGCCATCCGCTGTCCGTCTTCACCAGCGGCGCCGGAAAGGGCTGCGCCACACTGACCGCGTAAAGTGTCCGGCGATTCTCGGTTGCGTTGTCCGTTTGAATCCCGTTCCTGCGGGCCGCTTCAGCGAAGCGCTCGCGATCACACGGGTCCTTTTCTGGGTCGCCGGCGACCCAGAATTGTGCCATTTGCGGCCCAGCCACTGCCAGAAAAAGAGAATAGTCGCCGGATGCCAGAGCATCCAGCAGAGCGTTAGCCGCGTCATCGGGAGTCGCAAAAACCGTCTGCGGCCCGTTCGAAGCGGCCCAGCTCGCAGTCGCCATTGCCATGAGTTGTAACAACAGCCGTCCTTTAGATAAGGTGCTCATAAGCGCATGGATGATGGCGCCAGCCCGCCCCAGGTTCTAGATTTTCTTTGACCTTCTAAAAAAAGACGCCGCACTGCGGATCGCCGCATCAAGGCCCAGGGGCGGGGCGTCTTCCTTGCTCCGGGCCGCTGGCGGACCCCAACTCGCGGCGGCCGGGGATCGGCGCCCTCCGCCCTCGGGCGGGGAGAATGTCGGTGCAGCGGATGAGGTGCGTTTCCTTGCCGGAAACCGGAGTTCTATGTTCACTCGTAAACTTGCATGGTCTGTCAATGGCATGATTGTGGCCGCCCTTGCGTGGAGCCTGCCTCCAGTCGCGTCCGCCCAGTCCGACGAGACCGAAGTCGGGGAAGTCGCCGCGCTCGGTGGCGCCACTCTCGGCATCGGCGCGCACCCGGCTGTGAAGGGTAGCGCGGGCGTCGCCTTTTCGCGCTACGGAATGATTCTGTTTCAAACCTCGTTCTCACCGCTGGGGCGGAGTACCCTCCAGCCTTGGCCCACCCCCTCGACAGTCGAACGATCCTACCTCACGGATTTCGGTCTCGACTTTCATATTCGCATCCCGGTGAGCCATCGCTGTGCCCCCTACGGCATCCTCGGATCGGGCCTGCTCTGGGATACGATTCGGCATCGCGCCATTGACTCTCAAGGTGTGGCCCGCACCATCCGCTACGACCAATTCAACGGTGCTCTTCACACCGGAGCCGGCGCGCGCTATTACTTCAACGAAAGCTGGGGCATCCGGCCCGAATTGGAAGTGATCGTCAGCCACCGGACGTATACTCAGTTTACGGTAGGCGTCTTTTACGTGACACCCATTGAATGGCCATGAGGGATGGGAGAATCCCAGCCAGCCTGGTTCGCGCCGGCGGCCTGCTTTTGGCTTTCCCCCTTTTTGCTGCCTGGGTCTCTCTGGGCCCGTTTGGCGGCTCCGCCGCGATCGTGGTAGCCGACCCCCATACTTCGGGAACGTTTCTGGCCGGCAGTCGCAGCGCTCTCCTGTTCCGTTCGCGCGATGGCGGCGAGTCCTGGACTCCGCTTGCGTTTCCGGCGCAACTCCACGCCACCCTGAATGCGCTCGCCATCGATCCTCAAACTCCCGCCACCTACCTGGCTGCCCTGTCCAGCGAGTTGCCCCAGTATTCGGGCCTCCTGAGGAGTACGGATGCCGGCGCGACGTGGCACCAAATTCCCGATTTGCGCAACCAGCAGGTCCGAGCCATCGCCTTCAAGAGGGCCAACTCGAAGATCATCGCGGCCGGTACGGATACCGGTGTGTTCACCAGCCAGGACGGAGGAAATACCTGGACCCGCATCTCCCCTCTCGACAACGCTCAACTCCGTCCCGTAGTCGCCCTGTCCTTCGATCCCAAAGATAGCGCGACCCTCTACGCGGGCACGCCACACCTGGCCTGGAAGACATCCGATGCCGGAGTATCCTGGCATTCCATCCACACCGGCATGATCGATGATTCGGACGTTTTCTCGATCCAGGTGGACCGCAATCGGCCGCAGCGCGTCTTTGCCAGTGCGTGCAGCGGTATCTATCGCAGTCTGAACGGCGCCGCCGCGTGGAGCCGCCTGACGGAGGTGAAAAACACCTCCGACCGGACCTACGTCATCGCCCAGGATCCCCAGTACGAGAACGTGTGGTTCGCCGGCACTACCCAAGGTATCGTTCGATCGCTCGACGGTGGCTCCCAATGGGAAAAACTCGGGCCATTCGCGACACGGTCGATTGCCTTCGACCCCGCACGATTAGGACGGCTCTTCATCGCCACTGACGCAGCCGGCATTCTGCGCAGTGACGACAGCGGAAAGACCTGGGAGCAGGTGAACAACGGCTTCTGTACCCGCCGCCTGTCCTACCTTTGGACAGCCGCCGGAGCGATCTTTGTTGCCGCCCTGGACGGTCTTGACCGCGGCAGCATTCTGCAACTGGCAACCGATCGGAGCGAATGGACAAAGGCCGCAATCGTACCCGGAGCCGGTTTCCTGCCGACCTCCGCCGTCTGTCCGCCGTGGATTTCGCGCCTCGTCCTGGCAAGATCCGACTCAGGCATTTTTATCAGTGAAGATGCCGGCCGGACCTGGAATCCACTGAACCTGCCGGTGCCCGCCTCGCGCATATCGGCGTTCGCCGCTCTCGAGCGTCCCTGGATCGCCGCGTTCGGCACAGGCGGGATGTTTCTGTCCAGAGATGGCAAGATGGCAGGATTTGGAAGCCCGCCGCTACGGAGGCCGCTGAGGTGTACGGCATCGCCTCGACACAGGGCGGAGGCATACTGGCAGCTACGGCTTTGGGCCTCAAGGCCTCGAACGACATGGGGGTCTCCTGGCACTCCGTTCGGGGTGAGCTCGAAACCGACACCATTCAAGCCATCTGCCGCCACCCTCGCAGAGCCGATTCGCTGTTTGCCGCGAAGTACGGTGTCATCTATGCCAGCATCGATGCCGGCCGATCTTGGAAAAGGATCTCTCCCGAAGCCTGGCCCGTCATTTCGGTCAAGCAACTCACCGTACTGATGGGAACGCCCGGCCGGCTTCTCGTTCTCACGCACCAGCAAGGGGTGTGGGAGTTGCCGCTGACGTAACATCCGCTCGTCAGGTGGCCATGCGGCTCAAGGCTCCAATGAAGGAGGGTTCGACGCGGATGCAGGCGGATTTGGAGGAGGGGTCAAACAGGAATTCCGGTATGGCAGGAAGCCTTGAGCTCGGCATGGATCTTTGTTCATTCGCTACTATAGATGCCGCCGGCCGGGCGTTCGGTTTACTTTTAGCGTCCTCCCGGCCTTCGGCTCGCCGGCCAGCCTCACCAGGTACCCATCCTGAGAACCAGTCCGGCCGACACACTGAGCGCGTCCGAATATCGCCGTCCCCACAGGGGAGCGGCCCAGGAATGCTGATACCCAAGTTCCGCTATGCGAACAGCTAACGCATTGTTGAGCTTGCAGCTCACACCGCCGCTGCCGCTGACGGCGAATCCGTTGGCGGCGGTTTCGTCTGTGTAGTCGGCGTGGCTCGGCTGCCGCAATTGCGGATCTCTTGACGCCGCCGCCTCCAGAAGCGCCTTGGTCTCCGGGTACATGCGTTCCTCGGTCAACTTGTTCCCGCCCACCAGAACCTGCAGATTGGCGCTCCACCGTCCCCACTCGCGTGTCCGCCAGCGCGGACCGGCCATGTAACTGAGGGAATCGCCGCTGAGGTTTTCCGCCAGCCCCATCATCTTGCAGCCTCCTATGGCGACCGCCAGTTGCCAGGCGTCGGAGATCCGTAGCATGGCGCTGCCTCCGCCTCCCAGGCAGGAGACTCGGCCGCCGCCCAAAAACCGCTCGGGCTGGAAAGTCATCGCGAGCTCGAAAGGCGCCGGACCCGTTGCATCGCCAGTTTCTGACGTTTGCCGTACCGTCTTCGATGCCGCTCCTTGCCGCTCACCCGGAACGAACGACAGGATTCCGGAGCGGGTGTCGCGATGCCAGGGCGCCTTGTTCTCGAGGACGTTGGCGAAGCTCCGCGACGGGTTCAGGGCCGACCTCGCAACCATGCGGATGTACCGGTTCCCGGTAGCTCCCTCGATTCGCTCGATCAGGTACTTGTCCACCGCATCCTCGGCAATCATCCAGGCCAAACCGATGGTCGGAGTGATCACGTGATCGACGAAGCCCTGCTGTGGGAAGTAGGATTGAATCTTGCCGATGGAAGCCTCACTGAAAGGTCCTATTTCGAACTGCTCGCTGTAGGCCCACGCGAATGCGGCGGCCCTCAACCGGCTACGCCAGTAGAGCCGGTCTCTCCCGAATTCGGCGTTGCGATACGATCCGTCGTGCTGAACCC
>OKRF01000073.1:0-3323 GCA_900290315.1 Candidatus Sulfopaludibacter sp. SbA3 | reverse complement strand
CTCGTGCTGAACCCATAGAAAACCCGCCACACTTCCCTGCATCGGGTGGCCGACATAATTCACATAAAACGGGTCGCCGTCCGCCCAGCCGTGCAGATTCCCGGTGGCTCTACCGTAGTTGTCGAAGAAGCTGCCCTTTAGACCGGTTCGTGTGCCTGGCTCAGTCAGGAGCCGGAATCCGTGTTCGACGCCGAGGAAGCGGCTCGAAGGGCGAAACAAGCCGGACCAGTCGACCGCGCTTTGCGGGCTCTCCGGGCCGGAGATCGGGCTCACGGCCGGAAGGGTGCCGTTCGTCCCCGGATTGCTGCCTTCGCTGCCCGCAGCCGTTTGATCCACCGGCGTCTCCGGCAGGGACGCCTGCGGGTAGGTCTGCCCGCTAAGTCGAAGCGCGACCGTTAACACGAGGGAGAGTCGCACTGGCTCTCTCATGCTCCCTGCTCAGCCGCTTCGAAATCCACAAAGTAGTACCCGATCATGTGGCAGATAATCATATGGACATCCTCAATACTGCCGGCGTGGGTAACCGGGACCTGGATCGCCACTTCAGCCAACCGGGTGACGTCCCCTCCCTCGCAGCCGGTGATCCCGATGGTGCGGCAGCCAATCCAGGAAGCATATTCGATCGTGTTCACGACACTGGGGGCATTGCCGGACGTGCAGATCCCCATCACTACGTCCTTCGGTTCGGCGAAATTCTTGAGCTGCTCCACGAAGATGCGGTTGTTCGAACACTCGTCCCGCTGGGAGCCTGCCCTGGGAAGTTGATCGCTAAGGGCCAGAATCCGGAATTCGCGAGGATCGGTTGAAACTTGCGCTCTTCACCATGTCGCACAGGAACTGTGCTGCCATTGAGTCCGTGCCGCCGCTTCCGCACACGAAAATCCGTCGGCCGTGCGCCCGGGCGCCTTTGAAGATCTGGATGACCTGCCCGATTTTACCCAAGTCGATGCTTTCGATAGCTTTCAGGATCTGTGTCTTGTACAGCTCCGGATATTCCATATCACTCCGCGCCGGCCGGTGAATCCTTTTGCGTAGGTATTCAATCGTGAGAAGCAGTCGCCCTGCGTGGACCGCGACAAGAAGATGAAGTTCCGCGCTCCTTGGCTCCAAATTCTTTTCCACTGCCGTCCGGCCGAAGAAAGTTTGGATCTTCTCTTCCGCGGCTTCATCATTTCCAAGCCGCAGTGGCGGGGTCCGCCCGCTTGCTGCGGCCGGCGCTGATAAGATCGCGGCGCCCGATACACCGCTATGGTGAGGAGGTTGACTGCAGTGAAGAAGACATTGTGTTTGGCGGCACTCGCCGTTCTGGTCGCGACCATTGCGAGTGCGCAGGATTATCCCAGAGCCGAGACTTTCGCCGGGTTCACCTATACCCGGGCGAACTCAGCCAGCAACGTTCCGGCATTCAGCGCCAACGGTGGGGGTGGCCAGTTGGCTGTCAATGCCAACAAGTGGGTCGGCTTCGTCATGGACATTGGCGCCGTTCACAACGGAAATATCAACAGCAAACAACTGGACAGCACGTTCACCAACTTCTTGTTTGGACCGCGCATCTCCCTGCGCTATTCCCGCCTCAGGCCCTATTTCAACGTTCTGTTTGGAGGCATGCACGCGGGGACCAGCGTTGACGTCTCAGGCGTGCCCGTGGCCGGCACGCTTCCGGTGTACCTGCCGGGATCGACTACCCCCGTGCCTCCGGGTCAGGCGGTAAGCCTGCGGGCAACGGCATCCCAGACGTCCTTCGCCATGGCGACGGGAGGCGGCCTGGACATCAAAATCAACAGACACGTCAGCTTCCGGGCTATCGGATTGGATTATCTGATGACCCGCCTGCAAAACCTTCGGACGGCCAACGACAATAACCAGCACAATCTCCGGTACACCACCGGATTCAACTTCACCTTCGGCGGTGAAGCTCCGGTGCCGCCGCCACCGCCGCCACCGCCACCGCCGCCCATGAAGGCCTGCCCGGATGGCAGCAGCGTGCCCGCCGGCGCGCCATGCCCCTTACGGAACATGGATCTGCAGATGACAAGCAAACAAGCCGAGTTGTGTGAGGGAGGAATAGTGACTCTGACTCCGGCGGGAGCGCCGCAGGATGCTACCTATCAATGGACCGTCGAGGGGCAGCCCACCAGCACGGCGCCGTCTTTCGATTTCGGCGGGACCGGCCGCGAACCGGGCGCCTACAAGGTAGTTTTGACGGTGTCAGCTCCGGATTACAATCCCGTAACAACCAGCACCAACATTACTGTGCGCGCCTACCGTGCACCATCCGGCACTCTCGAGGCTACGCCGCAAGAAGTGATGGCTGGCGAAAAAGTCAATCTGGCGGCGAACTTCACGCCTGGCCAATGTGGTGGCTCCCTGCGTCAGCCTGTGTTCACGGCTTCCGAAGGCACCGTCACTGGCACCCAGTTCGATTCATCGGAGGTCCGCTTCGACCCTGCAGCCACATCCGAGCAGCGAAAGACCGTAACTATCGTTGCCAAGGTCGCTGACGATAAGGGTTCCGGCACGGCCCAGGCTACCGTTCTGGTGAAAAAGCCGGCCCTGGCGAAGAGACTGCCGGACATCGTCTTCCCCGACAGCAGTGCGCGCGTCAACAACTGCGGCAAGCGCGTCCTGCTGGAAGAACTCAAGACCTTTCTCGAGAGCGATCCCACCGGCAAGGTAGTCCTGGTCGGACACTTGAGCGAGAAGGAAGCCGCCAAAGCCGGTCTCGATCAAACGCGCGCCCTCAACGCTGCGGCCGTGATCAGCGCCGGCAACGGGATTTGCTACGGATTCCCGGCTTCGCAGATCCTGGTCGGTGCTGTTGGTGCGGCCGATAACGGTGTCGACTACCAGTCGCACTTCTGTGGCAGTACCCAGGAGTTGCCCGGCAGTCTCGTGAAAGAGAGCGAAAGCGAGGCGCGGTACCGTCGCGTCGAAGTCTGGTTCGTACCGGGCAGCGGCGTTCTTCCGGCGTCGGTGAAGGACTACAAGGATGCTGTTTCGTTGTCCGTTTCCGCGTTAGGTTGCCCCCGGTAAGTAAAGGGCCGCGCGATGGGGCAGGTCCGCGATTCGGAGCGCGGATCTGCCCCGGCTGGAGCGCTCCTGGGGATGTTGGTTGCAGGCCGATCATGAAAAAAACCCGTGAATGGCTCCCAGTCCTCATCTCCTTGGGAATCGCCTTTTTGGGAAGTGCCCTGCAGTGTGCGGTGCTAGCACCAGTGCCATGGTGGGCGGATGCCTTTCCGAGCCTGTACTATATTCCGATTGTGATCGCCGCCATCAACCTGGGCATTCGGGCCGCGCTCAGTGTGGCGCTCCTTTCGGGT
>OKRF01000267.1:16037-31933 GCA_900290315.1 Candidatus Sulfopaludibacter sp. SbA3 | reverse complement strand
TCCCCGGCCCCCGGCCCCCGGCCCCCGGCCCCTGGCCCCTGGCCCCTGGCCCCACCCCTGGCCCCTGGCCCCCAACCCCGGCCCCCAACCCCGGCCCCCAACCCCGGTTTTAAGCCCCAATGTATACTGCCTATATCGCTATGCGCCGCCTCATCTGCTGCCTTTTGCTGACTGGCCCCCTTTTGGCCCAAACACCGCACCTGCTGTTGCGTTCTCCCGCGCTGAGCCGCACCCAGATCGTTTTTTCCTACGCCGGCGACCTCTGGAGCGTGCCTCGCGAAGGCGGCGAAGCCCGTCGCCTGACCACCGGGGTGGGAGAAGAGAGCGGTCCCATCTTCTCGCCGGACGGCTCGCTGGTGGCATTCACCGGACAGTACGACGGTAACACCGATGTTTACGTGATTCCGGCGGGTGGCGGCATGCCCAAACGCCTCACCTGGCACCCCGACCCCGACTACGCCGTCGGCTGGACTCCCGACGGTAAGCGAGTCTGGCTGGACTCCCGACGGTAAGCGAGTCCTCTTCGCCTCCCGGCGCGATAGCGGCACCGACGCCGTCCACCTCTTCACCATCTCAGTGGATGGCGGTTTTCCCGAAGAATTGCCCCTGCCCGACGGAGAATCGGGTTCGTATTCGGACGATGCCACGCGCCTGGCTTACGTGCCGCTGTTTCAGTGGCAGAAGGCATGGAAGCGCTACCGCGGCGGGCAGACCCGGAAAATCTGGCTGGCCAACCTGGCCGATTCCAGCGTGACGCCGATTCCGCGCGAGAATTCCAACGACTTTAACCCCATGTGGGTCGGCGACAAAGTCTTTTTTCTGAGCGACCGCAACGGCCCGGTTACCCTGTTCAGCTACGACACCCGCACCAAACAGGTCAAGCAACTCGTGGAGAATCGCGGCCTGGATCTGAAGAGCGCAGCGGCGGGGCCGGGAGCGATTGTCTATGAACAGTTCGGCTCCCTCCACCTTTATGACCTGCGCTCCGGGCAATCCAAAGCCGTGGAAGTGCACCTGGCCGGCGATTTACCGGAGCTGCGCCCGCACTATGTGAACGTGGCTAAACGCTTGCGGTCGGCCGATATCTCGCCCACCGGCGCGCGCGCCGTCTTTGAGGCGCGCGGCGAGATCATCACCGTACCGGCGGAGAAGGGCGATGCCCGCAACCTCACTCAAACCGTGGGAGTCAACGAGCGCGAACCGGTTTGGTCTCCTGACGGACAGACCGTCGCCTATCTCTCCGATGAGAGCGGCGATTATCAGTTGCACCTGCGCGCCCAGGATGGCGCCGGGGAAGTGAAGAAGATCAAGCTGGGCGAAAAGCCGGCCTTCTACTCCTCGCTGGAATGGTCGCCCGACAGCAAAAAGATCGCCTATGAAGACAACCACCTGCATCTCTGGTATATCGATCTGGAGCAGAAGAAACCCGTCCTGGTGGATACGGACGAATACCAGGACGGCGGGGAGTTAGCGCCATCGTGGTCGCCGGATAGTAAATGGCTCACATATAGCAAGCAACTCAAGAGTCATATGAGTGCCATATTCTTGTATTCACTTGCTAATTCGACTGCCACTCAAGTAACTGATGGAATGAGTCGTGCCAGGACGCCCGTTTTTGATCGGGATGGCAAGTATCTCTACTTTCTCGCCAGCACCAATGCCGGACCGTCTAGTGAACCCGACGTCGGTAACTTCTCGCGTCCCGTAACTTATAGCGTCTATCTAATGGTGCTTTCCAGGGAGCAGGCGTCCCCCTTCTCCCCGGAGAGCGACGAGGAGAAAAAGAAAGAAGAGCCAAAGAAAGATGACGCCAAGAAGGACGACGCCAAGAAAGATGACGCCAAGAAAGATGAGAAGAAAGACGACAAGGACAAGGATAAAACCGATGGAGTCCAGGTAAAGATAGACCTGGATAACATCGGCCAGCGGATTCTGTCGCTCTCGTTGCCCCCGCGGCGCTACGCGTGGGTCGCCGTAGGCAAGCCCGGCATTATCTTCGTGGGGCAGTTGCCCCAGGCCATCGTTGGTGGAGACGACACCACCGTACAGCGGCTCGATATAAACAAGAGGAAGGGTGACGTGGCACTGACCGGCGTGCAGCAGTTTGCCACCTCATTCAACGGCGAGAAGATGCTCTACCAGCAGGGCGACAAGTGGACCATCTCCACCGCTGCGGATAACTCCGACGCCAAGGAACTGAAAACCGGAGATCTCCAGGTGCGCGTGGATCCCGCCGCCGAATGGAAGCAGATGTACCACGAAGCCTGGCGCATCGTCCGCGACTTCTTCTACGATCCCAACTATCACGGGCTCGATCTACTGGCCGCCGAAGAGAAATACTCCGTCTATTTGAGCGGCATCGCATCGCGCGAAGATCTGAATTACCTGTTCACCGAGATGCTGGGTGAGTTGACCGTGGGCCATGAGTTCATCGGCGGTGGCGATATGCCCGAAGTGAAGCACATTCCTACGGGCCTGCTGGGGGCGGACTACAAACTGGAGAATGGCCGCTACCGTTTCGCCCGCATCTATAACGGCGAAAACTGGAATCCGGGCTCCACTGCGCCTTTGACTCAGCCCGGAGTCAACGTGCCGGTGGGCGACTACTTGCTGGCAGTAAATGGGCGGGAACTGCACTCTACCGATAACATCTACAGTCTGTTCGAAATGACCGCGGGGAAGGCGACCATCCTGCATGTGGGCCCCGATCCCACAGGCGATAAAGCCCGCGATGTTACCGTGGTGCCGATCGAGAGTGAAAGCAACCTGCGGCACCTGGCGTGGGTGGAAGACAACCGCCGCAAGGTGGATCAACTTTCCGGAGGCCGCATCGCCTATGTCCACATGCCCGATACGGGCGGCGGCGGGTATAACAGTTTCACCCGCTACTTCTTTGCCCAGGTAGGCAAGGAGGCCGCGATTATCGACGATCGATTCAATCACGGAGGCAGCCTGGCGACTGATATCGTGGAGTATCTGCAGCGCAAGCCGATGAGCTATGTCACGTTCCGCGACGGCGCCGATTGGGCGCAGCCGCAGGGTGCGATTTTCGGACCCAAGGTGATGATCACCAATGAATTTGCGGGCTCCGGCGGCGATGCCATGCCGTGGTACTTTCGCCGCGCCGGCGCCGGCAAGTTAGTCGGCATGCGCACATGGGGCGGACTGGTGGGCCTTTCCGGGTTCCCGGACCTGATGGATGGCGGCGGCGTCACCGCGCCCAACGCGGCCATTTGGAATCCGAACGGCACCTTCGACGTGGAGAACCGCGGTGTGGCTCCCGATATCGAAGTCGACATGGATCCCGCGCTCGTGCGCCAGGGTCACGACCCGCAACTGGAGAAAGCCGTAGAGGTAATTATGGCCGAGTTAGCCAGGAACCCGCAGCCGCAGCCCACGCGGCCCGCGTATCCGAACTATCACAAGAAGTAGACCCTATTCGTGGCGCAGAGCTATCATGGGATCCACGCGTAGCGCGCGGATTGCCGGCGCCGCCGTCGCCAGAAGCGCAACACCGCAGAGCACGCCCGCGACAATCAGGAAATTCATGGGATCCGCGGGCCGGACCTCCGGCGTCAAGAACATGGCGAGCGGCCGCACCGCGAAGACCGCGAGCGCGGTGCCGATACCGATTCCCGTGGCCACCATCCCGAGGCACTGCCCAAACACCAGGCGCAGAACCTGGCCGGGCGTAGCCCCCAGCGCCATGCGCAATCCAATCTCGCGGATGCGGCGGCTCACTGCGTACAGCAGCGTCCCATAGAGACCGATGGCAGCCAGCGTCAGGCCCAACAGCCCGACGGATCCCAGGATCGCCGCGCCCACCCGGCTCGGCAGCATGGCGAACCCAAGCGCCTGCGACATCGGCTTGGTCTCCAGCGCGGCCGTGCCGTCCAGTTCCGCCAGGGTCCGATTCACGGCGGGCACCAACAACTCCGGGCGCACAGTCGCGCGAATCAGGAAGCGCAGGTCGGTCCGCGCTTCGCGCTGCTGCGCGTACGGTTCGTAGTAGGCCAAGGCGTTCTCTTCGCCGAGCGTCAGGTATTTGCTGTTCTTCGCCACGCCCGCAATCCGGATGGGCGGGCCATTCTGCTCGAAGCGAATGCTGTGTCCCACCGGGTCGACATCGCCGAACAGGCGCCGCGCCATGTTTTCGTTCAGGATGGCGACTCGCGCAGCGCCTCTGCGGTCGGAAGCCCCAAACTCGCGCCCGCGAACTATGGGGATGGCCATGGTCTTGAAGTAGTCCGGCCCCACATAGTTGACATTGAACGCTACCCGCTTAGCACTGGCATTCAGATCGGTGTACATCGACGTGCCCCAAGTCATTGGTTCGTTTAGCGGCACTCGTTCAGCGATCGCGGCCGATTCGACGCCAGGCAGAGTACGCAGGTGGTCCATTGCCGTCCCGATCAACGCCCTCGTCTTGTTGCCGTTCTCGTACGCCTGTGGCACCAGACGCATGGATGCCCAGATCGTGTGCGAGGTGTCGAATCCCGGGTTCATGGTGGACGCGTGCACCAGGTTCCGCAGGAAGAGGAAGCCTGCGCATAGCAGCACGATCGTGACCGCTAGTTGGCCTACCACCAGTGCCTGACGCAAAGGCACGCGCGGAGTGCCCGGCTGCGTCCGTGTCGCCCGCAATGCGGGCATCAGTCCGGCAGCCAGCGTGCAGACGATCGCCAACGCGGTAGCGTACGCCAGCAGCCGCCAATCCGGCTGGATCTGCAACTGAACGGGGAAGGGAAGAGGCAGGGGATAACGGCTGAGCAGCGATGTGATCGTAACGTTGACCGCCAGTCCGGCCGCCGTTCCGCACAGTGCCAGCAGAAATCCCTCGGCCAGAAGTTGCCGGATGAGGCGGCCGCGGCTGGCGCCAATGGAAAGACGAATCGCGATCTCCTGCGAGCGGCTGGCGGCGCGCGCCAGTAACAGGCTGGCCACATTGGCGCAGGCGATCAGCAGAACCAGACCCACCACCAGCAGGAGCATAGCCGCGAAGGCGACAACCGGCATCAGTTCCTCTTCGCTTCGGATGTGCTCGGCGCCCCCGACGGCCCCGGCATGCATGCCGTTCCACCCGCCGTGCTTGTCCGGCCACTGGGCCTGGAACTGAGGTTGCAGCGCCGGCAGTCGGGCATTCAGCGCCGCGCGGGACACTCCCTCCGGAAGGCGCGCGTACATAGTGACGTATTCCGTCGGGCTTGAGATCGTCATGTACAAGTCCGGCGAGAAACCAAAACCAATCAGGGTGCGATGATCCTTCGGCAGCACGCCGGCGACGGTGTACGGCTTACCATCCAGCACCATCCCCTGGCCGGTGATATTCGGGTCGCCCCCCATGCGCTGCCACAAGCGGTAAGAGAGCACCGCGGCAGGCCGATCTCCCGCCGCGATGGGCCGCCCAAGAGCGACGGGAATGCCGGTCACCTGGAAGTAATTATCGGTTACCCGTACGGCAAACAGCCGCTCGGTGAGGTCGCCGTGCCGCCAGTTGGCCATCGCCTCGTCGTCGTCTCCCGCGATCTCTGCAAAGATGTGCTGATCGCGGACAAACTGGTACTGCTCATAGGGCGAAGAGCTGTTCCCGCCGATCTTGAAGTTGACCAGGGTCCCGGGGTCGCGGACCGATGGCTCGCTCAATAGGGCCTCGGTGGCCATGCTGAAGATGGTGGTGTTCGCGCCGACGCCCAACGCCAGACAGGCCACCGCGGTGAATACAAATGCCGGATTGCGGCGGAACGCGCGCGCGGCATATCGCAGGTCGCTGGCGAGATCCTCCAGCCATCGGAACTGCCACGCCGCGCGTGTGTCCTCCTGCATGCGGGCGGGCGATCCGAATTCCCGCCGGGCTTGTGCCGCGGCATCGCTTTGCGACATCCCCGCTTGCTGCAACTCTTCTGCGCGGGCTTCCAGATGGAATCGGATCTCGTCATCCAACTCGTCATCGAAGCCGCGGCGGCACAGAAAGCGCACTCGGTTTACCGCTTCGTTCCAAAGACCCATACCGCTCCTCCTCAGGCCGTCCGCATCACCAGTTGAATCGCACGGATCATGCGGTCAAATTCTTCCGATTCCTTTTCCAGAGTCTTCCGCCCCTCCGGGGTGAGCCGATAGAATCGCGCCTTGCGATTGTTCTCGGAAATGCCCCATTCGGCTTTCAGCCAGCCCTTCACCAGCATGCGGTTGAGCGCCGGATAGAGCGATCCGTCCTCTATGCTGAGGCCGTCGCGGGAAGCCTCCTTGACGCGCTTGGCAATGGCGTAGCCATGCATCGGGCCGGCGTTCAGCGTGCGCAGAATCAGCATGTAAAGCGTGCCGGGCAACAGTTCGGGAGTGGTGCGGTTTTCCATGAGACCCTTTCCAGATCATGTATAGTCTGGAAAGGGGAAAAAGTCAAGCGCGGAGTGTCTCTACTTGAAAATGCTCTTGGGGATCATGCCATGGACGCCCTTGGTGCCATCCACCGCCTGGGTGACATTAAAATCCACCGCGACGCTGGCCAGCGCGTACGCGTCCTCTCGCGTGAGATGCTTTTCCGTGACCAGAAAATCGATGGTTTCGCGCACCGCCAGAATCAGCGCCTGCGTGAGATCCGGATCCAGCCCCATGGCGATCCAGTGCGTCGGTGTCTCGCCCCGTGGCCACTTCAGGTGCATGTCTTTGCGCACCACGAACTGGAAGGTGCCCACCAGCGACGTCTCCATTGCGGTGATGTCCACTTCGCCGTTGCCCTGGCCCGCGTGGCCGTCGCCCACCTCGAACAACGCACCCTTCACGTGTACCGGAATGAACAGTTTGGTGCCCACCACCAGGTCCTTGTTATCGATATTCCCCGCGTGGTCTCCAGGAGGCGCGCTGTTGACACGGCCCTTGGATGGATCCGGCGCCACTCCCATGCTGCCGAAAAAGGGGTGCAGCGGAATTTCAATATTGTCGGCGAACCTGGCGACGTTCCGCTGCATGTCCAGCGGAATGACCTTACTGTGCGCCTGTTGAAAATCTGTCGGGGGCAGAACGCCTCTCTGCGGGCTGAAACCATTCGTGGCATAGGGCGTGGAGAGTTCAATCTTCTGGATCCGCACCTCCAGCACATCGCCCGGCTCGGCTTCCTCGATATAGATGGGGCCGGTGAGAATGTGGCCGCCGGGCCCTTTCGCGTCGCCAGTCACTTCGGCGTAGATCTTCTTCAACTCCGGCTGGATGTCTGCGTCTTTGACACCTCCCCTGGCGAGCGAATTAGGATTGCTCGTCGTCATGGTCTGGACCGAAACCGTGTCGCCGGACTTGATACGCAGCACCGGCTTGGCTTCCGACCAGTAGTATCCCCACGCCACCGTGCCAGGTGTCGCCTTGAGTTGATAGTCCGCGGCCTGCGCAGCGGTAATCGCAGTCAGCAAAACAAGAAAGAGTCTCATGGTATCCAGCGATTCTATCATTCGTATCGCAGGGCCACGATGGGATCGATGCGCGCGCCGCGGCGCGCTGGAATCAGACTCGCCAAGACCGATACTGCCGACAGCAGCGCCACACACCCCAGGTAAGTGCCACCGTCATCCCGCCGCACGTGGAACAGCAGCGTCTCCAGGTAGCGCGAGAGCACGTACGCTCCCGCCAGCCCAAGCGCGATGCCTCCAGCGATCATGATACTCGCCTGCTGCAGCACCAGTCGCAGAATGTCGAGCGGACGGGCGCCCAGTGCCACGCGCATTCCCAACTCGGCAGTGCGCTGCCGCACCATGTAGGAGAGCACGCCGTAGATCCCGATAATCGCCAGTCCCACCGCGACCGCGGCGAACAGCGCCAGCAGCAGAGCTTCGAAGCTGCGCTGCGCCGCCGAGGAGCTGATGATCTCCTCCATCGTCCGCACATTCGTCACGGGCTGATCTTTGTCGATGGCCCAGATCTGCCGTTGGATGGCGGTGAGGAGTCGGCGCGGATCACCCGCCGTGCGTACGGCCAGGTCGGAAAGCCTGACGGGATACAGATTGGTCTGTGCCGCGGGAAGATAGACTTCAGGCGCGACGTCTGCGCTCTTACCATCCCGGCGGATATCGCTGACTACTCCGGCGATGCTCACCCAGGGCGCGTTGGAACCGCGCCGCAAGCGATGGCCGATCGCCTCCTGATTGGGAAATTTGGCGCGCGCAAACGCCTGGTTCACGATGGCGACGGGAGGCTCCCCAGCGCGGTCCTGGGCCGTGAACCAGCGGCCCCCGAGCAGCGCGATCCTCAACGTGTCGAAGTAGCCCGTGCTGACGGCCTGGAACGAAGTAGCCCGTGCTGACGGCCTGGAAATCGCTCACACCCAGCGCTTCGGGTGCGGTATCCACTATCACGCCCGATCCCCATCCATGCCGCAGGGGAAAGCGATTGGCGAACGCAGCAGCTTGCACGCCCGGCAGCGACGACACACGCTGCTCCAGTTCCTGGAAGAACTGCAGCCGCTGGCCCCCAGTTCGATAGCGGGTCTCCGGCAGGTTCACCGCCATTGCCAATACCCGCTCGGGCTGAAAGCCCAGGTCGACCTTCATCAGGCGGACGAAGCTGTTCAGCAACAGGCCTGCGCCGATCAGCAGGATGGTCGAAAGCGCCAGTTCCGCTACCGTCAGCGCCTGCCGCCACCGTGCCTGTGAAGGTCCGCCGGGATTCCTGCCGCTGGCCTTCATGGATTCCGAAGGATTGGTCCGCGACGCCTGCCACGCGGGCGCCAGGCCGAAAGCGATGCCCGTGAGCGTAGCGAGGATCGTCGCCATCCCGAACACGCGCCAGTCCATGGTGACGCTGCCGATTCGCGGAATCTCGGCCGGCGCAATCGAAACCAAAAGCCGCATGATTCCCGTTCCCAGCAACAGGCCTGCCGCGCATCCCGCCACCGCCACGATCAGACTCTCCGCCAGGAACTGGCGAACGATTCTGAGCCGCCCCGCGCCTAATGCGAAGCGCACGCTGGTTTCGTGCCGCCGGCTGACCGCGCGCACCAACAGCAGGTTGGCCACGTTGACGCAAGTAATCAACACGATCAATCCGGCCGCGCCCAACAATGCCACGAGCGAATCCTTGAAGCCCCAGACTACGGAGTCGCTCAGCGGTGTCAGTGTCGCGCGGAAGTTCCGTTCTTCTGCAAATTGACGGCCGAGACTTACCGAGATCGCATCCAGTTGCGACTGAGCCGTGTGGATCGAGTTGCCCGCTTTGAGTCGGCCCACCACGCGGATCTCGAAGTCGCCGTGACTGGCGAGCAGTTCCTTGGAGTAGGCTGCCGGCACATAATACTCGATCGGATCCTGCTTCCCGAATTGATCGGGAGATTGAAATCCGGGCGGCAGTATACCCACAATTTGATACGAGCTTCCATCCAGCATGATGGCGCGGTGCAGAACATTCGGGTCGCCGCCGAGCCGGGATTGCCAGAACTCGTAGCTGATCACCGTCACCAGGTTTCCGCCGGGGCGGTCTTCGTCGGGAAGTATCGCGCGGCCTCGCTCCGGTTGCACGCCCAACACGGAGAAGAAGTTCCAGGTCACTGCGTCGCCGGGAATCCGCGCCGGCGCGCCAAGGCCGGTCAGGTTCATCTGCACATCGGCGAAGCCCGCGATGCCGGAGAAGGCTGCGGCCTGCTGCCAATAAGCCAGATCCGCTGGCGCTGCTACGTTGTGGGGAGAGTCGCCGCCTTTGCCTGTCGTGTTCCGCGGCCAGACCGCCACCAGTTCATCGGGATGTGCAAACGGCAATTTGCGGATCATCACGGCGTTCACAATGCTGAACACCGCCGTGTTCATGCCCAGACCGACGGCCAGCGTGCACACGGCAACGCTAGTGAACCCCGGCGTCTTTCGAAGCGCGCGAAACGCATAGTGGACGTCCCGGACTCCGTGCTCCCATCCCGTCCAGCCCCAAACTTCCGTGCTGACTTCGTGCAGTAGCGCCTGATTCCCGAAGCGCCGTCGTGCGGCGTTGTCCGCTTCCTCCGCGGCTACTCCCGCGTCTCGCAGTTTGCGAGCCCGTAGTTCCATGTGCAGCCGCATCTCTTCGTCAAGGTCCGCGGCGAACCGCTCGCGTCGGAACAGGCGGGCCATGCCGCGAAAGACCTGCTGGATAGTCATGTTCTACGCTCCTTCCGCTGGCCGCAGGATGCGGGCGATTGCCGCCGAGACGCGGCCGTATCGCGCCATTTCCTGGTCGAGCTGTTTGCGCCCCTCCGCGGTGAGGCGATAGTAGCGGGCGCGGCGGTTCTCTTCCGTCTTGCCCCACTCGCCCTTCAACCAACCCTTGAGGAGCATGCGCTGCAGGGCCGGGTAGAGCGACCCTTCCTCCACTTGCAGCACATCTTCGGAAGTCTCTTGAATCGAATCGGCGATCTCAAACCCGTGCATTTCGCGGGCTCGGGCCAGCGTTTTCAGGATCAGCATTTCCAGGGTGCCGGGCGGGATTTCGTCGCGTTGTCCTCTGCTCACATAGATAATCTATGTTACTCTTCAACGGAATGCAAGAGGAATTATCC
Source organism: Candidatus Sulfopaludibacter sp. SbA3 (assembly GCA_900290315.1). Lineage (GTDB taxonomy): Bacteria > Acidobacteriota > Terriglobia > Bryobacterales > Bryobacteraceae > Sulfopaludibacter. The sequence goes on along the minus strand of OKRF01000267.1, from coordinate 21,429 downwards.
GGTCCGCGCTCTGCCATACTGAAGGTTCCATTCATGGACTCTCGGGAATCGTTTTTAACACGCGCGGCCACGTGGCTGACATTCGGGTCGGCGGTGGCAATCATGCTGTCGATTGCGGCGTCGCAGATTCTGTTGGGACTGGCGATTGCCGCGCTGCTGCTCTCCGGCGAGAAGATCAAGCTGCCGCGCATCCGGTTGGCGCTCGGCCTGTTCCTGCTGGGAACCGTGATTTCATTGCTTGCCTCTGGCGAAATCGTTCACGGTCTGCCGCAGATTCGCAAGTTCTTCGTCTTTACGGAACTGATCGTCGTGTTTTCCTGTCTGCGCGAGATCGCGATCGTGCGATGGTTGTTTCTCGCCTGGGCCGGTGTGGGCAGCATCGATGCGCTGCGAGGCTTTGTGCAGTTCGCCGCCAAGATGCAGCAGGCGCACATCCCAGGCGTCAGCATCTATCAATACTACGTAAACGAACGCATCACGGGTTTCACCAGCCACTGGAACACCTATTCGGCCGAAGAGATGTTCGCATTCATCATGATCTGCGCGTTTCTCTTCTTCTCCCCTGCAGCCAGGCGGCGTTCGTGGGTGTGGCTACTATGCGCGGCCCTGATTGCCCTGGCGATTCTGCTGGCGGAAACGCGCGGCGTTTATGCCGCCGTGGGCGTCGCCACCTGTTACCTCCTGTGGTTCTGGAATCGAAAATTAGTAGCTCTCATTCCCGTTCTGGCTGTCGTTGTCTTCCTGCTTTCACCCCCGGTCATCCGCGAGCGCTTTACGTCGTTCCTCGAGCCGCGCCAGGAGGATTCCAACGCGTTTCGGAAGATCGTGTGGCGCAGCGGACTTCGGATGATCGAGGCCCATCCCCTCTTGGGTATTGGTCCCGACGGCCCGAAATATCACATGTTGGAGTACCTTCCCCCCGATATTCACCAGGCCGACCTGCCCTCCGGTTTCTATGAGCACATCCACAACCTCTATCTCCAATACGCTGCGGAGCGGGGCATTCCCGTCCTCCTGATCTTTCTTTGCATGATCGGCCAGATCCTCGTCGATTTCTTCCGGGGCGCCCGCCTTCTGCCGCCGGGCCGCAGCGACAAGCGCTTTCTTCTTCACGGCGGAATCGCGGTCGTCCTCGCTGTGCTCGTGGAAGGCATTGTCGAAGTCAATCTGGGGGACAGCGAAGTCCTCACCATGTTCCTGGTGGTGGTTGCCTGCGGGTATCTTGCGCTGGAGAAAGACCTGGCGATGGAGTAATCCCTACCTGCCCAGGTAGCGCGCCGAGCGTGGACTCCGATCAAGCGGCAGCGAATAACCGATCAGGCAGAATTGATCCAGAGCGAAAAGTACCACCGACTCCACGCCGGCCCCGATGGCCAATCGTCTCTCTTTCTGCCAAGGCGTGGTGTAATCGCCGATTCCCACCAGGTGGCTGGCCTGCGACACGGGGAAACCCAGGCTCATCGGCAGTTGAATCGATTGCTGTGCCAGGTCGATGTTTCTGTTGCCGGTGTAAGTGAAGTTCTCGGTCTTGAGGCATTTGAGATTCGCCGGCGTCCAATACGAAGTCGGATAGTTGATCAGTTGGTTGAGAGGGGTGTTATTCACATCTGGCGGATACAGGACTTCGAACAGGGTGCCGGGTTGGACTTGCCGCACTGCGTCCATGATGCTTTTCGTGAATTGCCCGATCAGCGTCGGCAGAAATGCGCATTCGTTCGGATAACCGCTTGGGTCGGCACTCTGGTTCGCAATCACCGCCATGGGACGCCCGTATTGTGTTTGAAACGAACTCGTAGCATATGCATCGTAGAAAGTCATGCCCGCGGCGTTGGCAAAGTACCACCACTGCACCTCTCCAAACTGCAAATAGGGCACAACGCCGGCACTCGCCATCACGTCCGCCATAGTCAGGTAGACCTGTTGCCAGTATGCCGTGCTGGCCGGCCCGAAATTCGTCTGCAACGCCGGAGTATTGACCCAAACCGCTGCGCCATCCGGGTATCGTTGCGCGATGCCCGTCCCAGTCGAATCGTCGCCGTTCCCCAACTCCATGCTGAACGATGCAGTCACGCTGAGACCATAATTAGCCAGTGCCTGGAAGAAGCTGAGACTCCAATCCCGGCAGGCGCGATTGAGTGGCGGCATCGCAGCGAGATCGGTCAGCCATTTTCCGTCATTCCCGCCGGCAAGCGCCGCGCCGCTGGTCTGCGCGGTGAACTGTGTGCTGTTTGTGACGACCGCGATAGTGAGAGCGTTGCCAGCCGCACCCAGAAGGCGGGAAGTAACCGTCAGGACAGCGCGATCCGCCTGCGCCCATACCCCTGTCGATCCGGCATTGATGAGTAGCTCGAAACACTTGGCGACGCTTTCCGGCGTATCTCCAATCAGGTTGAGATGGTCGATCACGGTGCCCGAGATGGTCACCGTCGTGGTCTTTCCGAACTCTGAGGCGCCATTGAATGTGATCGTCGCGGACGCACACGTAAAGCCGAATTGGCACAGCTCGTAGAAACACAAAGCGCCGGTATAGTGATTCACGCGGCCATGGAATCCGAGTGCCTGAATCAGCCATGCCGTTCGCTCTGGCGCGAGGGCGATCGAATGTAAGGTGTCCCAATCCGTTGCCAGGCTGGTCTTTGGCACGGAGGCGCATACGGGGATGTTGCTTGTGGGAACTGCGAGTTCCAGAAAATCAAAGTAAAAGTAGGTTCCCGGCGATCCCGAGTGAGTGATCGTGACCATGTGCTGCACCTGCCCCGCCATTTGTCCGAGCGGAAGCCGTACCAACACATCTTCACCCGCGGAAATGCGCTGCTGATTCTGGTAATAGGTAAGCTGCAACTGGATCGGTGGCCGGGCCTGCCCGTCGATCTGGACTGTTACCTGCGCCGCGTTATCTGCATAGCGTGATCCCAGATAGAGTGAGTGTGAAGCGAGTGCAGTATACAAGTAAGTCACCGAATTCCCTGGTATTGTCGTCCAGTGAATGGATCCACCCGAGAAATTTCCGCGGGCACTCGACCAGGATCCCTGGTACGTCACCGCCGTCGAGTCGTCTTCCACCCGGAGGCTCCCTGGACCCGCCACCGCATACGCCGCATTGGTTCCTGTCACCGTCCAGTTGCTGACCACGAGGGAGAATTCCGTTCGTTGAAAAGTGCCCGCCTGAAGGTCTGCGGCCCATGTCCAACGCAGTTTGCGAACGTTGCTGGTAGGAACGGGGGTTCCGTTGATGTCTACCAGGCTGCCGAAATCCACGCCGACCTGCCAACACGTGGGCGATGTCCCGCCGTTGAACATCGCCCACGCCGGTGCCCACGATTCCGTGCAGCCACCATACACGGTGCCGTAGACGCCAACTCGATTTCCGTTCGTCCCCGGCATACCCAGGTAAGTGAGAGCCATCTCATTTCCGCTCGCCGCCGCTGTCACGAATCCAGTCGCCTGATTGGCCGTGATGATCGTTGCCAGGGCTGTCAGTGCGCTGGCCAGGCTGTCGCCTGCGGTCATCTTGTAGTTGAAATGCTGATCCAGCCAGGCCAACTCTATGTAGTCGTCCGGCGTCACGGTGCCTTGCAATTCAAATTGAACCGTCGGTGGCGAGTAAACTCCCCCGTTCGCAGTGGCATACTTTGACAGAGGTACCTGATACAGTGTCTCGACGCCGCCGGCATCGCTCCAGACCCGCAAATACGGCCAATCCACCGTGGGCCAAAGGTTCGAATCCATGGGAATGCACTGTGTGCGAGTTTCCTGGTAGGAGAGGTGGATGCCGCTCAAGTCCCCGTCCGGCAGGTTTCGCAGTAATGGATGCTCGAACACGTTGTCACGGTTCCATTCCAGTACCGCCCAATCGAACTGTTGGCGCCAACAGCCTGAGATCGTGAAACCGGTAGGGCTCGTCGCGCTGAGCGCTGCAGCCGCGGAAGGCTGCAGGTAATAGCACTGGAGGTCTCGGTCCGGGCGCAGTTTGGAAAGTTGTTCTGCCATTAGAGTCGAATCACCACCGTAAGATCTTGCCCCGGATAAACCTGTCCCACTGAGAGTACCGATAGCGTGAGCTGCGACTGCTCCGGTAGCGGCTGCAGACTGAATCCGTCCACGCTGCTGGATACCAGCATCCCTGGTTGGAATGTGCACTGGCAGTACAACGTGCCATTCAGGTTCAACTGAAACTGCACCGCGGCATCCNNATATACGTCACGGACCGAGTGCTGTGAGTCCACCACCAGGGTCGGTGTTGCCGATTGATCCACCGCGAGGTATCCATCAACTTGAAAGGAGTACTGGCCGCCGGAAAACGTCCGCAGGCCGCTGCTCGCCGAATGGGTAAGGCAGATGCTGGCCGGCTTACTGTCCCCTAATTGATTAGTCACGATCAGTTCCGCGCTCGCGATCCGAACGTCCGGTAGTACCATCGGATAACTCCAGGTGCCGCTGTAAGGGCTGCCAAAAAAGCCGTCGGGAAATGGAACGATGATTGTCTTCCGAATCAAGTGGTAGACCGGTGCCGGAGGCTCATGTGCCGCCCCCTGGCTGCCATCCATGCCGCGAGTGACGGTGTACTGGGTCGCGTTGCTGCTGATGCCCGTAACCTGCATGACTTCCAGATCAACCTGGATCATGTCCCCTTCCTGGGCGGTCCCCGGATTATTCAGCGCGATTGTTGCATCGGTCGCGGCCACCGGCGTCTGCAGAACGTACTTCGTGATGCCTTGTAATTCGTCCCAGTAATACACCGTCAGCGTTGCCGAAGAGATTGTCTGTGTGTTTTTGAGGTCGGTGAATGAGACGCCGCTCAGGCTCCCTACCCCGCCGCCTGCGGTGGTTGACAATCCAAAAAAGGCAGGGGCAGGCGGAACGTCTGTGTCGCCCACGCCCGTTCCACCTATCTTCCAGCTTGTCACGGTCGATAGCTCCGGCGAGCACTCCACGCCGTTGACGTTGGCCGACCGCCCCGTGATCTCCACCACTTCTCCAGTTTGATCCGGAATCGTGAACTGGACGGGGCTGGTCTTGGTGAGTGCGCCGAAATGCCACCCGGCTTCCGCGATCGCGAAGAAACTTGTTGAGTCCGGTTCCACTACCCACGGCTTTGCAATCGTCATGGTCGTAGCGTCGTTTGCGGTAATGCTCTGCTCCTGTCCGGCGCCGGTTCCACGTGTAATCCGCGCGGTCATGCCCCGGTAAACGTTGATGCCCATGTCGAGCGTTTGATTGCCGGCCGTTGCCGGGGAGTGCGTCGTCACTGCGATCTCCGTTTGCAGTTCCATGCGCCAGTAGAAATTTGCGTGGTCGAAACTCGAATCGGGCGGGGCGATGAGCTGGTTTGGCAGGCCGGTATCGGCAAACTGGGCTGCCACCGGTTGGCTCGAAGCGATTCGATACAACA
>OKRF01000267.1:12263-16029 GCA_900290315.1 Candidatus Sulfopaludibacter sp. SbA3 | reverse complement strand
TGGGCTGCCACCGGTTGGCTCGAAGCGATTCGATACAACACTGCCGGCGAAGTTCCCCTATAAACGTGAAATGCCGCCGTCCCCGGTGCGAAACTGAGCCCTGAGATGGTCACCTGGCTGCCGTCGCTCACCACTACGGCCCGTACCAGGAAGGACAGAGGGCCTTCGTTGCCGCCACTGTCCACGGCCGAGACAGCGTAGTACAGAGTCTCCCCGCCCTTCAGTGTGCCGCCCACTCCGATAATGGGTGTGATCCCCACTAACGGTACGCCTGGCCCCGTGGTTGTCTGCAGAGTCGGCGCGATGAAACTGACAGTCGCCATCGAATCGACTCCACCACCGCTGGAAGTGGCCGATTCCACTACGCCAAACTGGATGTTGCCATTGCTGTCCAGCACGCTGCCGAGGAGCGGCCGCGGTATGCCGACCCCGCTATTTGCCTGCTGTGCCGATCCCGTTGGTGAATTGCTCTGTCCGTTGGAATCCGCGTACCAGGCGTCGTCGTGGATCTGGGCCGTGATCGTAGCTGTCCGATAGTTGGTCGCCGGTGACAGCTTCGACACGCGAAAAGGCTGGCGTGTAAAGCCCTCTTTTAAGTAGGTGAGTGTGATCAAATCGCCGGGCCGGATCCCAAAGGCCCTTACGCTCGTCTCGAATTCAACATAGGTGTTTCCTTTAACTGACTTGTCCAAATTGAATTTCAGGATCCGGGCCGCCTGATCGTAGTTCGCCAGCCCCACCGCCATTAACGTCGCCGTCACCTGCTGGCCTGATCGCGCTATATCATCCGGGTCCACTACCGAGTAACTATCCTGCTGATAGCCGTTAAGTCCGTCCTGAAACTCCACCGTGAAGTAATTCGGAGTGTCCGCGATCCCGCGGGAGGTCAACGTGACGCTCGGCTCTCCGTTCGGTCTCCGCAGGATTCCCGAAAAGCCATTGCTGCCGTCTCCGAACTCGTAGCTGGGCCATCCCCCGTTGAGCGGCTCCGTGCTGTTGGAGCAAGAGGGCTGGGTAGGTTGCTGCAGGGCGGCGGTGTTCTCCACCTGCAACTGCAATATTCCTCCAGCGCCGTATGTCAGGTAAAGCCGGGCTGCGTTTCGGATACCGCGGATGACATCCCCGGCGCTCCGCCGCTTTTGGACCACCAGGTTGCACTGAAAGCGCGGCAGCGAGATCGCATTTCCATTCAAGTCCGTCGATGCGATCTGGGCGTCGCAATACGCCGCTGCCGCTGCGAAGCTGGTTAGGTCGATTTCGTCCGTGCTCCATCCGCTGCGACGCAGCACGTCCAGCAGGATCCAAGCCGGGTTGCTCGAGAATTGGTCGCCAGTATAGGTTCCGTCGTTCGCATAAATGGGCACCTGAAGGCCTTGCACCAATACCTGTACGGTGGGTAGTGAGTTTCCGTTGTTCAACGCGTTTGGCACAACCGCTGACAGGTAGGCCATGCTGCCATACGGATCGCCGGCCGGATTTCCGCCGGCGTCCGTAAAATTACCGTCGAACGCTCCATCCCTGGCGCCGATGGCGCCGAGTGTGGGAATGTTGTACCATCCGGTGCCCGTCATGTTAGTGCCCGTCACACCTAATGGGATTTCGACATCGTTCACCAGTACGGTCAGGACTCCCTGCATCTGCCCAATCCCCAGCAGCACTTCCATGCGTGTCAGGTTGCCGTCATTGCGGGCGAATACGACTAGAGGTTGGTACCAGGCCGTGCCATACACCATCGGTACGAAATCGTTGTATCTGGCTTGGTTGACCGAAAGCGCCGATGTTGTCCAGTCTTTCCCGTAGCCCCTCACGGCGATAACCGGCGGCACAAACTCCAGGCCCCCAAACCGTGTGAACATGCCGCGAGCCTGACAGTCGGTCCGCGTATATCCGCAAGAGGTATACGGCGCTGAGCCATTGGGTGTGCCCGTGCCGCCCGGCAACCCCGCCGAGTAGCCGCACCGGTAGTACAGAGAATACTTACCGTTAACTCCGCCGTCGATCGCTTCTGTCTGCTGTGCGTTGGTAGCCGGGAAGTTCCACGGGCAGCGCCGCTCGATCCGCACCTCGGGCAGAAGCAGCCGTTGCAAGTTCATCCGGTTGGTCGCGGTGAGGCGGAATGTAGCCTCTTTGATTTGGTNNTCGTAGAACAGGAATCCCACCGTTAGCTGCGCCCCCTTCCAGCCGGTTGACCGCTCGATTTCCGAAAAATGGGAATCCGCGTTCGCCAGCACGATGGAGATGCGCGGGCTACCGTCCACGCCCTGGTCTGAGGCAGTCTGCATGTCGAATGCGCTGTGCTGTAGCACGCGCGCGCTGTAACTGACTCCGCCCACCGTCACTGCATGAGTGCTCCAGTGTTCGCTCTGGCCGTTCGCCAGTGCGCAATCGAACACCACAATCGGGGTGTCTGTGATCGCCTGTTCTTTGAGCTCAGAGATGGTTTGCATAGTAAATGGTTATGGTGGCGGAATGGCGATTTACATCGGTTGTCGTGAATTGGAAACTGTCGTCTCGAAACCGGGCATTTTCGTACACACCGCCGGTCGTGCTGGTTTTGTACCGGGACGCTGACCCTTGTGCTTCCACCTGAGGTCCAAAGATGTCCATTGCCCCGCCGGCTGCTAACTGAAGCCCAAACGTGATCGAGGCCGCCGTCGGATCGCCGCTGCGGGCTATAGCGACTCTGTTCCAGTTAGACCCGACAGAGTAAGATGCGCTATTCGCGCCCGATAGCAATTCAACCGTACCCGGTTGTGCGGACTTCACGTAAACGCTGAAGCAGTACTGATACCCGGCCGGCGCATTTAGGGTCTGGGTAATGCTTTGCGAACCCCCACCCGCATTGTTGGCCAGCCATCCCGCCGTTCCGCCGAACGGGTCCGCGATGCTGCCAGTAACCGTGAGCAGAGGCGCTAGAGACCAGGCGGAGTTGCTGAGATCTTCGCTCCACGAGAGCAGATTCGCGGTCGGATCCACAAACGTGAATCCATTCAGCGACCCTTCGGCTGCCGCATGAAAGGTCTCTAGCGCGTCGAGTTCCCCATCGCTCAGACCCGAATAATTCAGTTGCCACTCCAGCGTCCCCCCCGCCGGATCGGCGTACACGACTCTGCTGCCGTCGGCGGACGTGTTGACAACCGTACGCGAACTGCGCTTCTTGATGACCGGAAACTGGCTCAGTGCTCCGGTGGTAAGTTGTGGATAGACAAGCATTCCTTAATTCCGGTTTTCGACCACTGTGAGTGATATGCGGCCTTGTAGTTCCGCATTCGCTTCGAGTGTAAGATCATCGCCCTTCACGCTGCAGTTGCTATATACCGTCCCATCCCACGGGTCCGTGAAAGAAAAACTGCCAAACCGTCCCTGGTTTTGAATGAAGAAGCCCTCCAGCGCCGCCATCTCGCTTTCGTCCAGTTCACTCAAGCGAATCTCCCAGCAATGCAGTGCGCTGGCGCCGTCTCGGTAACGTTGCTCCGCGCCGTCGACAAAGCGCAGAGCCTGGTTGCGGAACTGCACGGCCTTCGTTGCCGGATACTGTGTCACGGCATTTGTCTTGAGCAGAGGGAAAGTTGCCATGTCAGAGCTCGCTCACCACGTCGTTCACTGAATTGAGATTCAACATCGCCCCGCGCACGGCCTGGGCAATTTGACTGCTGTAGTCCATGAAGGACTGCGCGTCCATCGCCTGAACATTCACCGTGATCTGCGGCCCCGGCGAGCCGCTGCTAGTCGCTGGTGCACCACCCGCCGAGGCAACGCTACCAGC
>OKRF01000267.1:0-12253 GCA_900290315.1 Candidatus Sulfopaludibacter sp. SbA3 | reverse complement strand
CCCGCCGAGGCAACGCTACCAGCGCCCGAGTCGTTCGATTCGTTCGCCGCGCTATACATCCGAGGCGCGCCCGTCTGGTCGAAATCCGACGCGGTGAGTCCACTCCCGGTGTCCGTGCTTTCGAAGGAGATCGACGACGGCATCGCATACTTTTCGAGAGCTGGCGGCGCGTCCGACCCGCCTCCGAACAGGCCCATCAGCCCCGTAATCAGAGGCACAATCCCAAATCCGCTTTCCAGGAAAGTTGTGGCGATCGAGCCCACACTCGTTCCGCTGTCGGTGTTGTTCGTGGTTGTGCTACTTCCTCCGCGCGTATCGGTGCCGGCGGGCGTCTCTGCTACGCTTCCGGGATTCACGGTCACACCTGCCGCGGCTTGGCCAAGCTGGTTGACCGTGTCGGTAAGTGACTGCGTAAGTCCGCGAGGGCCCGCCGGGGTTCCCGCCGCAATCTCAGCAAGTTCGCTGATCGCCTCGCTGTACGGCGGCGTGACATCACGTTCGCCTCCCGCCGGCACCCAATGTGTCGAAGTCTCCCGGCTGAACAACTCCCCGGAGTCTGCCAGTACGTTGGTGTTCGGTATCGTGCTGCTTCCTTCTGCACCCGCAGACGTCGGAGCGCTGCTGGGTGCCGATTCGGTGACCGATTCGGCCAGGGACTCCGTCAGACCGCTATCACCGCTCGCAAAGGCCTCCAGCCTTGTCGTCTTGCCATCGAAGAGTCCGCCGAGTTCTTCAAGCAGTCGTTCTTGTGTTTTGCTGGCCATGTTTCAACCCTACAAGCTCCTTTTCCAGAATCACGAAGGCATCCACCTGTCTCGCGGTCAACTCCGCCAGAGGGATGCCGCCCAGCCGCCGCCTCACCAGAAACTCCTCCACCAGCACCTCGCTTTCTGCCGAAATGTAAGACTTCGGACACGTGTCTAGCGAGACCTCCTTCCGGGCCCAGACTGGCGGGCCGCCGCTGGGTGGCCCGTTCGGCAGCCACCCGCACCGGCGTCTCGTCTCCAGACCGTTTCTGCGGCACACGTCGCACTTCCATCCGGCCTGGTTGGAAAGTTGAAAGTGAAAGGCGACGATCAGTTTTTTCTTTCAGCCCTGTTCAGCCCCGTCTCCGCACGCACCGCTGACAGGGCCTCGCGCAACAGGTCTTCCGGACCTGCTTCTGCGAGCAGTTCGGGAGTGGCCGCCGCGCCGTCGATAGCCAGCCCCGTCACTGCTCGCAGCCCCCAGGTCAGGAGAAGCCGGTCCACTTCTGCACGTACGAGCGCCGCCTCCATCGTGCCAGCCGGCTCCTGTCCTGCCTCGAGAAACTCTAAACGCCTCGCCAGGTCCCGCACCTGCCGCATCAATTCCATGCGGCGGGCAAAGGAGAGCTTCGCTACCGTATAGCTCACGCCTTCCGCTACCTGCGAGGGCACCACTGTTACGCTTTCGTATGTCATATCTATGCGAACGCCACTGCGATTTCGTCGTCCGCGGTGCCCTGTCCCCGCGATGGCCGGAATTGCCATTGCAAACGCGCCTTCCCATCGTTGAATTCAGGCACTTCGGGAATCACACTCTTCAGATAGACCCCCATCAACTGGCCGATCACCTGGCCTAACTGGAACATCACGCTGATGGGCGATTGTTGCCGCGCCGCCTGATACAGCTCGGCCGTGGCTGTATCATCTTGACTGAAGAGGTCTAGTGACGCCGTAACTTCCCGTTCCCCAGGCGAGATGGCTCTGGGCAGGTTCGATCCGAATTCTCTGGTCCTCGTATCCAGGTTGTTCTTCAACACCACGGACGCATTCGTCACCGTAAAGAACTGGCTCGGTGTAGTGCCCAGCCATGCCTGTCCCATGTTCCCCGGCACAATCGAGTAATCGAACCCCGCCAGGGCCGGCTCCTGTGGGAAGCTCTGCAACTGCCCGGCGTTTGCCGAGAAGCTGCTGCTGTCCACCACATCCTGAGCCACACCGCTGAAGTGGAATTCATGATAATCGCCGTTGATCGCAATCTGCATCTCGTCCACTGCTGCCCCGGATAACAGCCTCTGCACCGCTGTTGCCGGGCTCCAGAAGTCGAACACGCTGACACTCGGCAACTCCGTCGCGGGGGCGTAGGTCACCGCTGCTCCCAACACCGCGCCAGCGGCCGGCAGCGCCGTGAAGGGAACGTTGAGCTGTACATTGGCGGTGTCGATGATGGCCGCCACGAAACGGATCTCTCCCCCGGATGCCAATGCCTGTCCCGCAGCCAGCCCGTGTGCTGCTGCGAATCCCACCTTTCCGTCGGCTGTGCTTGTGGCGACCGTGCCGCCCGCGAACTGCTGTGGCGTTCCGCCCAGTGCGCTCTGAAACAGTGGTCCGTATCCCGGCGCCCCAGCCGAATTTTGCCAACTGGTCATGTAAGTGTGCAGCTCAAAGTTCGTTTTGAGCCGCCCTCCGGCCGGCAGGCCCGCGAAAGTCCGCGTGCCTGTCTTGTCTTTCCGGGTCACCACCTCCCGCTGTTGCCGGATCGTGAGGTTTAACGCTGGAATCCGGTGGTCCGCCGTGATGGCTGCGACGCTTCCATACGCGCTTTCCAGCGCCGTATAGAAGCGGTTTGCTTTTGAAGAAATATAGGTCGACATAACTAATTGATGCTCACTCCAATCTCGAATGTGATCTTTGCTGTTTGTATGTAGTTCTTACCGCCATGCTTTACCGCGCTGAACCCCACTTGGTACCCGCCGCTGTAATACATTCCGTCGCCCCAGTCCCCGCGGCTCGCATCCAGCACCTGCATGGCTGCGTCGGCGTAAAGCTCTAAAGCGTCTTGCAGACCTGCCAACCGGTCCTGCGAGTGTCGCACCTCGACCGCCATTTGCAGCGACCCTGAAAACGTGCGGAACTTCTCCACTAAGAGATTTACGATCTTTTCGCAGTAAACATTCGCCGCCGGGTACACCACCGGATCGCCGCGCTCCGCCAGATCTGCCGCCACGTTTTGAGAGCGGATCTGGGAGGAGTTCAATGCTCCTGCCGCCGCTGCGCCGCCGGCGGTGAGTGCTGCCAGGCTGGCATTCACACCGGCCGGTGCGGTCATCCGTTGAATCACTTTGCCTGCCGCCATGCTTCCGATTCTGTTCGCCATTTAGTTTCCCCCCTGTTCGAAGACCACCGCCTATCGAGGCGCCTTGGTGGCGCAGGCGCTTTCACCTGCCGCCCATTTAGCCTCTCTGAAGGACCCGCGGTACGGGTTGGATGGTATTCGGAGTCTGCCCCAATCCGGGCTGTTGCCCTACCGTTGTCAGCGGAACGTATTGCAGCCAGTTCCCTCCGGCCCCGATCGGCGCGTCATTCTGTCGGATAAGTGCCCCCGGATCGGTGCCCACGTAGACATTCCAACCTGTAGCATTCACCGGAACGGAGCCGGGTTGAACCAGTATGGTATTCCCCATGGTGGTCACGTCCACCGGCGGTGCTGCAGCGCCTTCCTCCCCTATTCGGTTAACCCACGCCATCGTTGCGTAGTAGGTTCCGTCCGGCAGGGCATCGCCCGCCGTGGCGGTTGCCGCTGGAGTCGCCGCTTGCGCCAGCGGCAGAGTTACTCGTCCCAATCCGATCTGTAACAGCTTTTCGTAAGCCCACTTACCCAGATCGTGGAACTGGTCCCGCCGCCCTGCATATCGATCGTTCAGTTGACTGTTATACGCGTCGGCGTAAAACATCTCCAGCGTCCGGTAGGTGTGCCACAGTTTGAGCGGCGGTGTCACCACCACCGTTGCGATGTTCGGTTTCGGTTGCAGCCAGAAGGTCTGATCCATGCAATTGAACGTAGCCAGCAGCGAATAAAGCTGAATGCCGACTTCTTCGTGTGCCAGTCTCAGCTTCTGAGTCACGTCGATCCCCTCGACATTCGCAATGTCGAGGATCTGCGAGTCCTGCGCGGAGAGATCTTCCATGCACGAAGGGGGACCGTCTGTGAACAATGCCATGCTATGCCCGGTCCTGGGCGCCCCTGGCGCTTGTCAGTCTCTTTACTTCGTCCACCGACACTACCTTGAACTGCAGTGTCTTCGCTGCCTCGGCCTCCTCCAAGGCTCGCTTGGCCTCCACATGGGCCTTTCGAAATACTCTCGCCTCTTCCGATGTAGCCTCCCTCACCGTGCCTTCTACTAGCATCTTGGCCGCGATCGCCCGAGACACCTCCGTGCACACGCCAACCTTGCCGCCATCCTGCGTCTCGCGACTCACCACCACCGGAAACTGGTCCAGAATTCTGGATTCCGTGTCGCGAATCTTTTGGTAATACACTCTCAGATCCATGCCTTTTCTCCTTTCCTGAATGTGTGATTCATGTGAGGCAGCTCCACCAGGCTGCCCCACAAGCCGTCGGTCCGTACCGCAACACTTCTAGGTGTTGACCTGCACCCCCGACGTATTCCGCAGCACGCCGCAGCCATACAGCACGTCTACCGTGAACTGTTGCGCCAGCGTATTGGGCTGATAACTCATCACTACCCGCATCCCGAAATTGCCCAATTCTGCATACTCGGCGATGGCGCCGGTTCCCGGCAGCGGCTGTGGCAGCCGCCGGACCACCAGGCCCAGTGCGTCCTTTGTAAACGCGATGTTATGCGTAGTTACCGGGTTGCTGCCCGTTTTCTGCACGAACTGCGAGCGGAACACGAAGAAGTCCTTGATCTTGCCGATCGATCCGTCGATCAACACCCGCAGTCCGGCGTCGCCCGCCGTCTGGAATTCGCTGAATCGTGGAATCTGGCGCCACGCCGAATACGCGGCTGCATCCACAACAATGTACTTCTGTTCGCTCGGCGGCACCTTCGCCAAAAACAGCGCCGTCTCCGCCGCGTCAATCGTCGCTTCCGTGATCGTTGCGGNNCGCGTCAATCGTCGCTTCCGTGATCGTTGCGCCCGCCGTGCCCACCGGGACGTTCCCAGTGAAGCCCGCATACAGGTTCAAAAGATCGCCTTCAATCTTCTGCGCGATCGCCGCCACTGCCGGCTGCATATACAGCTTAAGCAGGTCCGGGACCGCCAGTACCTTCGTGATATCCGGAATCTGGAAGGTCGCCTCCGCATGCGTATTCAGGACAATCTGAGCATTCCCCAGACTCGGGTTCTGCGGTGTCACCGTACCGCCTTCCGCGATATTGTTCGCCACCATCGTGGGCGGAATCGGTACGTTGACTGTATCTCCGGCCTGTGCCAGCACCGGTTCGTAATCGCGATTCACCAGGTTCCCCATCACGAGGTTCCCGACCAGCACCGGCAAAGCGTCCGCCGCCACCAGCTTCACAATCGCATTTGCGACATTACTTGAAGTAATAACTCCCATTCATTCTCCTTGTTGATTGTTAGTGACAGGCGGTCATCGCCTGTGTCTTGCTATCGGCCTGCTAAGGGCCTACAGGCCTTTCAGGCTTTGGGACGCCACGCGTACGATTTCCTCCCGTACCCGTTGCATCTCTTCCGCGCTCATCCCCGGACGAATCCGCTCGATGCTCACCATCTCATTCCCTGTTGCCGCTGCCTTCAGGGTCGCGGTCATTCCGGTTCCTCCCGGAATCCGCGCCGGCAGAAGTTCTGGATTCTCGTTGACGAATCCCGTCAAATACTCCTTCATCGGTACCTCGCCGGTATCGCCCCGAGCTACGAATCTGCCGTCTTCTCCTCGCACGATGCTATCTTGCACCGCTTTGAAAGCGAGGTCGATCTTAGCTACGCCCAGCCGCTGTAACTCCGCTCTCACGGTGGAGTTGCGTTCGGCGTCCTCTGCAGCCTTGCGGCTGCGCTTATTCTCTTCCACCAACTCGTTCAGCCTGCGCTCGAGCTGCTCTCTACGTTTACGTTCCTCCTGTAATTCCGCTTTGTAAGCCGGCTCGTTCTTGGTGTGCTCGGTGTTGTTGACGAACTCCTGCACTGCCTGTCTCACAATTGCCTGTACGTCGATTCCTTCCATACACCTCCCCAAAAGGGGTCAGACGCAGTTATTTCCTACTCCGCCCCCTCGATTTCCGCCACCACCTGGTTCTTCACCTCTTGTCGCGCGTCGCACAGATACTTCAGCGCCAGCCGCTTAAATACCTGCTTCTTCAGCGTCGGCGAGCCGATCCCCAGATCCAGCAGCTTCTTAGCATCGTCCAGTTCCGTTCCGAACTCGTCGATGTCGAACTCATCCATTCCCGCCACGTCGATCGTCAGACCGTCCTGGCGCGCCGCGGCGATGGCCCACAACACCTGCTTCATGGCCTCCTTCACCGCTGTCCCGTATGCCCGCAGTACCTCCTCCGTCGTTCCGAAGTCGAGTTGCTTGCTGAGCCCCGATTGGCGCGCACTCGAACTTCCCGCCTGGTTCATGAGGTAACATACGCGGTAAATCTCGTCCTTCAGACTCGCCAGGTTATTGGCCGCGAGCTGGTATACCTTTCCCTCCGGTTCCGTCCATCCAAACCGATCCTGTGAGCCCAGTTGGATGTAATAAGATTCCCCGACGATCTGGTTCCACTCCTTATCCGAGTAAATTACCGGACTCGCGAACAATCCCATCGTCAGTGCCCATGAAAGAGCATTCGACTTGTTGAAGTGCTCGAGCTGTAGTAATGCGGCCTTATTCATCAGCCACAAACCTTCCAGTACCTTGAGCTGAAACACCGGGACCCGATGTAAGGATGCCAATCCGTGGCTCCCCTCGTCCACTAATTCGATTCCGCGATCCTCACCACCCTTTCGATAGATTTGGAAGGTTTCGCGATCGTAATAGATCCACCGCGTCTCCTTCTCCCACTTGGCGTCCGTCACCTTGGATTGCTGCAGGCAGCTCGTCCGGATCACCACCCACTCCAGCCCTCCGGTCTCGTCGTAGTTCCAGTTGATGACTTCGTCCGCGTCGTAGTTCATCAGGTATGCCCGTGATACGCCGGCGGCATCTTCCTCGGCGCGGCTGATTACCGGTCCGTTCCCCCGGGGGAAATCCACTACCACGTAACTGCTTCCCTGCACCAGCGCATCCACGAATCTCTGCCGGAAAAACTCGCTGAGGCTCGTCCCCTTCAGATCGCAGTTGTTCGCCAGCGAACTAAAGAACTGTTTCGCAGCCGCGTCACTCCCGTCCATCATAAACGCCGGTTCCCGATGAATCAGCGTCGCCGCATACCAGTCGATGATTGCCCCGGCGTAGTTCTGATAGAAGACGCGGCTCAACCGCTCCATGTATACTTCGTTCGGCTCCTTATGTCTTCGCACCAGGTATTCCGAGGCGCGCTCTCGCAGTTGCTCACCGCCCGCGTAGAGGTCTTTGTAATGCTTCCACATCGCCTTTCGCGCGATGTATTCCGGATGCTCCCGGTTAATCGTTTGCATGCTCAAAATAACCGTCCCCCACGTTCTCGGATCTTCGCGATCGGCCGGCACTCCTGCCATAAGAGGTATCCCAGGGCGTCCGACAGATGCGTTCGCAGCCGATCCTTGTCTTTGTCGATCTGGCAACTGTCTGCCTTGTACGCGACTTGCTCGAAGTCCTTCACCAGTTCCTTACACCGCGGATCTACTAGGAGATTCACTTCCCCTGACGCCGACCGGAGCTTCGAATTCGTCAGGTTAATCCTATCCCTCACCTGCGGGTTCGACTTCGGCACCTGGTAAGATACCGTCAGGTTCGTCGACACTGCGAAATACTCCCGGATCATCTGGTAGTCCGTCGACCCCGTGGTCTGCTGCTGATTGCCCGAGGCGTCCCCGTAAACCACAATCTCGCCCTCATGATTCGAGTGCCGTTTCAGAAACTCCTCGCACGCCTCCCGCGTAGTTCCGTTGCGAATCACAATCTCGTCCAGTATCAACACTCGCCGATCCACCATCTGTGCCACCAGCGAACTCATCGGGTCCACGTTGAAATCCAGCGCCCACAGCAAGGGCCGCCGCCGGTCTGCCGCGACGGGCTGCACGTTCGCGTCCCGTGAGAAGGATGTATATACCATCCCACCGGTCATGCTCAGATACTCGCCCAGCACTTCCTGGCGATAGAACTTATCGTCATAGCTTTTCGCCAACTGCTTGTAGAAGTCCGGAACCTTGTCCAACAGGTGGCGATTCTCATTGGCCTGGGCCCGGATCGCCGCGTATCCGTCCGCCCTCTCCGGCGCAATGAATTTCTTGTAGACCCAATCGAAACCCTTCGGCGTCCACACCGCGAACCCGCACAATCGACTTGCTTTCGGATCGCGCAGCCTGCCTTCCAGCCGCAGCCACGCACCCTCCAGCGTATAGGTCAGCTCGTCCAGGGCGAACCAGGCCAGATTGGTGCCCTACCGCACGCAGCAGAATCTTCGATCGAGTGTCGCGGAAGACAATCGTATTCTCTGACTTGTTATGGTCGTACCGGATGCCGCTCTCTTCCAGAATCTCCAGTAGGCAGGCCTGCGTGGCATCCCGTAACATCGGGTAAGTCGGAGCCCCCAGCAGGCCCGTCCGGCCCTGGTTGATATAACTCAGCTTGATCGCTTCCTGGCACAGGGCCTGGCTCTTCCCGCTGCCGATTGGCCCCGAGAACCCCTTAAACCGCGAACGGCAATCGTGAAACGCTCTCTGCGAAGGTAGCGGGCAGTACGGTATCGTCAGCTCAGTAACGTCGGCCCGGGATCCCTCCATTGAACGGTCATCTCCTTGTCTCCTTGGCTGGGTTCCAGACTCTGCTCCGCATCCAGAACCTTCAGGAAGTCCCCCACCGCAGGCTTGAACTGGTCTGCCGTGACCGAGCCTTCAAGCTTGTCCGCCATTGACGACAGCAGCGACCTAACCCGCACCCGGTGCGCCACTCTGTCCCAGTGCTCGCATTCCATACAAGCGTCTGGAGTACTACCGTTCTCGTTGCTCATCTGCATTTCTGTTCTCCCAAATAAAAATGGGGCCCGGCGATTTCTGCCGAGCCCCACAATCTCTCCCCAATCTCAAAGTAACATCACGGTCACCCGGATCGGACCCCTGTAAGTAGCTAAGTAAGTGAAAACAAGCGAAATAAAAGTTTCAATGATTTGTGAACAGAAATTTGCCCCCACTCGCGGCAACCATTCGCAGCGCCCTCTTACCCACTACCGATTCCAGCCTCGCCACTTGCGGACCCTCTGCAAATAGATAATAACGCTGGGCTTGCGGCCATCGCTCGCGCAGGCCTACATCGTCGATGAACACTCCTTGCGGCGCATCCGGCGCGTACGAACCGTACACCAGGTTGGTCACCCGGCCGTTCAACAGCAGCGCCCGCCTGTTCGTATAGAAGAAAACCGACGAGAATGTGTAGTATTGGTCATCTACAATCAATTCCCCGGCCGGAGCCTTCAGCACCGCCTCCGCGAGCGGCCGCGACGCCATGTACGGGTCGAACACCACCAGCGCCATTCGCGCTGCATGGAAGAACAGCACCATCATCACCGTCAGCGCCGCGAGTGGAACCGCCCGTCGCGATTTCCACGCCCCAACCGCACCCACCGCAAATGCGGCCCCCGCCACCGCCAGAGGCCCGCGCAGATACGCGAACGCTCGCAGCGTCAGATCCGCCATGTGACCCAACGACAGTTGATACAGTTCCGGATTCTGATTCAGCGCCACCGAGATGTCCCCCGGAGCCGCCATTCCACGGACCATCCAGAGAATCGCCGCAATCGTCACCGCCGCCAGCGTGGCGATCGCCGCAATCGCCTTCGTCCCCCACCCGAGCACTGTCGACCCGCCAGCGATTGCCGATCCCAACAGCAGCGCCAGCGCCGGATAGCACGGCATCGAGTAATACTCCTGCGTCGTGGAGAGTGTGAAGAATGCCAGAATGAATCCGGTCCAGCACAGCGCCAGCAGCCGCACCCGCGACGCCCTGTCCCCCTTCCGGTAGTCCAGCTTGCACATCGCCGGACTATACACGCTCCACGGAAACAGCCACAGCAGATGGAACAGCCAGAAGTACAGCCGCGGTACAGTATCGTAGTCCCGCGGATATCGCAGATTCAGAAACCGCAACACGTGCTCGTTCATGAAGTAGAACCAGAAGAACCCGCGATACGATCCCCTCTCGCTGTGCATCGTGAAGTCCAGATACGGCGGATTTCGCAGCGTCGCCAGCACGTGCCACGGCGCCGCAATTAGTAGGAACACCGCCATCCCCGTAAAAGGCCGCAGTAGTTTCCAAGTCCTGCGCTGGAATAACTGCTTCGTCAGATACAAATACAGCAGCCCCGCGGCCGCCGGAAACACCGCCGCAATCAGCCCCTTCAGCAGCAGTCCCGTTCCCATCGCTGCCCACATCCCCATAGCCCACCATCTGGCATGAGCTTCCCCCTCTTCCAGCGTGCGCAGCAGACTCCACATCGCCACTGTGATCGTCAGCGTCAGAATCACGTCCGGTATCAGGATCCGCGTGAACAGAAATAATCCCACCGAAGTCGCCAGCACCAGCCCGCAATACAGGCCCGCTCGCCGTCCGAACGCCCACGCCCCGAATCGCGCCGTCACCCAGCACAGCATCACCGTCGCCAACGCAATCGGAATCCGCGCCGCCCAGTCGTGAGCACCGAACACCATGAAGCTCACGGCGATCATCCAGTACTTGAGAGGGGATTTCTCCAGGTACTTAACGCCATCCAGCCGCGCCGTGACCCAGTCGCCTGATTGCAGCATGTTATGCGCAATCTGCGCCTGTACCGCGTCCACGTCATCCATCAGTGATGGCGGGCTGACGATGCAGCCCAGGAAAATCAACGAAGCAACCACCGCAACAATCAGCGGATAACGAGCACCTGACCAGGATCGGGCTGTACTTCTTCCGCCGGTGGAGTAACCTCCACCTTCCATCTCTTCATCCACAGAAAAAGCGTCAGCAGGCCCCATAAGTGATATCCGACATTGATACGCCTCTCCATATGATCGCGTATCAGCGTGTGTATTGCCTCCGCATCGAAGATCCCCGTCGCCTGAATTGCCTCATCCGTCAGCGTGTCCATCAACAGGCCTCGCAAAGGCCCGCGGAACCAGTCGTGCGTCGGGATATCGAAACCCGTCTTCTTCCGGTTCAATATCGATTCCGGCAGCCTGCCACGCATCAGTTCCCTGAGAATGAACTTCTGCTTGAACCCCCGGATCTTCATCCTCTGGGGCAGGGAAGCCGCAAACTCTACTATCCGGTGATCCAGAAACGGCGGCCTCACTTCCAGCGAATGCGCCATACTCATCCGGTCCGTCTTGTACAAAATATCGTCCGCCAGATAGTAATTCTGGTCCACCCGCAGATACCGGTCCACTACCCCGCTCGGCATCAGTTCCAGCCCATCCACCAGCGCCTGTAGTCCGTTGCCGTTCGATCCCGGCTTGATCTGCCTCCGCTGCTCGTTGGAGAACGTGCCGTTCCAGAAGAAGTGAGCTTCGTCCGGATCCAGACAGCTTCCCTCCAGCCAGCGCTTCAGCTTGTACTCCAGGCTGATCTTGTCGTCGGACACCGGCATGTAGCGGTCCAGCGCGCTTCGCATCAACCGCCGCACGCTGCCCGGCAGCATCCGGAATGGCCGCGCCAACTGGTCCGCCACGTAAGTCAGATAGCCGCCGAGCAACTCATCGGCGCCTTCGCCGGAAAGTGCCACCGTCACGTGCCGCCGGCTCATGCGCGAAAGAAACCACACCGGCAGCGCTCCTGCGTCGGCGCTCGGCTCGTCGGAGTAATACGCGAAATCCTGTATCGCGCCTTCGAGCTCCACCTCTGGATTCAAATCGAATTCGTGATGATCCGTGCCGTACCTCTTCGCGATCTCGCGAAAATACGGAGTCTCGTCGAAACTGCGGCCCGCAAACGAAACCGAGAACGTCTTCAACCTTCCCGCCGTCTGCTCGGCCGCGTAGTGCAGGATTGTTGAGGAATCCAGCCCGCCCGATGCCCAAACTCCCAGCGGCACGTCGGACACCAGGTGCTCCCGCACCGCATCCCGCAACAGCCAGTCCAGCTCTTCCTTCGCGCCTTCTAGCGAAATCCGTCGAGTCTCTCCAGCCGGCGCCGTCCACCACGGCTCCATCCACATCTTGCCATGGCGCCACTCCAGGAACGACCCCGCCCGCAGCTTGCGAATCCCGTCCATCAGCGTGTGTGGGCCCGGTACGTAATTCACCGAAAGATACGAGTCCAGCGCCGCCACATCCAATCGCCGCGGCACCTCGGGATGCTCCAGAATCGCTTTCAGTTCGCTGCCGAAATACAGATCGTCACCCCGCCGGTAATAGTACAGCGGCTT
>OKRF01000145.1:30124-34369 GCA_900290315.1 Candidatus Sulfopaludibacter sp. SbA3 | reverse complement strand
ACGCCGCAAACCGTGCCAGGCTCGAAATTCGCCGCCTTTTGGCGAATCTTCGTGCCTGGCTCGCGTTTGCCCCTGCGCGAAACCCCGACGCGTTCCCCCATTTTCATACCCATCGTTGCCCGCGCGCGGGCACCCCAACAGGCTCGAAATTCGCCGACTTTGGCGAATCTTCGTGCCGGGCTCGAATTTGCCGCTTTGCGAAATCTCGACGCGTTTTCCAGCCATTTTCATCTGCCGGGTGAGGCTTCGCCTCATCAGCCGACCCTCGCGAAAATCCCGAGCCGCGGCCCGCCGCAAACCCGTGCCACCCACCCTCGAAAATCCCGCCCATTTTCATGCTTATCGTTGCCCGCGAGCGGGCCCCTAACACGGTCGGAAAACCGGCACAGCGAACGGTAACGCCGGCGATCTTGTCGCCGGTCGGCCAGTGCAACCGGCGGCTTGACCGACGGCGTTACCAACCGCCGGTTTTTCATCCCGTTTCGCGGGGCGGTCCGCCCCTACATTGACAGACGACACAAAACGATCGTCTGTCCTACTGGAATATTCGGCCGCCTCCGCCCGTCTTCCCATATGTGGACACAGAGAAAGAGTGAATCGTGACGATCAAAGGTTTGATTGTTTTTGGGTTGGCAGCTATGGCGTTATCGACGATCTACGGTCAAAGCGCACCTGACGGACAGGCTCTCTTCCAGAAACGGTGCGGCGGGTGCCACGCTTTGGATGCGGATCATGAAGGCCCGCGTCTCAAGGGCGTTGTCGGGAGGATGGCAGCCAGTGTGAAAAGTTTTCAGTATTCCGCGCCACTCAAGAATGCGAAGTTCACGTGGGACGAGGCCACGCTGGACAAATGGCTGACGGACACCGAATCGGTGGTGCCGGATAACGATATGACGTTTCGCGTTCCAAAGGCGGAGGAACGGGCGGCTATCATTGCTTACCTCAAGAGTCTGTCTGCTCGTTAGCAGGCTCGCTGGCACGCAAGTTAAGTTGCAGCGTTTTCGCCGTGTACTTTGCATGTTGTCCTCAGCGCCGCACTACGCTTTCTCCGACTTCGGCCAGTCGCACGCTCCGGCGTTCCTGATAGGCCTTGCAGGCAGCCAGCCCCATTACGACTGGAATGCGCCCGTCTTCGCCGTTCACCGGCGTGGGCCTGTCGTGGATTACCGCCTCGACAAAGCAGCGCAGTTCAGCCGCGAAGCTATCCCGGTAGCGCTCCATGAAAAAGTTCAGCGGCAGATCCTTCCGCACTGCGCTGCCCGTGCTCACCACCACCTGGTTTGGATAGCGGTTCCCGGCAGCAATTTGTCCGAGGCTGCCCAGGATCTCGACCCTCTGGTCATACCCGTAAGCCGCCTGGCGGCAATTGTCGATCGTCCCAATTACGCCGTTGCGGAAGCGCAACACGATCACGGCCGTATCCAGATCTCCCGCAGCGCCGATTTCCGGATCCACCATCACGCCGCCCGCGACAAAGATCTCCTCCACTTCGTCCCCGATCAGGAATCGGGCCATGTCGAAATCGTGGATCGTCATGTCTAGAAACATTCCGCCAGACACCTTGATGTAGGAAAGCGGCGGCGGCGCTGGATCACGGCTGATGATGTGCATCAGACGCGGCGTTCCAATCTCTCCTGTTTCCACGGCCCGTTTCACGCGCGCAAAGTTCGCATCGAAGCGCCGGTTGAAGCCGATCTGCAACTTCACACCCGCTCTGTCTACCGCTTCCAAGGCCGCGTCGATCATCGCGAGATTGTGCGCGATCGGTTTCTCGCAGAAAATGTGCTTGCCGGCGCGCGCGGCTTCGCCGATCAGCTCGGCGTGCGTGTCCGTGGAGGAGCAGATCAGCACCGCGTCAACGCCTCGATCGGCAAGGATCTCCTCGCTGGTTGCAGCCACCGACGGGATCCCGCAACGCTTTGCCACATCGATGGCTGCGTCGCGGTTGATGTCTGTGATGGAGACGATCTGTGCCTCTGGCAGGCCGAAGGCAACCGTCTCCGCATGCACCTTTCCGATTCTGCCCGCTCCAATGATGCCAATGTGAAGTCGATTCGGGGTCATAGAAGCCTCCGCACGCAGATATGACTCAGACAAAACTCGATTCGATGGAGCGCAGGTATTCCCGGTTCCGCCGCGCGCTCTCCTTGGGCACTCCCATGCCCGGCAGCACGTCCTGCTCCACCAGCACATAGCCGTCGTAACGCCGCCCGGCGAGCCAGCGCAGCACCGCCGGAAAGTCCACCGAGCCCTTTCCCAGTTCGCAGAATACGCCGTGCCGCAGCGCCGTGAAATAGTCCCACTCTTCCGCGCGCGCCCGCGCCGCCACCTGCGGGTCGCAATCCTTGAAATGCATGTACCAGACGCGGTCTCCATAGCGATCCAGCGCCTCGACCACGCAGGCGTGGCCCGCGCCGTACGTGAAGTGTCCGGTGTCGAAGACCAGCCCGATCTTTCGCGGGTCGGTCAAGTCGAGGAATCTGGCGATCTCCTCCGGTGTCTCCACGTAGCCGGCGCAGTGGTGATGAAAGACCGTCCTGAGGCCCGTCTCCTCAAGAACCGCGCAAGCCAGGCGATTCGCTCCTGTCGCGAACACGGCCCATTCCGCCGTGCTCATACTCGCGGCCGCGGGAATCCGTCCCGCCATACGGGTACGCCACGGGTCCTTGCCGTTGTCGTCGGCCAAAACCAGGTAAGGTTTCGGAGTCGCGCCGACGGCACCCAGCAGACGAGCGGTTCTCAGCGCGGCCGCGATCCCGCCATCGTGCTCCCTTTCGTTCTTCAAAGCTACGGGCACAAACGCCCCCAGCATCACCAGCGCAGCATCACCAGCCCGCGCCGTTTCAGTTCGCTTCCCAGCGCGCCAGGGTCGGCCGGCATGTAACCCCAATCGCCAAGCTCCGTTCCGGTGTACCCCGTTTCGGCCAACTCGTCCAACATCCGGGAATACCCGACCTGTCCGCCCTTGGCGTCTTCGAACTCCAACGTACCCCACGAACAGGGAGCGTTCCCAACCAGAAGCTTCGACATAACTCAATCCTCAAAACCTGCGCCCGCACAGAAGTTCATATATGGTGGCGTTGCTTCCGCCGGGCCTCTACGTAACGCGCGCGCGCTTCACGGACGCTCTCCATTTCGGAAACCTCGGCCACCGCCACATCCCACCAGGATTCGTACCCCGGCACCCGGACCTCACGCTCGGTCTCAATCACGATTACAGTGGTGCGATCCAGGCTCTTGGCCTTTTCCAGGGCCAGCTTGAACTCCACCAGCCCGTTGGCACGAATCGCGTGTGCTCCCAAGCTGCGCGCGTTGGCCTCGTAGTCCACCGGCAGGAAGTTCCCTTCCAATTGTCCGGATTCCGCCACGCGCGTGCGATACGCCGTGCCAAAACCCTGCTGCCCCAAAGACTGGCTCAAACCGCCGATGCTTGCGAACCCGTGGTTGTCCACCAGCACGATGATGATTTTCACACCCTCCTGGATGGATGTGACAATTTCGCCCGGCATCATCAGGTAGGTGCCGTCGCCGAGAAAGACATACACTTCGCGCGTCGGGTCGGCCAGCTTCGCTCCCAGGGCTCCGGGGATCTCATAGCCCATGCACGAGTAGCCGTATTCCATGTGATAGCCGTTTGGCGTGCGGGTTCGCCACAGCTTGTGCAGGTCGCCCGGATGGCTGCCCGCCGCCGATAGCAGGATGTCGCGAGGGCCGGAAGCCTCCCACATTGCCCCAATCACCTCGCTCTGCGCCGGACGCGGCTCAAGTCCCAAATGGAAGAGACGGTCGACTTCCGCCTCCCACTCCTCCTTTAGACTTCGCATGACCGCCGCATAGCGGTCTGCCACCCGGTAGCCGGCCAGCGCCGCCGTCAGCCGCTCCAGCGCCACGCGCGCGTCCGCCACTACCGGAATTGCCGACACCTTGAACGCGTCAAACTCCGCTGTGTTGATGTTCACAAAACGCACGCCGGGATTCTGGAACGCCGTCATGCTGGCGGTGGTGAAATCCGAATACCGGGTGCCGGCGCCGATCACCAGATCGGCGTCCCGCGCCAGCCGGTTCCCCGCCAGTGTCCCCGTGGCCCCCACCGCGCCCATCGACTGCGGATGGTCGTAGGGCAGCGAACCCTTGCCCGCTTGCGTCTCACCCACAGGGATACCGGTGGCCGCGCAAAACTGCGCCAACGCCTCCGACGCTTCGCTGAACAACACTCCGCCGCCCGCCACGAGGAACGGCTTGCGG
>OKRF01000145.1:25372-30114 GCA_900290315.1 Candidatus Sulfopaludibacter sp. SbA3 | reverse complement strand
CCCGCCACGAGGAACGGCTTGCGGCTGGCGCGAATCGCCTCTACGGCCCGCGCGAAGCTCACCGCGTCCGGCTCCGGGCGGCGGATCAGCCACACGCGCTTGTGGAACAGTTCCTCCGGATAATCGTAGGCTTCCGCCTGCACGTCCTGCGGAAGCGCCAGCGTCACCGCGCCGCAATCCGAGGGCGAAGTGAGCACCCGCATCGCCTCCGGCAGCGCGGTGATCAATTGCTCCGGACGGTAAATGCGGTCCCAGTAGCGGGACACCGGCCGGAAACAATCGTTCACGCCAATGTCCTGGGTGGACGGCGACTCGAGTTGCTGCAGCACCGGGGCCACGTTTCTCCGCGCGAAAATGTCTCCGGGCAGCAGCAGCACCGGCAGCCGGTTGATGGTAGCCAGCGCCGCGCCTGTGATCATGTTTGTGGCGCCCGGACCAATGGACGACGTGCAAACGAACGTCCGCAGCCGGTTGCTCGTCTTGGCGTATCCCGCAGCGATGTGAACCGCCGCCTGTTCGTTGCGGACGGGGATGTACGGAAGATCGAGGTTCTGCTGCAAAGCCTGGCCGATGCCCGCCACGTTGCCGTGGCCGAAGATTCCCAGTACGCCCGAGAAGAACCGGTGCTCCGCTCCATCCCGCTCCACATACTGATTCTTCAGGAAGCCCAGCAAGGCCTGGGACATCGTGAGTTTTGTGGTCTTCACCATTCCTCCTTGTCTCACAGGCACGCTGCCAGACGGTCCATGGCGGCGCCATTCGCTTCGCCCATCGACGCCAGAGCCTGCTGCACCCCCCAGCCCTCATGCACGATCCCGCCTGCACCTTCCGCCATCGCGAGCGGGTCCTGTGCCCCTGGATAGAGCACGTTTCGTCCCACCAGCGCCCCGCGTACGTTCGGCCCCGCCTTTAGCGCGGACTCCAGTTGCCGCAGGAACGGCGCCGGATCGCCCGCGGATTCTCCACCCAGCAGAAGAATCGGCAAGGTCGTCGACCGCGCCACGGTCTGGTAGTCCTCGCAGTAGGGCAGCTTCAGCCACATGTACCGGCTGCTGTCGCCAAGCGCCGAGGCCACGCCGGCCAGCCGCGCCAGTGCCTCGCTGGTATTCACCACTGTGAAGCCCCTTTCAGTCCGAGTCACTGGAAGCGGCTCCAGGAATACGGGCAGGCGCAGCGCATTGCACTCGTTGATCGCCCGCACGCTTGCCAGAATGGTCTTCAGCGAAGCCGGCTCCTGAGCGTCCACGCGCAGCAGGAGCTTCGCGCCGTCGAACCGCCATGCCTGGCAGACCGCCGGGGTGGCGCCCGTGATCGGGTCGTCCATCTCCCAGGTCGAGCCCGCCAGCCCGCCTCGGTTGAGGCTCGCGATCAGCAGCTTGTTATCCAGAAGCGTCGCCGCCCCGGCGGCCCGTAGAAACCCATCGATCGAGAGAAGGTCCTCCAGAATGTCCATCGTCGCCATTACGCCATCCACCCGCGTGCTCGAGAGCACCCGCAGGATGCGCGCCAGGTAGTCGCGCCGGTCCGCCATGGCTAAAGCGTCGTCGCCCACCTTGGTCACATGGCGGGCTGGATGATCTGCCGCCAGGATATTGAGCTTTCCGGTTGGCGCCAGTTGTGGACGCCGGATTCGCGCGGCAGCGGCGCGGCAGGCAAACTCCGGATCGTTCACCCGAGTCTCCGTCAGGCGCGCCAGCAAGGCGTCGGGAAGGAATCGGTCACTCGGAAACACCGTCCACCACCTCCTTTTGCCGGCTCCGGACCATGGCTTCCACTTCGGCAAGCGTGGGCATCGCCTCCGAACAGCTCAGCCGGCTCACCACGATCGCCGCCGCTGCGTTTCCATAGTGCAGGCATTGGGCCACCGGCTTGCCCGCCAGCAGCGCGTACAGAAAGCCGGAGGCAAACCCGTCGCCTGCCCCGATGGTGGAGACCACCTCAACTGAATAAGGTGGCAGGAACACCGCCTCCGCGTTTTGCCACACCCGCGTGCCCTGCTCGCCCAGCTTGCTTACCAGCAACGGGATCCGCTCCCGTAACGCTTCCGCCGCGCGGCGCAGGTCGTCCTCCCCAGCCACTAACTGCAGCTCCGGCTGATTTCCGATCAGCACGTCGATGAAAGGCAACGCCAGCCGGACCGCCTGGCCTGCCGCCGCCGCGCTGGGCCACGACATAGCCCGGTAATCCACGTCGAATACCACGCGGCACCCGGCTTTCCTGGCGCGCTCCAGCGCGAGGTATGTAGACTCGCGCGAGGGCGCAGCGCATAACGATGTGCCGTTGGTAATGAACATGTCCCGGCCCGCGATGTAATTCAGGTCCTCTTCCGCCACCCGCAGCATGGTGTCCACGGCATCGTGCCGGTAAAAGACCTGCGGGAACCGGTCCGGCGGCGAAACTTCTGTCAAGCAAAGCGAGGGCAAATAGCCGGGCGCCCGGTGCACATGACTGGTGTCCACCCTCTCTGCTTTCAGAAACTCAATCAGAAACTCGCTCAGCCTGTCGTCGCCCAGGCAGCTCACCATCCCCACCTGCGCTCCCAGGCGTGAAAGCCCGACCGCCATGTTGGCGCTACTGCCGCCCAGGTAGCGGGAAAACCGCCGCACCTGCGGCAGATTTACATGCGGCTCCTCGGAGTACAGGTCGTAACCGATGCGGCCAAGAATTGCCACTTCCATGAGGTTTGCCTCCGCGTTCAGACGAGTGGTAGCCGCGGATCCTTCTCACGCCACCCCGCGCGCACCCATGCGTAATCCGGATCGTCCGAAGCCGCCATGGAGCGCGCCGACCCGGCCAGCGCGTTCAGGTAATACACGTCGTAACCGTGAGCGGCCACCACCGGGTGGTAGCCCTCCGGCACCAGCACCAGTTCCCCGTCGCGCACTGTCAGCGTCGCATCGATCCTCCGGTCGGCCGTATACACTTTCTGAATCGCATAGCCCTCCGGACGCTGGATCCGGTAGTAGTAAATCTCCTCCAGATCCACCTCGTGGGGCGGGTTGTGCACATCGTGTTTGTGTGGAGGATAGCTGGACCAGTTGCCGGCCGGCGTGTAAACCTCCACGATCAGCAGGCGGTGAGCCGGAAACTCCGGCCGAATCATGTGGTGGATCTGGCGCGTCGCGTTTCCTCCCCCACGAATCTCCACCTGCACTTCTTCCGGCGTCACCAGCCGTCCCTCGTGCTCCTCTTCCGCCCGGGCGTAGCACAGGGCCAAGTCACAGCCCGCTTCCGTCGAAACCCGAAAACGCGTGTGCGGCGGCAGGTACAGCGTGTACGGCCGCCCGTCGAACACGTGCGCCCGAGACCCGAAGTTCCGCCACTCGCCCCTCGCAGACTCCACCGAACAGCGGCCCCCCAGCACTACAATCGCCAGTTCCCGCTCGGCCGTGTCTCCTTCGTGCCATCCGTCCGCGGAGAGCTTCACGTTGGCAAATGCCAGGTATTCGTATCCGAAATCCTCCATCCGCCCATTGAACCGGTCCGGCCCCACCAGCAATTGACTACTCATCGATTCCCGGCTTCCTCCTTCCGCAATGGAGACAAGGCCATGCCAGTTCACTCCTCATCGGCTCTCCTTCGGGCTGGCAGTGGATTGCCGCACGATTAGCTGCCCTGCCACTTTAATGTTGTAGGTGGAATGCGGCCCATCGAAGAGGTGCAACAGCGTTTCCATCGCCATGCGCCCCATCTGCCGAAGCGGCTGCCGCACCGTGGTCAGCGGAGGCTCCAGATACTGGCAGAAGAACAAGTCATCGAAACCCACCACCGAAAGGTCGCCGGGCACCTTGAGGTCATGCGCGCGGATCTGCCGTAGAGCCCCCATCGCCGACATGTCGTTGTAGCAGAACACTGCCGTTGGCCGATTGGGCAGTTCCAGCAGGTGCGCCATGGCCTGCTCGCCGCCCTCCGGCTTGCCGTCTCCGTGTACCACCAGCTCCGGGGCGAACCCCAGCCCCGCTTCCTCCATGGCCCGCCGGTAGCCGGTGAACCGCTCCGTGTCGGACTGGTGTCCGAAGCGGTCTCCCAGGTAAGCGATGCGCTGGTGGCCCAGGCGCACCAGATGCCGCGTAGCGTCCATGCTCGCCTGCACATTGTCGATCAACACCGAATGCGCGAACTCGCTGGGATGCTGGTTGTTCAACAGGACCACCGGGACGTGCATACGCTCCATCAAGGGAACATGCATCGCCCCCACCCGCGAAGAGGTCACAATGATTCCGTCCACCCTCCGCTCCTCGAAGGAGCGCGCCACCCGCAATTCGCGCTCCGGCTCCGCGTTCGAGTTGGCCAGAAAGACGGAATAGCCGCGCTCCTCCGCGGTGTCCTCAATTCCCCGCACCACGCCCGCCACAAACGGGTCGGCAATGCTGGTGACCACCACACCGATTGTGTTGCTGCGCCCCATCACCAGGCTGCGCGCCGCTGCGCTGGCCCGGTATCCGGCCTTCTCGGCGATTTTGCGGATTCGCTCCGACGTCTCCGCGCTTACCTGCCGGTTGCCGCTCAAAGCACGCGAGACGGTAGAGTGGGAAACGTGTGCCAGGCGCGCGATGTCCTTGATGGACGCCTTTCGCGGGGCATCGTACGTGCCCGCGGGATCGCCGGGTTGGTCCAGTGCAGGCATAGGTGAACCCCAGCTGAGGCGGCATGCGCAACCGGCCCTTCGACTCTTTCAACGAATCGCACACGTGTGCGGATTCTGCGCATGAATTCTGACATATCCCCGCCCGGTTGTCAAT